>DATEFT010000905.1:0-10292 GCA_035280505.1 Blastocatellia bacterium | reverse complement strand
TCAACGTGATTGGCCCAGGAACCCGACTGACCCAGGCTGTCCGGCCGGGGCGCCGACATCCGCTCCCGGCGCCTGACGACCTCATCGACCCGGTCCGTGCCGCCCTCGAGATAGGCGGTCAGCGCGACCCGGTCGATCGTGAACTTGCCCCCACGATCGTAGGTGATGTAACCGCGCTCACGCATCCGGCACAATTCCGAGCTGACGACCTCGCGCCGGGCCGAGACCATCTGCGCCAGCTCCTCCTGCGTGATGTGGTGCTCCAGCTCCACTCCCCGGGAGGTCTGCTGGCCGACCTCGTCTCCCAACCGTAACAGGACCTTGGACAGCCGCTCGGATAACGTATCGAACGAATGTTCACAGAGGAGCTGGTACGATCTCGAGAGCCGCTTGGTGACCGAGACCAGAAAGGTGAGCAGAGCGTCTCGGTTATTCTGGATGTGGACCAGGATCTCTTCGAACTTGATCTCCACGATCTCACTCTCTTCCATCGCCACCGCCATCTCGTTCCGGCGATCATCGCAAAAACAGAACTCGCCGAAGATCTCCCCGGACTTGTGCAACGCCAGGATCAACTCCTTTCCCGTCTTCGACAGCGCGTTAATCTTGACCAGACCCTGGCGCAGAAAATAGATACTGTGGGCCTCGTCGCCCATGTGATAGATGACTTGATCTCCCAGGTAAGTACGGGCTGGCCTGCTGGTCAGCTTCTCGCAGAGTCCCCCCTGAAAGACTGTCGACAGGGAGTGACAGCAGCTATGTACCTCAAAGTTGATCATTTTGCCTCCTAAGCCTAATTGATCATATAGCAGTTGAGTTGCAGGTGAGACAGATTGACACAAATCCCTTCACGGACTGACTCGATCCATGATGATCTGTGGTAATACGCGATTACCCTACCCAATCCTGGCCTTACTTACCGGTTTCGATTTAGATGTGTCCTGATCTTCAGTCCCTGGGCGGGTTTCCAGCGGTTAGTACTAACCATGATTCATCTACATGGTCAATCGTCTAACAGTAATATTACAGTTAATAGCATCGAATTATGCGGCTTTCGCTTGCTTCGCGTTCCCGGTCGATCCATTCTTCAGCCGGAGATCACGCATTAAATCACATTAAGCCGCAATATTTTTGACTAATCCGCGTCTTACATTCATGGATTCCATGGACAGCGGTCGTGGCAAGTCCGATTTGAGCCTCAATTACGCAGGTTGGGTTGGCGAAGATCAGACCCTCCAATTTTAGTACTCCGGAAAGTAAGTTCTTGGGAATTTGAGACTCAAACCGCGAAACACGCTAAATCATCAGTTTTTCGCGCTTTCGCGTCCTTCGCGTCTTTCGCGGTTCCGAATCAAAACTTCAAGAAATTTGCCTTCCCAAGTATTTAGTCACAAGTTGAAAGGAGCCTTCATGCCCGACTCAGGCGAGATGGTGCGGTGGATACTCTTCCTCATTTTAATAATAACAGCAATCTTCAGTATCCCGGGATGGACCGATGCCGGACGCCGGTCGGGACGACCGGTCAACACGTATTCCCTGTTCGAGAATAACAGCCGGACCGGATTGGCGGCGGCCGATCGATCGACCAAGGCCCGGGTCAGTGAGGCCTACGGCAAGCTCCCCCTGAGGTTCGAAGCGAATGACGGCCAGGTGAGCCCGGAGGTCAAATTCGTCTCCCGCGGCCGAGGTTATAACCTCTTCCTGACTCCGGCCGAAGCTACCCTGGCCCTCCGCCCGGAGAAGACCCCGGGCCGGCCCGGGTCGCAATCGATCGTCCGGATGAAGTTCAACGGCGCCAATCCGGCGCCTCGGATCGAAGGTCTGGAGGTACTGCCGAACCGGAGCCACTACTTCATCGGTAACGATCCCGGCCGCTGGCGCCGGAATGTGAAGAGTTATGCCAGGGTTCGGTACCGGAGTCTCTATCCCGGAATCGACCTGGTCTATTACGGCCGCCGGCAAGAGCTGGAGTACGATTTCGTCGTCGCGCCGGGCGCCGCCCCCGAGGCGATCAAGCTCTGGTTTCAAGGAGTCGAGCGGATCGAGGTGGACCGGCAGGGCGATCTGGTCCTGCAGACCGCCGCGCGGGAGGTGCGGCAGCGCCGGCCCGTGACCTATCAACAGATCAAGGGGCAGCGGCGGGAGATCGGTTGCCGCTATGTAGTAACCGGCAGCCGGCAGGTCGGATTCGAGCTGGCGCCGTACGATCGCACACAGCCGCTGGTCATCGATCCGGTCATGGCCTACTCCACCGTCCTCGGAGGGTTCGATTCCGATTTCGGCGAGAATATCGCCGTCGATGCCTCCGGAAATGCATATTTGACCGGTTCGACCTTCTCGGCGGATTTTCCCACCGTCAATCCGCTGCAACCGGCTCCGGGAGGCGCCTTCAGCCCCGATCTCTTCGTGGCCAAACTCAACCGGGAAGGGTCGGCCCTGATCTATTCGACCTACCTGGGCGGCAGCAGCTACGACCAAGGGCTCGACATCGCGGTGGATGGATCCGGGAATGCCTATGTTACCGGCAGCACCTACTCGAGCGATTTTCCGACCCGGAATCCGCTCCAACCGGCTCCGGCCGGCACCAACCAGGAGGCCTTCCTCGCCAAGCTGAACGCGGACGGCTCGACCTTGATCTACTCCACCTATCTCGGCGGCCGAGGTCCGGATCAGGCCTTCGGACTGGCGGTCAATAACCTCGGAGAGGCGTACCTGACCGGAATCACCCGCTCTAACGACTTCCCGACCCGGAACGCTCTCCAACCGGCTTCGGGCGGGGCCGCCGATGCCTTTGTGGCCAGGGTGAACGCCGCCGGCTCGGCCCTGATCTACTCGACCTATCTCGGTGGCAGCGGCGATGACCAGGGCAACGACCTGGTCGTCGATCGTCTCGGCAACGTCTACCTGACGGGAATGACCGTCTCGCGCAATTTTCCCACGGCCGGTCCGCTGCAATCCGCCATCAGCGAATCGAATCCGCCTCCCTTTTTCGTGCCGCCGGATGTCTTCGTCACGAAGCTGGCGGCCGACGGCGTCGCCTTAACCTATTCGACCTATTTCGGAGGCACCGGCGGCGACGAAGGCAAGGCCATCGCCGTGGATGCGGCGGGTAACGCGTATGTCACCGGCTCGACCGGTTCGAGCGATCTCCCACTGCGGACGCCCTGGCAATCGACGTTGAAAGGTTATGCCAATGCCTTCGTGACCAAGCTCAACCAAACCGGCTCGGCGCTCGTCTATTCGACCTACCTGGGCGGGAACCGGGGAGACATGGCGACCGGCATCGCCGTGGACTCGCAGGGCCGGGTCTCGGTCACGGGCCAGACCACCTCGACCGACTTCCCGACCGTCGATGCCGTACAGCCGATGCCCGACGATCCGTATCCGATCGACATCTTCCTCTCCAAGTTGAAGGCCGACGGGTCAGGTCTGATCTATTCGACCTACCTGGGCGGTAACTCCCTGGAACTCAACTCCGAGCTGACTCTCGATGCCCGCGGCAACACCTATGTGATTGTCACCGGTTACTCGAGCGATTTTCCGACCACGCCGGACGCTTTCCAGAAAGAGCCGCGAGCCCCCGGCAACAACGACGCCTTCGTGATCAAGATTATCGACGGGCTCGCGCATCCGGCCCCAAATCCGCTGGATGATCAAGGTCCTCGACTTTCCACGGGAGATCAGAGATGAGACGTCTGACGATCTGGTTTTCGTTGATAGCCTCGGGCCTCCTATGGGTGACGGCGGGCGCCTTCATGCAGAGCGGCTCACGGACGCCGAACGCCGGCGCGCCCAATTCACAGGACCCGATCATCGCCAATCGGCTTCCCCAAACCTACCTCAACCCGACGCAACGGCATAAGCTGCTGATTCAAGAGAGAGACCGCGAGGTCTACCGGCGGCTCGCGCAGGCCGGGGCCATTCGCCAGGAGGTCGATTACGGCAGCTACAAGCTGGTCGTGATCGACGAAGACGCGGCCGGCGGGCGGTCCGCGATTCTGGCGCTGCCGATGCCTCCGCGAGACGATCAGAACCTGATCATCTTGAACGGCTATCTGATCGATACCGGCCGCGCCCAGCCTCTCCTTCAGGAGTTGCCCGCCGACCTGCGGCAGCCGCGGCTGACGGCCTCGCCGGCTGGGGCGCCCGGCCCGGGGTTGTATCTGGTTCAATTCGTCGGGCCCATTCGGGAAGGCTGGCTCACGATACTCGAAGAGACCGGAGTCCGGGTGATCAGTTACGTCCCCAACAACGCTTATCTGGTGAGCGCCGACGAACGCGCCGCCGGCGAATTGGTGAAGCTGAAGAACGGCCGCCCGTTCGTGGAGTGGCTGGGAGATTACGAAGCAGCCTACAAACTGGCGCCGGGGCTCCAGACCGCGCGGCAGGGCGATGGCTCGCAACCGGTCAGGGTGACGGTGCAGTTGATCGATAGCGCCGAAGGCGAGCGCCGGGCCGAAGAGTTGAGGCTCTCCGCACGCCGGTCCTTCGGAGAGCGCCGGGTGCTGAAGTATCGCAACCTGCGAATCCAGGTCCCGGTTTCGCAACTCGCCGAGTTGGCCCGTCTGGACGAGGTCGTCGCGATCGAGGAAGATTCCGAGATGAAGCTCCTGGACGAGGCCCAGGGCCAGATCGTCGCCGGCAACCTGTCGGGCAACGCGCCGAGCGGTCCCGGTTACCTGGACTGGTTGGCGAGCAAGGGTTTCAACGGCTCTCAATTCGGATCGTTTGCGATCAACGTCGTGGACGACGGATCTTCGTTGAGCGGTCATCCCGACCTGCCGGATTCGCGCATCGCCTTTGAAAACAACATCGCCAACCTCGACGGTCCGCGCGGCAATCACGGTTTTCTCAATGCCCACATTATCGGCGGGTTCAATGACGGCACCGGGCCGGGTTACGAGGACGCCCGCGGCTTCAACTACGGCCTGGGGATCGTGCCCTGGGCGCGTATCGGCGCGACGGCCATCTTTCCCTGCCCCGGCAGCTTTCTGCCGACCAACCCGACGGTCTGGGAAGAGTCGGCGTATGACCGCCGCGCCCGCATCTCGTCCAATTCCTGGGGATCCAATGCCCCCTACTACACCACCGTCGCACAGGAGTACGACAGCCTCGTTCGCGATGCGCAGCCGGAGACTCCCGGAGATCAAGAACTGACGATCGTCTTCGCCGCCGGCAATAGCGGGCCGATCAACGGATCGGTCAGCGCGCCGGGCACGGCGAAGAACGTGATCACCGTGGGGGCCAGCGAGAGCGTCCGCCAAACCGAGGCCGAACAGTGCGGCACCAATGCCGCGGCCGACAGCACGAACGACATCGCCGAGTTCTCGAGCCGGGGGCCGGTCAATCCCTTCGGCGGCGACGGCCGCGTCAAACCGGACCTGGTCGCGCCGGGCACTCGCATTCTGGCGGGGATTCCGCAATCCAATTTCAACGACTGCGGAATCTGCAACCGGGACTATCCGCCGGGCCAGACTCTCTACGGCTGGTCGAGCGGGACCTCGCATTCGACGCCGGCCGTGGCGGGCGGGGCCGCGCTGGTCTATCAGGACTTTCTCAATCGCGGGCCGGCCGCGCCGTCTCCGGCCCTGCTCAAGGCCCTGCTCATGAACTCCGCGTCCTATCTGACCGGTGAAGGCGCCAACGATACCCTGCCGTCGAACAGCCAGGGTCTGGGATTGATGAACCTCGGGCGGGTCTTCGACGGCCATCCGCGAGCCCTGGTCGATCAGTCCCGGGTCTTCGGCGCCAGCGGAGAGATCTATCAGATGACCGGTTCCATCGCGGCCTCGAGCGAGCCGTTCCGCGTCACGCTGGCCTGGACCGATGCTCCCGGCGCGTCGTTTGCCGCGCCCTGGGTCAACAACCTCGATCTCGAAGTGACGATCGGCGGCCGGACCTACCTGGGCAATGTCTTCTCGGGAGCGAGCTCGATGACCGGCGGCGCCGCGGACGGCCGGAACAACGTCGAATCGGTCTTTCTGCCGGCCGGAGTCTCGGGAGATTTCCTGATCACGGTCCGGGCCACCAACATCGCCGGCGACGCGGTTCCGGAGAACAACGACCCGACCGACCAGGACTTCGCGCTGGTCGTCTACAACGGAAATCCGACCCCGCCGACCGCGCCGATCATCGAGGTCAAGCCGTTGAGCCTGAGCTTCACGGCGGTCCTGGGCGGCCCCAATCCGGCCGACCAGACGATCAACATCAACAATACCGGCATCGACACGCTGAACTGGACGGCGACCGCGGATGCCCCCTGGCTCACCGTCACCCCGGGCGGCGGCGCCGCGCCTTCGACTCCGGCGGTCTCCGCCAACATCGCCCTCCTGCCCGCCGGAATCCATGAAGGGACGATCTCGATCCGCTCGGACCATGCGCTCAATTCGCCCGTCAGTCTGCCCGTGAAGCTGACCATCGTCCCCAGAGCCTTTGAGGTCAGCCCGTCGGCCCTCAACTTCTCGGCGTCGTTCGGCGGCAACAATCCCGCCCCCCAACCGATCAGCATCGTCAACAGCGTGAACAGCCTTCGGGGTTGGACCGCGAGCGCCGACGCGGCGTGGCTCTCCCTCAGTCCGGCCAGCGGCACCGCGCCCGCGACCCTCCTGGTCGCGCCCGGAATCGAGGGGCTGCCGGTAGGGTTCCACACTGGAACGATCACCATTCGTTCGACGGTCTCCGCCGTTCCGCCGGTCCAGGTTCCCGTAACCCTGACCGTGAACCAGCTCCTGAGCGGCGGATTCGAGGGCCCGGCCGGCGCCTGGATCCTGTCCGGCGCCACCATGCGTTCGCGCGGGGTCTATCCGTTCCAGGGATCGAGCTATCTGTTGCTGGGCGGAGCCAACGCCTCCCACGGATCGGTCTATCAACAGACGGCGCTGCCCCGCGATTCGTCACTCAGTCTGGCCTTCTGGTTGAATATCGATTCCGGCGATTCGACGGCGGCGAACGATCAACTGGTGGTCGAGGTCCGCGATCGCGCGGGAAGGCTGCTCTCGACGCTGGCGACCTTCAGTAATCTGAACGGCTCGGTACCGGGCAGGTACACGCGGCAGGGCCCCTACAGCCTGGCGGCGTTCGCGGGACAGACGGTGAGAGTTCAATTCCGGTCCACCACCGATTCATCGATCGTGACCTACTTCCGGATCGATGAGGTGGCGGTGAGGTAGATCAACCGCGAAACACGCGGCGGACGCGAAAGGTGTTTGATTTCGGATATTTCGCGTCTTTCGCGGTTTAGAACCCGGATTCAAGAGACCCGCTTTTCAAAGTACTTAATAATTAAAGTATTTATGCCGGGAAAATTTCCCGGTAGCTGGAATATTTCATCGATTGGCGTGTTATTCTTCAAGCGGAGAAGCACCAGCACTAACGGCAATTTGTTTATGAGCAAGCTTGACCAGAGAATTGCGGATTTCAGACAGGCGGCTCTGGAGCATCTAGATGCGCTCTATGGTTTTGCGATGGTCTTGACCCGCAACCGGACGGAAGCGGAAGACCTGGTACAGGAGACCTACCTGCGGGCGGCGCGAGCTTTCGGTCGACTCGTGCCCGACAGCAATCTCAAGAGCTGGCTCTTTGCCATCATGCGGAACGTCTGGCTCAACCAGTTGCGACACGAACAGAGCGGCCCGCAGTTCGTGGAGATCGACGCGGAGGAGGAGAGCCGTTGGCAATGGCTCGATCAGACGGTGAGCGATCCGCAGACGCTGCTGCTGCAGAAGGTCGAGCGAGAGCAGGTGCGGGCGGCGATCGAGCGGTTGCCCGTCCATTACCGGGAAGTGATCGTCTTGCGCGATCTCGAAGGTTTCACCTATCAACAGATTGCCGCCATCCTGCAATGTCCGGCCGGAACGGTCATGTCCAGACTGGGACGCGCCCGCGAGCAACTGCGAGTGTTGCTGACGCAATGGAAGTTCGGAACCTCCGCCCCCTAGCGCGAGGAACCCGATCGCGATGAGAGAAGGACCTGGAAAGCAATGATCGACCGCTGCAATCAAATTCGCGCCCAGATGGGCCTCTACCTGGATGACGAGTTGCGGTTTGGCGAACGCGACGAGTTCGAGGCGCATCTCCGGGACTGCGCGCCCTGCACTGAGTGCTTCGATCAGGAGCGGCGGCTGCTGGAGCAGGTGCGGGCCTCGCAACCGCTCTACGAGGCTTCTCCGGAGTTGCGCGGGCGGGTCGAGGCGGCCCTCGAAGCGACCGCCGAACCGCTGGTCGCCTCTCATCATCTCCGCGAACGAATTCAGCAGATCGTCCAACCCAGTTTCGCCGCGACTCTCAACTTTTCACCCTGGCGCACCGCCGGCCTGATCATGGCGGTGATGGTCCTCGCGCTGGCCGGCTTCTGGCTTCAGAGGACCCGCCGGGATTCGGACGATTTCCCGCGGCCTTCGGACTTCGCCCTCATGGCGGTCGATACCCATCTGCGGCGGCTGCGAGGCAATCTGCCGCTGGAGGTGATCTCCGATTCGCCGGAACTGATCTCGGGCTGGTTCTCCGGCAAGGTCTCGTTCAGCCTGAAACTGCCCAACTACCAGGACTCTTCCGGCCAGGACAAACTCTATCACCTGGAGGGTGCGCGACTGGTCGCCTTCAACAACGACTACGCGGCCTACATCGCGTACAAGATGCGGCAGCGACCGATCACGCTCGTCGTCACCTCAAACTCCGTCGCCATGCCATCCGGCGGAGAAGAGAAGATCCTCTCGAACAATCTGCGCTTCCATTATGACTCGATCAATGGCCTGAAGGTCATCACCTGGGCCGACCGCGGATTGACCTACGCGCTGGTCTCGGACCTCGAAGAACGCGGTCAACAGTCCTGCCTGGTCTGCCATGCCGGAACCAAGGACCGGGGTTTCATCGAGGGCCTGAAACTGTCGCCCACGCCATCAACCCCATGAGTACTTTGCTCACCAAGTTGGTTGACAAACCGCTAAACACGCTAAATCATCAGTTTTCCCGCTTTCGCGTCTTTCGTGTCTTTCGCGGTTGAAAAAAAAGAGAGAAATTTTTCCATGAACGACCCTGGCGAAGAGCGATTTCCCTTTGCAGACCTGGCCCTCTCCCGCCGCCTCGAGATGGTCGAGGCCCGCGCCAATGCGGACTTTGTGGAGAGTCGGGCCCGGGTCTCGCCTGAAAGCGGCGCTTGTTGGAAGGAAGTGGCCGGAGCCTATGCAATGTATGACGGGCTCGCCTCCCCCCTGACTCAGACCTTCGGGCTGGGCCTCTTCGAGACCGTCACCGGCGCCGAGCTGGCAACGATCGAGGAGTTCTATCGGGGATTCGGAGCGCCCGTCTTTCACGAGATCAGCCCGTTGTCAGACCCCGCCCTGCTGCCGATCCTGAATGAACGCGGCTATCGACCGATCGAGTTCACCAACGTCATGGTCCGTCCGATCCGGCGCGGCCTGCAGTTGACGGCGAAACGAAATGAAGAGATCCGAGTGCGGTTGATCCAACCCGGCGAGCAGGAGTTGTGGGCCCGGACCGCGGCCCGGGGCTGGAGCGAGCTGACCGAATTCGCGGATCTGATCTTCGACCTGTTGAAGATCGGCGCGATGAGACCGGAGGCGCTCTCTTTTCTGGCCGAGTCCGCCGGAGAACCCATCGCCGGGGGCGCGCTGTGCATCTCGGACGGAGTAGGCCTCCTGGCCGGCGCGAGCACCATCCCGGAACGGCGCAAGCTGGGTGCCCAACTGGCCCTGCTCGAAAACCGCATGCAATATGCCGCCGAACTCGGCTGCGACCTCGCCATGATCTGCGCCCTGCCGGGCAGCGGCTCGCAACGCAACGCCGAAAGGCATGGGTTTCGGATCGCTTACACCAGGGTCAAATGGAATTTGAACGCTTCATAGGAATTTGGGAATCGAACCGCGAAAGACGCAAAAGACGCGAAATCATCAATCTTTCGCCCTTTCGCGTCTTTCGCGATTAAAGTACTCAGGGGGCTACGGTGACAATGGAATCTCAAGAAAAAAAGGGCTGGCTCAATCGAAATTGGAGATGGTTCATTCCGGTGGCCGGGGTGAGCTTCATCCTGCTCCTGGCCGCTTTCGCGGGGACGATCGTCCTCTTCGTCATAGGATCGATCAAATCCACGGACGTCTATCAGGAGGCCGTGATCAAGGCGAAAGCGGACAGCACGGTCCTCAGAGAGCTGGGGGAACCGGTGCAAACCGGGTGGCTGGTCAGCGGGTCGATCAAGATCAACCCCGATTCCGGACATGCCGACATCAAGATCCCGATCTCCGGCCCCAAGAACTCCGGAACCATCCATGCCGTTG
>DATEFT010000904.1:0-27326 GCA_035280505.1 Blastocatellia bacterium | reverse complement strand
GACCTCTTTCTTCCAGACCGGGACCGTCTGCTTGAGCCGGTCGATGGCGAAATGGCAGGCTTCAAAAGCCACGCGCCGGTGCGGCGAGGTGATCACGATCACCACCGAAGACTCGGAGATCCGCAGTTCGCCGAACCGGTGAACGATCCCGATCCGTTCCACCTCGGGCCACCGCTCGCGGATCTCGGCTCCGAGGCGCTGCACCTCCTTGAGCGCCATCGGCACGTAGGCTTCGTACTGCAAACTGACCACCGGGCGCCCCTTGGTCTGGTTGCGCACGACGCCGTCGAAGGTCACCACCGCGCCGGCCGCGCCGGTCAAGATCCGTTGCTCCAATCCCTGTTTATCGATCGGCTCGCGGGTAATTTCAAAAATGTCTTCCTGCATAGATCGAATGCCTGAATTAATGGTTTCCGCCGGAGACGGGGGGAAAGATCGCGAGGGTATCCCCGTCCCGCAGCGGTTGATTTCTGCGCGCGTGCTCTTCGTTGATCGCCACCAGGGCGCTCCGCTCGAACCGCTCCAGCGACGGAAAGCGTTCTTTGAGCGCATCCCAGGCCCCTGCGGCATCCGAGGGTGAAGCCAGTTCCAGCTTCAACTCACTCACGCCCGCGGCTTCGCGGCAAGCGCCGAAGAGCAGAACCGTAATCTCGATTGAGCTGCCATCTCTCATTATCTCCACAGCTTACCATTTTATTCCGGATCCGGGCAGCCGTCCCGGAACAGATCGCATTTGTCAAAGCCCATAGTCTCCGCTAGAATTTCAGATTCGCGTCAATCGCAATTATTTGCCGCGCGAGCACCATGGAATTTGCATCTGGATTACCGGAGTTGTTGATGTCTGATCTCGCATCAATTGTTGTCCGCGGCGCCCGCGTCAACAATCTAAAGAACGTCTCATTTTCGATCCCCCTCAACTCGCTTACGGTCGTCACCGGGGTGAGCGGTTCTGGCAAATCTTCACTGGCCTTCGACACCATCTATGCCGAAGGCCAGCGCCGTTATGTCGAATCGCTGTCGGCCTATGCCCGACAATTCCTGGAACGAATGGACAAACCGGACGTCGACGAAGTGATCGGGATCTGTCCGGCGATTGCGATCAATCAGAAGAATTCCACTCGCAATCCGCGCTCGACCGTCGCCACCCAGACGGAGATCTACGATTATCTGCGCCTGCTCTATGCCCGGGTCGGGATCACCATCTGCCGCCGGTGCGGCGCCACGGTCAAACGCGACACCCCGCAATCGGTCGCCGAGACCGTTTCGGGTCTGCCACAGGGCACTCGATTCTATGTACTCTTTCCGGCCGCGGCCGGAACCGAGGTCACGGATCCGCCGGAGACGCCGGTCGAGCCGGCGACCAACGGCGGGCCGAAACCGAAGAAGTCGCGGGCGGCCAAGGCGTCGGCGAGCGGGGTCAACGTCAAGGCCCACCTCATGAGCCTGATGCAACGGGGTTTCACGCGGCTCTATCTTCCGGCCCGCGACGAGATCATCGAGTTGCAGACTCCGGACAGCTTCACCGGCGAGAATTTCGACAACACCTTCGTCCTGGTCGACCGGCTCGTCAATCGCCCCGATTCCCAGAACCGGCTGGTCGATTCGCTGGAGATCTGTTACCAGGAAGGCCACGGTCAGGCCGTCATTCAGACGGTGGGCGAAAACCCGCAGCAGCTCTCCTTCTCCGAGAAGTTCGAGTGCAAAAACTGCGGCCTGGGCTATCTCCTGCCGGAGCCCAGCCTCTTCAGTTTCAACAACCCGTTCGGAGCCTGCCCGATCTGCCAGGGATTCGGCAACACCATCGGGCTCGATATGAACCTGGTCATCCCCAACCACGAATTGTCGCTGACCGACGGCGCCATCGATCCCTTCACCAAGCCGCAGTTCGAATGGTGGCGAACGGAGCTCAAGAAGTTCGCCCGGCGCGAAGGCATCTCGATGACGGCGCCCTTCGCCGAGTTGCCGGCCGAACACCAGCGCGCGGTGATCAACGGCCGCAACGGTTTCGAAGGGGTCAAGGGCCTCTTCGATTGGTTGGAGACCAAGAAATACAAGCTTCACATTCGGGTCTTTCTCTCCAAATATCGCGGCTACACGATCTGTCCCGAATGCAAAGGCGGCCGGTTACGGTCCGAGGCCCGCGACGTCTACGTCGGCAGCAAGACGCTGCCGGAGGTCTGCGGCCTCTCGATCAAGGAGGCGGCCCATTTCTTCGAGTCCCTCTCGCTCAACCAGGAGCAGGCGGCCATCGCCGAACGGTTGCTGGCCGAGATCCAGTCGCGGCTCAGATTTCTGCTCGACGTCGGGCTCGATTACCTGACGCTCGACCGGCTGGCGTCGACCCTCTCGGGCGGCGAGGCGCAACGCATCCAACTGGCGACGCATCTCGGCTCGTCGCTGGTGGGCGCCCTCTACGTGCTGGATGAACCGAGTATCGGGCTGCATCCGCGCGACAGCGCTCGATTGATCAAACTGCTTCAGAACCTGCGCGACATCGGCAATACCGTGCTGGTCGTCGAGCACGAGTCGGAGATGATGCGGGCGGCCGATCACATTCTCGATATCGGGCTGGGCGCGGGCGAACTCGGCGGCGAAGTGGTCTACGAGGGCGATTTCACCAATCTCCTGACCCACGAGGCCTCGCTCACCGGCAAATATCTGCGCGGCGAGACCCAGATCAAACGGCCCAAAGAGCATCGCCCGATGGGCAAACAACAGATCACGCTGTGCGGGGCTCGCGAACACAACCTGAAAGGGATCGACGTCACGATCCCGCTCAACATGCTGGTCTGCATCACGGGAGTCTCCGGTTCCGGCAAATCGACTCTCGTTCACGACTGCATCTACGCGGGCTTGAAACATCAGCGCGGCGAATGGCAGGGACCGGTCGGGGCCTTCGCCAGCCTGAACGGCGGAAAGTACCTGGACGATGTGATCCTGGTCGACCAATCTCCGATCGGCCGCACTCCGCGCTCCAACCCGGTCACCTACATCAAAGTCTATGATGCCATTCGCGAAGCCTTCGCCTCGACCCGCGAAGCGCGGGCGCGCGGCTACAACGCCAGCCACTTCTCATTCAACGTGCCCGGCGGCCGCTGCGACACCTGCGAGGGCGACGGGACCGTCACGGTCGAAATGCAGTTCCTCGCCGATGTCGAACTGGTCTGCGAAGAATGTAAGGGGACCCGCTTCAAATCCTCGATCCTGGACATCAAGTATCGCGGCAAGAATATCCACGAAGTCCTGAGCCTGACCGTCCGCGAAGCGTTGGGATTCTTCTCACACTCTCAACGGATTGCGGGCAAATTGAAGGTCCTCGACGATGTCGGGCTGGGGTACCTGCGGCTGGGACAATCGGCGACGACGCTCTCCGGCGGCGAGGCCCAGCGAGTCAAACTCGCGTCCTACCTGACTCGCAAGACGGGCGACCACATGCTCTACATCTTCGATGAACCGACCACCGGCCTCCACTTTGATGACATCAACAAGCTGCTCTCATCTTTCCGCCGCCTGCTGGACGCCGGCGATTCGCTGATCGTGATCGAGCACAACCTGGACGTCATCAAGACCGCCGACTGGATCATCGACCTGGGACCCGAAGGCGGCGACCAGGGCGGGCAGATCATCGCCACCGGCACGCCCGAATCGCTCATCGAATGCCAGGCGTCTCACACGGGCAACTTTCTAAAAGCACATTTGTTAAGTCTGGAACAGTCCGGGGAAGCCTAAAAAGAAGTCTGGAAAAGTCTAGAAAAGTCGAAATCAGACCCCGCCAGGCCGAGTCTATATCAAAGAGCTTTCAGATTTCTTTTGACTTCTCTAGACTTCTCTAAGGGGGGACATGCATATGAGGATCTCGCGTCTACTGTGTTCGTTGGCCATCTGTGGAGCAGGCCTGGCGTTGAGTTCCGCCGGCGGCTCGGCCCAACGGACGGACAGCGGTTTTACGCTCGAACAGGTGATGAGCGCGCCGTTTCCCTCGGACCTCACGGCGGCGCCGACCGGCGACCGCATCGCCTGGGTCCTCTACCAGCAAGGCAAACGCAGCATCTGGGTGGCCGAAGGGCCGGAGTTCAAAGCCCGCCAGTTGACTCAGGACGATCAAGATTCCGGGCAGGAGATCACGGACCTGGAATTCACCCATGACGGAAAGTGGCTGGTCTATGTGCGGGGCGGCGGCGAGAACGGGGATGGCGAAGCCCCCAATCCCACGCACGATCCATCCGGCGTGCGCCAGGGGATCTACGCCGTCTCCTTCGACCGGGGCCGCATCGTCGGCCTGGCCGAGGGTAACTCGCCGGTCCTCTCTCCGAACTCCAATCGGCTGGTCTTCAACAAAGACGGTCAACTGGGGACGGTCGAGATCGCCGAGGGCTCGGAACCGCATCCGTTCTTCGTCGCCCGGGGCCGGATCGTCTCGCCGACCTGGTCGCCCGACGGCCGCAAGCTCGCTTTCTGCAGCGCGCGGTCGGATCATAGTTTCATCGGCATCTACGATCCGGAGAAGCGTTCGCTCAAGTACCTCGCGCCCTCGATCGACCGCGACAGTCTGCCCCGCTGGTCGCCCGACAGCAAACGGATCGCCTTTATCCGGCAACTTACGCCCGGCACCCAGTTGCGCCCGTTCGGCCGCACCACGCCGGAGCCCTGGTCCATTCTGGTCGCCGAGGCGGAGACCGGCCTCACCACCGAAGCCTGGAAGAGCGGAAATCAGGAGAATGATTCGGTGCCGCCGGCCGACGCGCAGGTCAATCTGCAATGGGCCGCGGACGGCCGCCTGGTCTTCCCTTCCGAGATGGACGGCTGGCTGCATCTCTACTCGATCCCGGCCCAGGGCGGCAAACCGCTGCTCCTGACCCCCGGAGAGTGCGAGTATGAACAGATGGCCCTGACGCCGGATCGACGCCAGATCGTCTACTCATCGAACTGCGGCGACATCGATCGTCGCCACCTCTGGCGCGTCTCCATTGCCGACGGACGGCCCACACAGATCACTTCCGGAGAGACCATCGAATGGAGCCCGGTCCTGACCGCCGGCTCCAAACATCTAGTCTATCTGAAGGCCGACGCCCGCGAACCGGGGGCCGTCCGGTTCCGGTCGGCGGGCACCGGTCCCGAACGAGCGATTGCGGCCGAGACGCGCCCGGCCGACTTCCCGGCCGCTAAACTGGCAGTGCCCCAACAGATCATCTACAAAGCGCCGGACGGCCTGGAGATTCACGGGCAGCTCTTCCTGCCGCCGGAGGCCAAAGCCGGAGAGAAGCTGCCGGCGGTCGTCTTTGCGCACGGCGGGCCGATCAGGCAGATGTTCCTGGGTTGGCATAATCGCTACTACTATCACAACACCTACGCCTTCAATCAATATCTGGCCGGCCGAGGCTATGCCGTGCTCTCGGTCAACTACCGGCTCGGGATCGGATACGGCCGCGCCTTTCGGGCGGTGACGACCGGCGGCGGGCGCGGAGCCGCCGAGTATCAGGACGTTCTCGCCGGGGCCCACTATCTGCGCTCGCGCAGCGATATCGATCCGGCCAAGATCGGAGCCTGGGGAGGAAGCTACGGTGGATACCTGACGGCGCTGGGTCTGGCTCGCAATTCGGACCTCTTCGCGGCCGGCGTCGATCTGCACGGCGTGCACGATTGGTCGCTGCGAATCTCCAACACCAACTGGGTCGATTACGGCGAGCGCGACGCGGTCAAGATCGCCCGCGAATCGTCACCGATCAGCGCGATGGAAAAATGGCGATCGCCCGTCCTGTTGATCCATGGAGACGACGACCGCAACGTCTCGTTCTCCCAGACGACCGAGCTGGCGCGGCGATTGCGCGAACGGCAAGTGCATTTCGAGCAGATCGTCTTTCCGGACGAGGTTCATGATCTCCTGCTGCATCGCAACTGGCTGGAGGCTTTTAAGGCCGGCGCCAATTTCTTCGATCGCCATCTGAAGAACAAGCAAGGGACCTAGAATCGTGAAGAAGGAAACGCCCGAGGTGCTGACCTATCTGCTGGCGCCGAAAGAGACCGCCGACCGCACGGACCCGGCGGAACTGCTGGCCGACCTGAGCCGCGAGCAATTGGCGGGGCTCCTGACCAAGCTCCTGGTGCGAGTGCCGAATCTCTGCCAATGGGTAGAGGCGGAGCTGGCCCTGCCGCCGGATTCGAAACCCGGCGGCGCCATGGCGCACCGACGCCCGCCGGGGGGAGTTCAAGTCTATCGCCAGCGCGTGCGCAGCCTGTTGCGGAGCCTCGAATATCTGCGCTCGTCCCGAACCTCCTGGCAGGTCCGCGGCTTGACCGATGAACTGGCCGAGGTGCGGAACGAGGCCGTCGAGCTGCTGCTCGCGGGCGAGCCCGAGGCGGCCCTCAAGATCCTCCTGGCCATGCTCGAAGAGGGCCGCGAGGGATTCAGTTACGTCGACGACTCCAACGGCCAACTGAGAGAGTTCCTCGACCAGCTCGGAGATCTCTCGGCGGAGGCCGTGTTGAGCCTGCCCCCGAACCGTAAACCGCGCCCGGAGTTCCTGAAAAATCTCAATCGATTGAACCGCAAGCTGAAGGATTACGGCATCGACGGCCTGGAGGTGGCGATCTCCGCCATTCGACTCGGCTGGAAGGATCTCCCTGCGGCGGCCAGTTCCGTCGGCCAGAGGCTGATGCGCGTCCGGCTCAACGTCCTGGAACGGCGAGACGACTCGCGCCCGTTCCTGGCGCTCTGCCTGAAGACCGGCGAACATCTGCGCTACACCTTCAAGTTGTGCGAACTCTCGCGCGTGCCGGAGGCGGTCGCCTATGCGCTCAAACATCTGACGGATGCGGAGAGCGCCCTCAAACTGGCGCAGCACCTGGCCCGATTGGACCATCTCAACGAGGCGTTGCAGATCGGCGCGCGCGGCCTCAGGCTCAGCGGCAATAAATCGCCGCTCGGCCGGTGGCTCGGCCCGCTCCAGGCGGCGCTGGGCCGCTCCGCCCAGGCGCTCGAGGCCTGGGGCGCGTCCTTTCAAGATTCGCCCTCGTTCGAAAACTACCGGACCGTCAAACAGGCGGCCGGCACGAGATGGAGCAGGCTCAAACCCAAAGCCCTGGAGATGCTGAGAAAGAGCGGCGACCTGGAGGAGTACGTCAAAGTCCTGCTCTTCGAGAAACAGTGGGACGCGGCCATCCAGATCGCCGATCAACGCGATGCCGGATCCGGCATCGTCCGGATCGTCGCCGACGCCGTGATCAAACATCGTCCGGAATGGGTGGTCCGCGTGACCATCGACCAGACCGAGAACCTGCTCGCCAAGATCCGGAGCAAGCACTATTCGGTGGCCGCCGATTGGCTCCAGAAGACCAAAAGCGCCTACGTCCAATTAGGACAAACTGACGAATGGGAGAAGTATTTTCAGAAATTGAAGGAAGAGCACCGGCGGCGCCCGGCCCTGCAATCCTACCTGGCCCGGCTGTAATTTGATGAAAATTTAAGCTGGCCGCTAATTTTCTCTAATATGACGGGCTTTTGCGCGCACAATATTTAATTCTAGTTAAGCTTCTTCTACTCGGTCGTCGCCTCGACAAAACTGCCATACCTGTTAAAATGCACCGTCCCGATATTTCGGCTGACTGAGTCTCCCGGATCCAGGCCAACGCCTGACATTAATTATCTGAGCCGGAACTCATAGATGGTCTACCTGCGGGGATTTGATTGACGAGGTGGAAACACAGTCCATCATGGCTCTTTAGATAGTCCAGAACAGTCAGTCAATCCTGCGGCCATTGCCGTGATCGGCATTCCTAAACATTAAGCGATTAGCAATACCATCAATGATTGAGTGGCGTCGGAGACGAAGGTCTTTGACTCTTAACGACTGAAAGCGGGCTGGAATCGCTTTCGGCAAGTAGTCAATTCTCTCTATCAACGGTCGCGTCAACTATGAAAATCATTGCAATTTCGATGTTGCTCATGTGTCTGTCTGCCCCCCCACAGGTAGGCTCGTTGGAGAAACAAGCGTTGAAGGCCGTGCGGCGGATGCCGGTCTCGAAACTCGATTCGGCGTTACCCAGTTCATCATTCTCGTCCTGGTTCAACCAGGTGATCGGCCCGGAGGCCGCGGTGATCTGGCAACTGACCGAATGTGGGGTGCATATCGATCAAGAGAACGGAGCGGAGCGGGATCTGATGGCCTGCACGGAAGCCGATGCCATCTTGCCGGATGGCCGCAAAGTGGTGGTCGCGATCAACGTCGGAACGTTCAAAAAAGGGATCTCCGGCGAGCCGGTCTTCCATTCCGCCGTCATCGAAGAGAACAATCAGTTATATGAAGTCAGACGTTTGCGGGATCTGCCCGAAATTCTGAAGACGAACCGGATGATGCCGGTCCGGTTACCGGAGGTGGAGCTCAATTTCCGACTGTTCAAGCTCTCTTCGGTGCTCAGTTATCTGGCGCTCCCGAGCGCGACGCCCTATCCGTACCCGGCGGCGCCGCCTTCGCCTCCGCCTCCGACCACGCCGGATCCGTATCCTTATCTGCTGGCTAGCCTGGTCAAGCCCCAGATCCCGGTTCCGCCGCCCAAACGCTGGCAATCGGACCCGCCCGAGGCGATCGAACCGCCGAAGGGAACGAAGAACCGCGACGGGCTGATGAGAGGGCATGCGATACTCAAGGTCAATCCGGTCTACCCGACCAACACCCGAACGCTGGATCCATTCTTCCGACAGGTAGTCGTGGAGGTCACCGTCTCCGAGCAGGGACGCGTCACCAACGCCGCAGTGGTCCGCGGGCATCCGCTCCTGCATGCCGCAACCCTGGAGGCCGCGCGTCAATGGATCTTCGAGCCGACCACCATCAACGGTCGCCCAGTCAAGGTCAAGAACATCCTGAACTTCGTCTACAGCACGACCAATGAGAAGAAGTGAAGGATCCGGCGACCCTTCAGATTGCGAACAGGCCACGGGCGCGAAATCGATCGAGGTTTCGCGCCCGTCGCGTATTTAACCGCGAAACACGCGAAACACACGAAATTAACCATTTTTCGTATGTTTCGCGTGTTTCGCGGTTTGAATCTCAAATCTCAAACAACTTAATTTAGTTTAGAATGAAACCGAACTTCCCCGATCTTGAACCTTAGACTTGGAGAACATGACCAACAAACCAACCTCTGCACCCGCTCTGGATCCGCTCAATCAATACACGCAACGGCTGGCGATGCGGCGCGCGGCGCTGGCCGAAGAGCAGCAACGCAGCCGCAAGATCTGGATCCTGCGGCGGATCGATTTCATCGCGATCTTCCTGGCGCTGGTGCTGGCCGTCGAGGGAATCTGCTCGCCGTGGTGGATAGTGTTGCCGGTCGTGGTCTTCATCGCGCTGATGGCGATCCACCAGCGCATTCACCAGCGGCGTGACCGTCTGGAGGGCTCGGTCAAGTTCTACGAGCGCGGCATCGCCCGGCTCGAAGACCGCTGGGCCGGCAGCGGCGAGACCGGCGAGAGGTTCGCCGACAAGTCGCATCTCTATGCCGAAGACCTGGACCTCTTCGGGAAAGGTTCGCTGTTCGAGTTGCTCTGCACGGCCCGCACGCGGGCGGGCGAGGAGAGGCTCGCCTCGTGGTTGCTGACGCCGGCGCCGATTCCGGAGATCCGGGCCCGGCAAGAGGCCGTCGACGAACTTCGCTCGCGGCTCGACCTGCGCGAAGACCTGGCGGTGCTCGGAGCCGACATCGAGGCCGGAATCCATACCGATGCCCTGCTGCGATGGGCGACGGCTCCGCCCGTGATCTTTTCGCGCTTCATGCCGGTCGCCGCCGCGTCGATCGGGATCTTCGCGCTGGCGGCCGTCATCCTCTGGTTCGGATTCGGATATAAGCTGCTGGCCCTGGGGGCGCTGATGGGCGTCTCGCTCTTTCTCTTCCACTATCGGGACCGCGTTTCACAGGTGGTCGCGGCGGTCGAACGGCCCGGCCGCGAGCTGGCGCTGCTGGCCGGGATCCTCTCGCGCCTGGAGCAGGAACGGTTCTCTTCTCCACGGCTCGACCACCTGCGGCGGCGCCTCGAGACCGCCGGCCAGCCGCCGTCGCATCAGATCGCGCAGCTCGCGCGGTTGATCCAGATTCTGGATTCGATGAAGAATCAATTCTTCGCGCCGCTGGCGCTGATCCTGCTGCTGCCGGCGCAATTGGCCTACGCCATCGAAAAATGGCGGCGGAGCTCCGGCGCCCTGATCCCGGCGTGGCTCGAGGCGGTCAGCGAAATCGAGGCGCTCAGCGCCCTGGCCAGCTATGCCTTCGACCATCCGGGCGATCAGGCCCCCGAACTGGTCGAGACCGAGGTCGGATTCGCCGGCGAGGCCCTCGGCCATCCGCTGATCCCCGAATCCCGGTGCGTGCGCAACGACGTCTGGCTCGGCCGAGACCAACAGCTCCTGGTGATCAGCGGGTCGAATATGTCCGGCAAGAGCACCCTGTTGAGGACCATCGGAATCAACGTCGTCCTGGCGCTCGCGGGCGCTCCGGTGCGAGCCAAGCGCCTGCGCTTATCGCCGCTGGCGATCGGCGCCTCGATCCACATCCTCGATTCGCTGCAGACCGGCGCCTCGCGGTTCTATGCCGAGATCACCCGGCTTCGCGACATCGTCGAATTGACCAACGGCCGCCTGCCCCTGCTCTTCCTGCTCGATGAGATCTTGAGCGGGACCAACTCCCACGACCGCCGAATCGGCGCCGAGGCCGTGGTCCGAGAGCTGGTCGAACGGGGAGCGATCGGTCTGGTCACCACCCACGACCTCGCCTTAACCCAGATCGCCGAGAACCTCGGCGCCCGAGCCACCAACGTCCACTTCGAAGATCACCTCGAAAACGGAGAGATCAAGTTCGATTATCAGATGCGCCCCGGCATCGTCCAGCGCAGCAACGCCCTGGAGCTGATGCGTGCCGTCGGCCTCAACGTCGGCGCCGGCTGACGTCGAACTCCAAGTAGCATCAGAAGTTAGATTGCCATATATCATTCTAACGTTAATAAAAAAGTGTTAGCTGTTTATGCTCTCTTCATGATACAAAGTGTGTGGATGGCCATAAACTGCCATTATGTCGTATTTAAGAGTTGCTCCGTGACCCCTTGCCCAATTTTGCCCCGATAGATTCACCAAGAATCGGCACTTACATATGCTGGAATCTAATTGCAGACGAGAATGCAAGCGCTAGCTCTGCGCCTACTACCCTCAGGCATGTGATTGATCCGCTATCGTGAGTGAGAACGACCCGCCTCTAGAACATAGGGACAGCGCCTGAATGACGCGGTAGTTATTCTTTGCTAAAGAAGCGAGAGCAGTTAGATTGAGGGCCGGCCAGCTTCACGCCCCTATCGATCAGCCCCCCTGCGATCAGCTCGCGTTCTATCTCGGCGCCAGCGGTTTCCCAAGTACTACCAAGTGCTAAATCACCCGGCTCGACACGGCGGAGGAAGGCATGCGGCAGACCTTTTCGGTCACAGTCCGGCCTTCGGTCTGTCGGCAGGTAAGGATCGAATGAGGACGGGATAATTACGGGAGAATGTAACCGGACGGATGGTATAGAGACAGGAGACAGCCATGAAAAATAATCAGAAGACTACAACTGAATCCCAGCCCGCCAAGAGCACAGTCAATAGTTTGGATCGCCGCCAACTGCTGAAACAGCTCATCGCCGCGCCCCCCTTCATCTCGCTGGTCGGCGGCCTCCGGGCCGAGGCCAAGGCGAAAGGCATCCTGCCCGATGACTTGAAGATAACCGATGAGGGAATTCTTCAGGGTCCGGTAGTGGTCGGCGATAGCAGCATCTCTCAATACAGCGATGTCTATTTCGACAAGAAACCGCTCAAGGGCGCCGACGACGGCCCGTACTTCTACACGCTCTCGTCGACCCGTAGTCTGACGATTCCGGCCACGATTCTGGCGGACAATACCCTGCCCCGGGCGCTCGACATTGCCTTCAAACTGATGCCGGTCTCCACGTTCAATCCGCCCAATCTCTCTTCGATCGAGTTCAGCTATCTGACTCCTTATAACTTACCGGGAACCCCCATCGTCAGCTACTCGTCCTACACGAAGAAAGGCGATGAGGTCATCGAGATCGCGATCAGTAACGTGGAGGTCCTGGTCGCCCTCAAATCGGGCGCGTCCGGCAAGAAGCCCAAGAAAGGAAACCTGACACTGACCCAGGTCAAGAACGCCGCGGGGACCACGCTCACGCTGTCATTCAAGCACCTGGCCAGCGTCGATATCGATTTCGATTTTAGCTTCACTTTTACCCTGCTCTCGCTGGTCGGAGGCGCCAGCTCAAGCAGGCCGCAGAGCGCTAATAAGAATTAATCGACGATTGTTAGTAGGGTCACTGACTGTTGGTCGGTGAAGTAGTACTTCTTCATTACATGGGTGATCTAAGATAGCATCTATGGGATTAGCTTTAGCACCGCAGCAAGCTTTAGGTAAAATGACAAAGAATTATTTAATCGTGTTTCCGGCCACGGTTGTGTTGCTGTGCGCCGCATTCTCAGTCTCGTTTGCCCAACAGACAGCCCCATCGACGCCGAGCCCCAATAACTGTCCGATCGACGGCCAACAACTGAAGACGCTGCTGGAGGAGATGCGTCTACTGCGTCAGGAAGTGCGCCAGATCAGTCTCAAGACTCACCGTCTGCTGAGCGTCTCCGACCAGTACGCGCGCAAGCAGGCCCGGGTCGACAGTCTGACCAGGGAGATCGATCGGCTCAAATCACAACTCGGTAACGTCGATGACACCGCCAAGGATGAAGAGGCGCTCAAAGAGATCGAGACGGCGCTCAACGAAACTTTCGAGCCCAAGGCCCGCGCGCAATTGATCCAGGCCCACGCCGTCTTCAAGAGCGCGTTGGAGAAACAGAAGAAGCGCAATGAAGAGTTCATAGCGACTACCAGAGAGAAGTTGCAGCAATTGGAAGTCAAACTCGGCGAGGAACAGGGCGAGCTCTCGAGTTTGAAGGATGAGATGAACAAGCTCAACCAAGAATTGGATCGACTGGCTGTTGAACGACAAAATCGCAAATAAATTTCGACTTTCTCATACTCTCGACACTCGGATGTTGACGATGAGCACGAGAACATACAGTCACACCTTGTCGGAACGGATTCTGACCGGGATCGGATGCCTGGTAGCGCTGTCTATCGCCAATCTGGTCCAGGCTCGAAGTCTGTTTATGCCACAGTCCGAGCCCAATAGAATCAAGCAGCCTGTCGATCAAGCCGAAGTCCTGCAGCCGCTCCGATCCATCGAGCAGAAGCTGGGCGCGGAACAGCGCCACGACTACCTGGTGCCGGCCGAGCGCGGCATCTTCTTTCGCATCGACGTGGAGCAGCGAGGAATCGACCTGCTCGTCGAGTTGTACGGACCGCAGGGAGAGAAGCTGGCCGAGGTGGACAGCCCCAATGGAATTTCGGGGTTGGAATCGGTGGTCATGATCACCGAGGCCGCCGGGACCTATCGGATCTCGGTCCGTTCCCTGCAGGCCGGAGTGGCGGCGGGGAGCTACCGCATCAACCTCTCCCAATTCAAGCCGGCGACCGATCGGGAGCGCCGGTCGCTGGCGCTCTATCGAAAGTATCGGGAGACGCTCGACCGGCAGGCGCAAGCCCAGGTGACGGAGGCCGAGGCCGCCGCCGCCGAGGCGCTCAAACTGGCCGAAGGCCAGCTCGGGCGTGAGCATCCCGAGACGGCGTTGATCCGGATCACGCTGGCCGAGATTCTCAGGGGCGACAATCGGCCGGAACAGGCGGAGGCGCTCTTCCGTCAGGCGCTGGAGGTCCTCAAGGACGCCTCGGGGGTCGATCGAGTGACGCTCGCGCAGGCCTGGGAAGGATTGGGCACCACGTTGTACGACCGCCGCAATCTGCCCGGCGCGGAGGAGTGTTACCGGCAGGCGATCGCGGTCCGCGAGGGGATCTTCGGCCCGGATTCACCCGATATCGTCGTGATCCTGGGCAGCCTGGCCCTGATCTACCTGGAACAGGGCGAGCTGCGAAAGGCCGAGACCTACTTCAGCCGTGCCTGGCGCCTCTACGATCACGTGGTCGGCACCGACAATCCGGCGGCCATCAACTTTCTGAACAACTACGCCGGGTACTATTGCGCGCTGGCGAACTACCCGGAAGCGGAGAGACTCTACCAGCGAGCCCTCTCGATTCAAGAGAAGCTCTACGGCCCCGAGGAGCCGGCCGGGATGATCGGCACGCTCGACAACCTCGCCGGGCTCTACTATCAGATGGGCGACACGGAGAAGTCCGGGCGGTTGCGCGAAGAGATCCTCAACAAGCGCGAGAAGATTCACGGAGCGAACCACCCGATGGTGGCCCTGGCCTCGTCCAACCTGGGAATCGTCTTTCTCGATCGCGGCGACCTGGACCGGGCCGAGCGGCTCTTCAAGCGCGCCCTCGCCATCTACGAGGCGGGCGAGTTCAAGGACCATCCGGTCACGGCCATCGTCCTGATCAACCTGGGCGAGGTGTTGCGGAAGAGGGCGGATCTGGACGGCGCCGAACGGCTCTATCGCCGCGCCCTGGCCATCAACCGGAAAGCCTATGGAGACCGCGCTCCCGAGGTCGCCCGCGCGCTGAGCGGACTGGCGGACGTGGCCTATCGGCGAGGCGATCTGACCGAGGCGAGATCGCTCGAGGAGCAGTCGCTCCGGATCGAGGAGTCGGTCTTCGGCCTGCAGCATCGCTACGTGTTGGACACGCTGGCGGAGCTGGCCTCGCTGAACCAGGCCCAGGGCCAGGCGCATCAAGCGGTGGAGAATTACGGTCTCATCCTGGAGCGGACCGAGGTCGCGCTCCGGCGAAACCTCGTCGCCGGGTCCGAGCGGCAGAAGCTGGCCTACCTCGCCACCTTCGCCGATCAGATCAACAAGGTGGTGACGCTGCACACGCGATTCGCGCCTGCGGATCCGCAGGCTCTGAATCTGGCGCTCGCCTCGATCCTGAGGCTCAAGGGACGAGGACTCGACGAGATCGCCGGCGCCATCATGAACAGCCGCCGCCGGGCGCAGAATGAAGACGAGGAGTTGCTCAAGCAATGGCTGGCGCTCCGCTCTCAACTCTCATCCCTGGCGTTGAAAGGCCCGGCCGACGGAGAGTTCAAAGCCTACGCGGCGCGCCGCCGAGAGGCCGAGGAGCAGTTGGAAAAGACCGAAGCCGAACTCAGCATTCGCAATGCCGAGTTTCGACTCCAGACCCAACCGGTGACGCCCGAGGCCGTGCAGAAGGTGCTCCCGCCCGGAACCTCGCTCATCGAGTATGTCTGCTATCGCCCGTACGATCCGAAGACCAAGGCCAGCGGCTCTCCGCGCTACATCGCCTATGTCGTCAATGCGGAGGGGCCGTTCAGTTGGGCGGACCTGGGCGAGGCGTCGATCATCGATCGGGCGGTCGAGCAGCTTCGCGCCGCGCTGCGGGACCGACAGCGAAGCGATATCAAGACGGCCGCGCGCCGGCTGGACCGATTGATCATGCAACCGTTGCGCGCGACGATCGAAGAGAACGCCAGGATCCTGATCTCGCCGGACGGCCAGCTCAACCTGGTGCCCTTCGCCGCGCTGGCCGATCGACGCCGACGCTGGTTGGTCGAGCGCTACTCGTTCAGTTACCTGACGAGCGGGCGCGATCTGTTGAAACGCCGGACGAGCGGCGAACCGGGAACCGGGATCGTCGTGGTGGCCGACCCGGCCTTCGGCGATCCGCGCCAGGGCGATCTGGCCGTGGCCGGACCGGCCGGGACCCGCAGACTCGTCCTCTCGCCCAGAGCGAGGAAAGACGGTTCCAAACGGGCGGCGATCAGTTTTGACGAAGTCTGGTTCGAACGCCTCCCCGGCACCGCGCGCGAGGCCGGCATGCTTAGAAAGCTCATGCCCGACGCCAGGTTGTTGACCGGAACCGAGGCCACTAAGAGCAATTTAAGCGAGCTTCATCGCCCGCTGATCCTGCACATCGCGACACATGGGTTCTTTTTAACTGAATTGCAGACGGAGAGCGGTGGACAACCCATCGATAATCCATTATTACGCTCAGGATTGGCTCTAGCAGGTGCGAATCTTAGAAAAAAGGACGATAATAGGGGAGTGCTGACGGCGCTGGAGGCAGCCGGTCTGGATCTGTGGGGCACTAAACTCGTCGTCCTTTCGGCGTGTGATACGGGTGTGGGTGAAATCAAGAACGGCGATGGAGTGTATGGACTGAGACGCGCGCTGGTACTGGCCGGATCGGAGACTCAGATCATGACCTTGTGGCCGGTCTCGGATTCAGGAACCGAAGCGGTGATGACCAGGTACTACCGGCGGTTACTCCAGGGGGCAGGCAGAGGAGAGGCCCTCAGAGAAGCGCAACTGCAGATCATCAGAGATCCGCAGCGGCGGCACCCTTTCTACTGGGCGGGATTCATTCAATCAGGAGAATGGGACGGGCTGAACGGGAAAGGAAAGGAGACTACTCATCAACACCAGTAACGGAATGAGCGAAATCCCCATTTATATTGCCCTAGATTCGTTTGTTTCGTCTTCTTATTAACCAAAGGACTCATTATGTCCGCAATGGACTGGAGACGTATCAGGGAGATTTTTGATGTGGCGGTAGGACTGCAGGCCGAGGCGCGTGATCAGTATCTCGCTGAGGCCTGTGGGAACGATGCATCTTTGCGCGCCGAGGTCGAAAAACTGCTCTGGGCCAGTGATCATTCCGGCAGCTTTATCGAGAAGCCCCTGCTCGATATCTCCGGCGATGCTTCATCCGACGATCTACAACCGGGATATATTGGGCGACAGATCGGCGCCTATCAGGTTCTGCAGGAGATCGGACGCGGAGGTATGGGAACCGTCTTTCTGGCGGCGCGGGCGGACGGTGAATATCGGAAAAAAGTCGCCATCAAAATTCTCCAGCCCGAAGTCGGGAAGAAAGAGGTCGAACGTTTTCGCCGGGAACGGCAGATCCTGGCGGACCTCGACCATCACAACATTGCGCGTCTGATCGACGCCGGAACCATCGATGGCCTGCCATGGATCGCCATGGACTACATCGAGGGTAAGAATCTGCGCACCCTGATCGAGGAACAGGGCGCCATGCCCGTGGAGCGGGTGGTCGAGATCACCAAACAGATCTGCTCCGGCCTGGCGGCCGCTCACGAGATCGGAGTCATTCACCGGGATATCAAGCCCGAGAACATCATCGTCAACGAGCGTGAGAACCTGCTCTCCGTCAAGATCCTGGACTTCGGAATCGCCCGCTCGAACTACAGCGAAGCGAAGAGCAACATCACCAACACCGGCATGATCATGGGGACGGCGGCCTACATGTCGCCCGAACAATCCGGCGGCACGGTCGGTCAAAAGATCGATACCAGATCGGACATCTACTCCCTGGGGACCGTCATCTACGAGATGCTGACCGGCCTCAAGGTCTTCGAGGGGAACGCGATTCTCGACGTGCTGATGAAACATCGATACGAGAAGCCGCTGGCCCTCCGCAAACGGCGCCCGGACCTCTATATCCCCGAAACGATCGAGAGAGTCGTGCTCAAGGCTCTCGAAAAAGACCGCCTGGAGAGACACCAGGCCGTCACCGACCTGGCCGCCGAACTGGAGAAGGCTTTCCGGAAATCTCAGGAGTATCCGTCCCACGGCAAGGTTCGAGCCTTCGGCCGTCTGGCGTTGGGATTTCTGACCGTCGTCGCCTGCATCGCGATCATCAACGTCGTCTGGCTGCGGACCATCTCGACGCCGGCCGCCCCGTTGACCAGCGCGCTCGCGACCTCGCTCGCGAACGGACCGGTTGAAATTTTGAAGTACCGGTTGGAAGTGATCGACAAGAACCGCCTGACCCGGACCGTGACCGACGACGAGCCCCTCAAACCGACCGACGGTTTCAAATTTCACTTTACGTCGAATGAATCAGGCTACCTCTACATGGTCGCCAACAAGAACGATAAACCGACGGTCTTCCTCTCCGGCCGCAAGAATCCGCAGAGCGACGATCCGACCAATCAGATCGAAGCCGGTAAAGATTTCTCGTTCCCCGCCGAGCGAGAACAGTGGATCGGCGTCAAGAGCCAGATCCAAAAGTTTACGATCATCTTCTCAAACACGCCCCTCGGTAACCCCGCGTTCCTCCGTGCCGAACCTCTGCACGAACTGACCCCCGAAGAAAGCGACGAATTTGAAAGGTTGCGGTGGAAATCGGCCATCGAGATCGAACTGAAGGTCGTCAAAGGAACGGTCGCGATCCCGGCCGACCGCGCCCTGCTCAGACCGTTGATCTTCGATATCCCGATCCGCCTTAAATAAAGTCTAGAGAAGTCTCGAAAAGTCGGGACCCGTTGTGTAAAAGAAGATTTCCATCTCCTAGAGATTTCTCCAGACTTTTCCAGACTGCTCCAGATTTCTCCAGATTTATGTTGTGGTTGTAACTATGAAAAGAATCTTCGTCCTCTTCGTTTATTCAATGCTCGCGATCTCGGCAAGCGGCGCCTACCTGGAAGTAGCGGCTCAAGATCAAATCGCAGACCGGACCCGTGAGGCTTTTCTATTCTCCAGGGAGAAGGCACCGGCCAAAGGCAAGGTCGTGAGACGGAAGAGGAGAAATGCCGGCTCCGTCAAAGGCGACCCGGCAGAGACGAAAATCGAAGGGGCGGTGCTGAGTTCCGCCTTCGCTCCCGGATCCCAGACGACCGCCTGGAAAGATTTGCCGACCGCGGCCTATACCCTGTTCAAACAGAGCGGTGACGGCACCTGGGCCAATGCCGAATCGTCGGAGGTCTTCCAGAAGGGCGAGGTCTTGCGGTTCATCGTCGAGAGCATGGAGGACGGTTATCTCTACGTGTTCAACACCACCAATGGGCAGGACCCGCAGATGGTCTATCCGCATCCCAGCCTGAATCGGGGCGCGAACCGGATCCGAGCCCACATCCCTTACGAAATCCCGTCTCGCGACAATCCGGATTTCAGCGGTTTTGAGTTGGCCGACCGAGGAGTAAATGAGGAAGTCTGGCTGGTCATTACCAAAACTCCGCTCACTTCCATTCCCACCGATCAGACCCTCCTCAATTTCTGTCGCGGTCCGGAGGCGGACTGCCCCTGGCAGCCGTCCGCGGCGCTCTGGCAGCGCCTGGCGGCCTATGAGAAATCGACGATGACCGTCGATAGCCGCCCGACCGAGACCGCCGCGCTCTCCGGCGCGCTGGAGAAGGCGATCACCCGCCACATCAGGTTGAAACCCAAAGCGCGAAGAACGGAGCCCTCCGTGATCTTCCGCCGGCAGTCAGGGATCGAGGACCCGCTGGCCTTAAAAATTTCGTTGATGGTGAGGTAAGCTTCAAAAACCGCAAACAAACCTTATTTGTCGGAAGATGAGGTGCGACCTTGTTAAATGGTGAAAAAGACCAGGACCGCAAAAATTTAACCCTGATTCTCAACCGCGTCGCCGGCGGAGACAAAGCCGCCGTCACGGACCTGATTACCGCCGTCTATCCGGTGTTGCATCAACTGGCGGCGAAACGCCTGAGCCTGGAGCGAGCCGGCCACATTCTGCAACCGACGGCCCTGGTTAATGAGGTCTATCTGAAACTCTTCGGCTCCGCGCCGATCGCCTGGCAGAATCGCGCCCATTTCTTCGCCGTCGCCGCCCGCCAGATGCGGTTCATCCTGGTGGACTATGCGCGAAAGCGCGGCGGCAGCGAATGCATCACCATCACTCTCGAGGGCGAGGACGGCGCCGAAATCCTGGAGGTGGCGGTCGATTCCAATCAGGATCTGATCGAACTCGACGAAGCCCTGCAGCAGTTGGAAGAGATCGACCCCCGCGCGGCCCGCGGGGTGGAGATGCGTTTCTTCGTCGGCCTCACGCAACAGGAGATCGCCGAGGTCGAAAGTATCGATGTCGCGACGGTCAAACGGGACTGGGTCTTCGCTAAATCCTGGCTCTACAGCCAGTTGAATCCTTCCTGAAGCCAATCTTAAAAACCACCGCGAAAGACGCGAAAGACGTGAGCTTGACGGCCTTTCGCGTCTTTCGCGTCTTGGCGGTTGGTAGTCCCATTCCGTAAGATTGAGCGCTTTTATTCCCGCCCGAAAAAAATTCTCCGTTTTTTTTTGATTCCGTGCGCCCTTTTTCCGCGACCGGTCGCTATATACAGTGAAGGCAGAAATGCTCTGCTCTACGGCGGGATGCCGGACACATAGTGCAGAGCAAGCAAAGGAAAATGCAAAAGGTACAGTACCACCCGCGCTAACAAACGGGTTAGGTGATTGGTGGTTCTCAATGTAGGTCGGGGCCCTTGGCGGCAGCGACTCGCTTGTTGTCGCGGGTGATACTGTACCTTTTATAAGATCCAGAAAGTTACTGCCTCCGAATCCAGACCACGGTCGGGTGCGATATTTTCGGTGAGGGAGCGAAGATGATGAGCTATCAGATGGGCTTCAAGTCCACCTTCGCTGGTTTCGCTTCTTCTGGATCTTAAGTCTCCCAAAATCGCGCGTCCTGTGATTTAGTATTTGAAATCTCGGGCCACGGGGAACATATCTAATATGACCCACCTAAATCCTGCTGCGCAGTGAGTAGCGGGATAGACTATGGAGTTTCGTATCTTTCTTACTTGCCTCTATGCAATATGACCTTGTCTACAAGCCATTAAGACAAGATCCCCCACCTATTCCTATTGGCTCGAACTTCAGCTTTGATGTGCTCCTCCGCTGGATAAGCGGAGGAGCTTCCTTTTATTAATAGCCGCCTCCGGCTAGGCCGACGTCACGGTAGACAATCCATTAAAATTCGCACGACATTTCCCCCCATAATCTTCCTGATCTCCTCTTCACTCAATTTCTCCTGCAACAACGCCTCAGTGATCTGCACTACCCCTGTCGTATCGAATGGAGTTTCAACGGCGCCGTCAAAGTCTGATCCAAGGGAGACGTGATCGGCGCCGATCAAATTGACGGTATAACGGATCGCCCGGGCAATCGCCCGGGCATCGGATCCGCAGACCGCCGTCTCCCAATATCCAATTCCGACCAGGCCGCCCGTTCGGGCGATGCCTCGAAGCTGATCGTCGGTCAGGTTCCGCCGGTTATCGCAGGTCCCTCGGACGCCGGTGTGCGAGACGAGGACCGGACGCGTGGCCAGCGGCAGCGTCTCCGCGATGACTTTCGGGGAGGCATGCGCGAGATCCACGAACATGCCCTGCTCCTGCATGCGCTTGATCAGCTCCCTGCCCTTTTCAGTCAACCCGCCTTTCTCCACGCCGTGGGCCGAACCGCCCATCTCATTATCGAAGAAGTGGGCGATCCCGACCATTCTGATCCCGGCCGCGAAGAGCCGGTCGAGATGATCCAGATTACCGCCGAGCGCATGCGCGCCCTCAATCCCGAGAAACCCCGCCACCACGTTTCGATCGGTCTTCCGCCGTTCCAGATAGGCCGCCAGCTCCGCCCTCGATTGCAGAATGACGAGCCGCCCTTGCGAACGCGCGGCGGCTTCCCGCAGGCGTCGCGCCTGGTACAGGGCGCGTTCCGTCAAATTGAACCAGCTCGAGACGGGCCAGCGTTCGGCCAGGGCCAGCATCGTGATGTTGTCCGTCTCGCCGGTATTGCTCTCGATATTCTGGTGGCGCGGGGTTTTGGTGACGATGGTGAACCCCTGGATCGCGACCCCGCCCTCGATCAGGCGCGGGACGTCGACCTGTCCCCAACCTCCGCGTTCCAGCGGATCGCGATCCCACAGCAAGGTATCGGCATGCAGGTCGGCAATCAGCAGCCGGCCGTGCAGGGCGCGGGCCTCGTCCGAGACCCGGTACGGCGGCGGATTGAGCACCACGTTCATCCGTTTGCCCACCTCGGCGGGCACCACGAAACAGAAGATCAGTAAGGCGATCGTCAACAACGCAATTGAGACGATCAAGACTCGCTGGATCCAGGTTTTCTTCATCCAGAACTTCCCTCCATCAACGGTTTTCTGTTTTCAGCCGCCCCTCTCTTGGCGCACCCCAATCTTGACACTCCTTCAGACGTCAGGCACACTTCGAACTGATGGCAATATATCTCGCCAGGCATCGCCATCATGCATTGGATTGATTATAAAATGAAAATACGGATCTGAAGCGCGCAGCGGAATTGCCCATGGCGTGAGTTCTCGCCATGAATCGACGAAGGTTTCCGGTTTTCATCCAGGCTCCGGAACGTCTGCCGGACTCCTGGTTGAAGACTGTTTTCGGAGGAGATGAAGACCAATGTCCATCAAACAATTCGAGCCCAAATTCATGAAGGTCGGGGTGCTGACGGCCGCTCTGCAAGAACTGACTCCACGCGAAAAGCGTGATCCCGACCCGGATCTGGCCATCGAAGAGTGGGCCGCGTTTGCGCGCGAACTGGGCGTCGATTACATTCAACTCTCCGCCGCCCTTCACCCGAGCGAGGCCGATGTGCCGCCCGAAGCCCTGCTGGACCCGGTCGCCAACACGCTCGACCTGCGCCAGCCCTTCACCAAGGACCGCGCCAGGCGAGTGAATGCGTCCCTGGCCGAGTACAAGATCGGAATCTCCGACGTCGGATATTTCGACAATATGCTCCATCACGACCCGGAGTTGCGGAGGAAGAAGCACGACTTCATGCTCCGGTCCATGGATGCGGCGGTCGAACTGGGCGCGGAGGCCGTCTGCGGGTTCGTCGGGCGCAATCAGAAGCTGAACATGGATCAGAACCTGATCGATTTTGAAGAGAGCTTCATCCCCCTGCTCAAGGAGGCCAAAGCGCGGGGTCTGCAGTATCGCAACGAGCAATGCCCGATGCCCGGCTGGGTGCCCGGCGACAACTGGCACAATAACATCGCCTACACGCCCGGCGTCTGGATCGCGCTCCACCGGATCTGCGAAAAACATGGAGTGGGCGACCAGTTCCGCATTCACTACGACCCGTCGCACGCGATCCTCATGGGTCAGGATACGCGTTCCCTCTTCCAGTACCTGAAAGACGAAGGCTACAACTTCCTGATCGGCGGTTTCCACGTCAAAGGCCAGGTGGTCGATCCCAAAGGGGTCGCCGCCTGGGGTTACGGCGGGCAGACGGTGAACCGCGGGGATATGATCAACGGCGAACCGTCGCCCAACCCCGCAGACCATCTCAACGCCTGGAAGAAACAGGTCGCCCTGGCCGAACACGAGTTGCCGGGCACCGCCCGGCACGATCCGCTCGCCTACCTCCAGAACCGAACCGTGGACTGGCTCGATCATCAACTGGCCGCTCGTGAACTGTTGAAGCTCGAAGTGGACCAGACCTACCTGATCGTCGAGCACGAATATCCCAAAGCCCGGATTCAGGACAAAGAGAAGCTCAAACCAATCCTCAAAGGATCGATTGCCTTTACGCGGAAGATCGACGAAGCGGCGGCCTGCATGTACGCGCTCCAGAACGAAGTGCTCGCCTCGCAGGAGATTCCGGTCCAGGGCATCGGCCGACAGGCTTATCGATCGTAAGTCCTTTTTAAACCGCGAAACACGAGGAACACGCGAGATCGATCACCTTTCGCGTGTTTCGCGGTTTGAACACTGATATTAACGGCCTATTTCGTTATTTGAGGTAATTATGCTTAATACTTTGGGATCGAAGATCGCCGCGTTCGGTTGCGTCATTCTCTTCACCGGGCTCGCAGCCGGTCTCCTGACCGGGTGGGGACCCCGATTGATCGAAGACGGTCATGCCGCCGCCGCGAAGAAGCCGAACGTTCTCTACTGCACCCAATCGAAGGGCTTTCGCCATGCCGTGCTCCACGAGTCCGAAGAGGTCATGGAAGGACTCGGCCCGGCCAACGGATTCAATGTCACCATCACCCAGCACGCCGAGGAGTACTTCACACCCGAAAAATTGAAGAATCTGGACGTCATCATCTTCTATACGACCGGTGAGCTCCCGTTATCGGACGTACAGAAGGCCGCCTTCCTGAATTTCATCAGATCCGGAAAGGGATTCATCGGGATTCACAGCGCGACCGACACCTTCTATAAATGGCCGGAGTATGGGGAGATGATCGGGGGCTATTTCGACGGCCATCCGTGGACGCAGAACGACAGCGTCACCCTCAGCGCCACCGACCGGAAGAGCCCGCTCACCAAGCACTGGGAAGAGAGCTTCACCTTGACGGAAGAGATCTACCAGTTCAAGGAGTTCCAGAAGGACAAGGTGACGGTGACGATGAGCATGGACCCGGCCAAGACCGACATGACGAAAAAAGGGATCAAGGCCAAGGAGTTTCCGATCACCTGGTCGCGCAACTTCGGTCAGGGCCGCGTCTTCTACACGGCTCTGGGTCACCGCCCCGAAGTATGGCGCGATCAGAGATTTCAAACGATGGTCGTCAACGCCGTCAAATGGGCCGCGCGCGACAAGGCCTTCGAGTAGCGATCAGATCTTGGACCGATGTTGTCGGGCCCAGACCGCCGCGCCGATCAGTCCGGCGTTGTTGCCGAGTTGAGCCTGGATCACATCGACCTGCTTGGCATCGGTCAAGAAGACCTGGCTGCGCATGGAGCGGCGAATGGGATCCATAATCAGTTCCCCGGCCGCCGCGACGCCGCCGCCGATCACGATCCGGCGCGGATTGACCGCGATCACGATGTTGGCCACGCCCATGCCGATCACCCGGCCGGCGAATTCAAAGATTTCACGCGCGATCTCGTCTCCGGCCAGGGCCGCCTCGCAGACCAGCTCCGGGGTGATCCGGTTCAGATCCTGCCCGGCCATCTCCGCCATGATCGTGGTCCGTCCCTGCACGACAGCCTTCATGCCCAGGGCGGCGATCGCGGGTCCGGAGGCCAAGGCCTCGATACAGCCCCGGCCACCGCAACCGCACTTCGGCCCGTTGAAATCGACGCTGATGTGTCCCAGCTCCCCCGCGGAGCCGCTGGGCCCCAGATGCAACCGGCCGTTGATCACCAACCCGCCGCCGATCCCGGTCCCGAGCGTGAAACAGGCCGTATCCAGCCCGCGCCCGGCCCCGAACTTCCACTCCCCGAGAGTCATGGCCCGCGCGTCGTTGAGCAGTGACACCGGCATGTTGATCCGGATGGCCAGTTGATCGCGCACCGGCACATTGCGCCAATGGCCCGGAAAATTGGTGAGAAAGACTGTCGTCCCTTTCTCCAGATCCAGCAACCCCGGGACTCCCATCCCGACTCCGCCGATCTTCTCTCTCGGCAGACGGCTGGCGGCAATGATCTCTTCGACCAGTTCGGCCATCTGGGCGATCACCGCCGTGTGCCCATCCCGTGAATTCGTCGGTGTCGAACGCACATCCGTCACCTGCCCCGTATCTGTATTGACCAGAGCGGCTTTAATGTTGGTTCCACCGAGATCAATTCCGATATATCGACTCTTTTCCGACATAAGTTGTCTAGCTAAACTAAAGTTTATGATGCCTTTGCTTCCGCGTTAGCCAGCTTTTACCTAAACTGATTGCAGATAGCAAGAAAGATAATCAGGAGAGGCGAAGAAAGACGACAAAATATGTAGAATCTTTAATACTCATAAATACTCATGATCGGAATCCCTCAGTCCCCTGCACTTTGTCCCTGGCGTTCAATCTTTTGCTCGCCTTCCCCCCGGCAACTCAGTTAAAATCCGCGCTATCATCAAAATAGATTCTTAACGACATCGCTTAACCACAACGAGACGAGAGAAAACAATGAACGCAAGACTTAGGCTGCAACTTTCGGTAATGATGTTCGTGCAGTTCTTCGTGTGGGGAGCCTGGTATGTCACCGCGCCCAACTATCTAGGGACCATCGGTTTTTCCGGAAATGACATCGGCTGGACCTATGCGGTGGGGCCGATTGCCGGCATGATCTCGCCCTTCTTCGTGGGGATGGTGGCCGACCGTTTCTTTGCCGCGCAGCGGGTGCTGGCCGTGCTGCACCTGCTCGGAGCGGCCACCATGCTCTTCGCCACGACCTTGATGAGAGCGCAATCGCCGTCGGCCGCCCTCATCAACTGGACCCTGTTCGGATACATGCTGACCTATTTTCCGACGCTGGCGTTGACCTGCACCCTGGCCATGAAGAATATCCCCAACTCCGAAAAGGACTTTCCCACCATTCGGGTCTGGGGCACGATCGGCTGGATCGTGGCGAACCTGGCCCTGACCAGCTTCGCCTGGGAACGAGGGATCGAGATGTTCTACCTGACCGCGGGCGCCGCGCTGGTCCTGGGACTATTCAGTTTCTTGCTCCCGCACACTCCTCCGGTCAAAGAGGAGGGCGACTCCGGAAAGATCACGGCCCGGCAGATCCTGGGGATCGATGCGTTCGTCCTCTTCCGGGACCGCAACTACCTGATCTTTATGATCTCCTCGTTGCTGATCTGCATTCCCCTGGCCTTCTACTATCAGATCACCAGCCGGATCGTCGAGATGGCGGGGCTGCCGATCGGGCAGACCATGTCCTACGGCCAGATGTCCGAGATCTTTTTCATGCTGGTCATGCCGTTCTTCTTCATTCGGCTCGGCGTGAAATGGATGCTGGCGGTCGGGATGTTCGCCTGGGTCTCACGCTATCTGCTCTTCGCGTTCGGAGCGCCCGACGAGGTGCGCTGGATGATCATCACGGGAATCGTCCTGCATGGCATCTGCTACGACTTCTTCTTCGTGACCGGCCAGATCTATACCGACCAGATCGCGCCCAAACACCTGCGCGCGCAAGCCCAGGGCCTCCTGGTGCTCTTCACGCTGGGGCTGGGAATGGCGATCGGGGCCAAGGCCGCCGGCGTGGTCGAAGAGCAGCATAAACCGGCCGTCTCCCGCGCGCTGGCCGAGCAGATGGTCGCCAAGAGCACCGAACTCGAACAGCTCAAGAACCGCCTGGCGACCGCCGCCGAGGCCGACCGGTCCACGCTGGAGACCCAGGTTAGAGAGCTGGAGGCGGAGAAGACCAGACTCCGCCAGGCCGAGTTGAAGAGCATCGAATGGGAACCGTTGTGGCTCAAACCGGCGATCTTCGCCGCCGTCATCCTGGTCCTGTTTGTGCTACTCTTTAAGAATCGCGCCGCCCCGGCAGCTTCGGCCAAACGGGCCGAAGTTTACGCGGATTAAAGAATTTGATATTTGAGATTTTCTGACCGCATTGAGTCTTGTGGTGGGCCTGAGCGCTGAAAGCGCGACCTAAAGTTGACCGGGGGTTTCGCGCCTCGCGCTTCGCCCCTGGCTACGATCTCTCGCGCCTTCGGCGCTTTCAACAGTCTGTCCACAAAATCCGGTGCAATCAATGACTAGCTATACCAAAGGAGTGTCGTCTGTATGAGCATTCGGAGCTCGCATCATATTTTC
>DATEFT010000903.1:0-9261 GCA_035280505.1 Blastocatellia bacterium | reverse complement strand
GGTGATCGTGCTCTGCGCCTCGACGCTCGAATCGACCCGGATCCTGCTCAACTCCAAATCGCGCCAGTATCCGGACGGATTGGGCAACTCCTCGGGCGTGCTCGGCCGTTATCTGATGGACCACACGTCGCAGATCAGCGCGGTCGGCCTCGTTCCGGTCTTGCGCGGCATGGAGTACGACCATTCCGACGGGCGCGCCAACGGCGTCTACCTTCCTCGCTTCCGCAACATCCACGACAAGCATCCGAACTTCATCCGCGGCTATGGCATTCAGGCCCAGGCGCTCATGAGTTACGGTTTCTATCAAGCCAGGTATCGCCCGGGCTTCGGACCGGAGTTCAAGAAGTTGGTGCGCGACACTCCCCGCGAGGTCTCCTTCTGGATCGGCGCCTATGGCGAGATGTTGCCGCGCCAGGAGAATCGGGTCACCATCGATCCGAACAAGGTCGATGCCTGGGGGATTCCCGTGGTCCACATCTCGTCCTCGCACAGCGATAACGAACTGGCGATGGTCAAGGATGCCCTGGAGTCCATCCGCGAGATGGTGGATGCCGCCGGTTACCTGACCTTCTCGACGAGCGGGACCCCGGCTCCTCCGGGATTCTCGATTCACGAGGTCGGCACCGCGCGCATGGGTCAGGACCCGAAGACCTCTTTCCTCAATCAGTGGAATCAGTCCTGGGACGTCAAGAACTTGTTCGTGACCGACGGTTCCTGCTTCGTCTCGCAGGGTTGCCAGAATCCGACCCTGACCATGATGGCCATCACCGCCCGGGCCTGCGACTATCTGGCCGGCGAGTACAAACGCGGTAACATCTAAATCGAATCCTTTGCCGATTCCGGGGGCGGTCGCGATTTTTATGCGCCCGCCCAACCTCAATCGCCGCCGGGCGCTCGACCTTCCGCCGGCCCGCCGGCGCCGGCCGCACCGCATAAAGATTACGACTTCGCGAGCTTCAGCCGCCTCGACGAAGTCTCGGGCTCAGGCCGTCAACTCCCTCTTTTCGTTACGGATCGGCCGATTCGTCGGCACCCTGCTCCAGTTGGCACTCCGGTTGCCCTGGCCAGAGGTCTGAAAGCCCAGTTTTAGACAGTGCCAGGAGGACTAGCATGTATATTCGAAGACGTGAAGGGTTAGGGCGGCTCCCGACCTCATACCTGTATGACGCTGCGATCACCGGAGTCGGAGCGGATGGCCTGGGCGCGCCGCCGAGCGGACCGCTCACGGTCGCCAATCTCGCCGGAAACCTGACCAACCTGGTATTTTGGGAACGCAATCCGTCGCTGAGGGGCAAGAAATTGACGGCGGGATCGAAAGCTGCGGCCGAGTGGACCCAGATCTTCAAGAGTGAGGTCCGGCCCGCGCTGCACGATCAGACCCAGTTCAGAATCGGTCAGTTGATCTTCTTCTCCCGCTATCCCGCCCTGCGGGGCAATTTCAGCAAACAGCCGAAGGACCGGCAGCAGAAACTCACGAAAGAGTTCACTGAGATCCGCGAGAAGCTGGTTCAACCCTGGCTGGATCTGCGGATCGCGCGGGGGAAGGTCAACAGCCGCACCGTCTTCGTCATCGACAATGACGCCTTCCGGAGTTTGCCATCGGAGACGCGGACCCGGGCCGGCGCTGAGATCGCCAGCCAGTTCGCCTTCGTCAAGGACCTGACCGTGATCTTTCTGGATCCCGGGCGGTTTCCCGAAGCGTTCAATCTCTCCGACGCGGTGGTCGGCCTGACCGATCCCGACACTCCTCCGAACGTCCACGTGTTTTGGGCGCTCAAACAGCAGGTGAACAACCTCAACCGCTCGATCGACGCGCTGGGGGGCCGTCAGAAATTTCCCGCTCCCACTCGCACGGGCTTCAGTCCGGATCGGTTCGGGCTGGCGTCGATGAGCAAGTTCGCGACGCCGGCGGGTCAGACTCCGCAGTTCGCCGCGCCGTTGATGACGAGCGCGGTCAACGCGAAGGACCTGATCGATTATCTCAACCAGGAATATGTTCCCGAGAAGTCCAAGCTCCCGAGTGACCGGACCAGGTGGACCGCGCAACAGAAGGAACTGGTCGGAATCGCGCTCGGCCGCGCCATGGCTCACGAGGTGCGGCACCTGTATGTCAGTAATCCGGTTCACGCGGCCGACGGCCTGGGCAGTTCCGGCGCGCGGCTCTTCGGACAGGACGCCGTTTTTTCAGGTGGGGATCAGACCAAGATCCTGTCGTCCATCACGGCGCTGGAGAACCAGCAGGGCACGAAGACCGTCGCCGCCAGTTTCGCCGCCGCCGAACGCCAGCTCGATTTCCCGTTCTAATAGTTCACGCCCTCGGTGTCGTCGCTGCCCGCTCGCGGATAGAGTGCGTCATTGGATTGGCCGGGACGGCCCTTGATCGGTTCTTTGCGCTCCAGTTTGCCGTTCACCTGGTGAATCAACATGTCGGCTTTTCTGAAGCCCTCTTCCTGTTTCCTGGTGAAGAAGACCGCGTTGACCTCTCCCAGATTTCCCAATCGTCCCTGGTCTCGCGCCCGCTCCAGGCAGAGCAGACCCGGCAAGAACCACCAGGCCGGCACCAGACGGGAGGCCAGCGTCAGTTTCATCTTCTGCCGCCCGGTGGCCCCATGCCATCTTCGCCACAACCCGTAATGCTCGATCACCAGCAGGCCCCAATCGACCCCGGTGTAGAGCAGCAGCCGCGAACCGAGGCCCTCGAAGACCTGCGGCATCTCGCCGTTGACGATATCGGCCGGCGTCAACTCTCGATGCTGGACCCGCCACACGTCAATGAAGTTGACGATGCCGAAGATCGGGCGGATCACCAGCAGAATTATGATCACAACCACCAGTAAGAGCGGCGTGTTGGACCAGACCTCTTGCAACATCTCTTGCCACATATTCCGATCCTCCAGGAGATCGTTACCCACAAAGCCGGAGATTTAACTGAGAGCCATGCACGAAGTATGCCGGTAAAGCCGCAGTAAATTCAATATTTGTCCGTCAGTAGAATCCGGAAGAGTTAAAAATTTTTCGTCCGGATTTTAGTATTCCGCCGACTGGATCGTTGGATGAACCGCGAGACCCGCATCACCCGCGGAAGGTCTTTGATTCCGTGTATTTCGCGTATTTCGGGTTCATCCGGCGATTTCGTTAACGAACTATTGGGCTGAACAATGCATTGTCCTTACTTCTTCTCGGACTCGATCTTTTCGGTTCGGCGGACCTCTTCGATCACTCGCTCGAAGAGGCGCCGAATGGCCTCCGCCTCCAACGGTCCGCGGTTGGCCGCGGTGACGTTGGCCAGGACCTGGGCCTCGCGTTGCGGGGCCGAGATCGCCAGGCCCTGCTGTTTTTTGAGCTGGCCGATCTCGATCGCACATTTCGCTCGCTCGTTGAGCAGCTTGACCAGTTCCAGATCGATCTCGTCGATTCGCCGCCGCCAATCCTCGATGGTCCGGGGGGCGTTTTGAGCGGCGGTTCCAGCCGGCCGGTTCGATTCGACGGTCTTCGGCGACGGCGTTTGGGCGCGGGCCGCGACCGCCGCGATCAGGAGCGCGGCGGCCATCAACGACCCGCGGAGAGCTGACTTTCGCATTTGGCGAATCTCCTCGTGCGGACGGTTATTTGGTCTTGACCGGGGGCTCCGGCCGCTTCGGCCTCTCGACCGGCTTGGCCCGGAGCTTGTTCATCAACTCGGTGACGCCGCGCTCCAACTGGGGATCCCGGCCCTGGATCACCGACTTGGGATCGTTGTCGACCTCGATATCGGGATCCACTCCATGCCCCTCGATGACCCACTCGCCGCGCGTATTGCTGAAGCCGAACTCGGGCACGAACACGCTCCCGCCATCGACCAGCGCCCCGTGATCCGTGATTCCGACGGTGCCGCCCCACGAGCGCTGGCCGATCAACGGGCCGAGGCCCGCCGCCCGGAAGATCGAGGGGAAGATATCGCCGTCCGACGCGGAGTTCGCATTCAGCAGGCAGGCCATCGGGCCGATGAAGGTTCCGTCGGGATAGATGGCCGGGTCTTCGGTCGTGCGCCCGAACTGGGCGGCGAAGACCTGCCGCCGCAGCCGCTCGATCAGCATCCGGGAGACGTTGCCGCCGCCGTTGGCTCGCACGTCGATGATCAACCCCTCTTTGCGGAGCTGCGGGTAGTACCATTTGATGAACTCGCGGATGCCGTTCGCCCCCATGTCCGGGACGTGCAGATAACCGAGTCGGCCCTCCGAGAGCTGATCGACTCGGGCCCGATTGCCGGCCACCCAATCGAGATAGATCAAGGGCTGCTCGTCGGTGATCGGCCGGTACGAGACCACGCGCGCGCCCGTCAGGGTCGGCTGGCTGTTGACGGTCAGTTGGACCGGGGCGTCGGCCTTGAAGCGCAGCAAGCGGTACGGATCGTCGGTCGGTTTCAACTCTTCGCCGTTGATCGCCAGCACGTAGTCGCCGACCTTGACGTCAACGCCGATCTCGGTCAGCGGCGAACGGTAGAGCTCCTCTTCGTTCTGTCCGGCGAAGATCTTGACGATCTTGAACCGTCCGGCTTCGGGATCGAGGCCGAAGCGCGCTCCGGGCAGCGCCACCCGTGGGCGGGGCGGGATGTTGAAATCGCCGCCGTCCACGTAGGCATGCTGGACGGTCAATTCCGCGATCATCTCGCCGATCACATAGTTCAGATCCGAACGGTGCGCCACATATTTGAGCAGCGGCTCGTACTGTTTACGCAGCGCCTCCCAATCGTAGCCGTGCATATTCGGCACATAGAAGAAGTCGCGATACCGCCGCCAGACTTCGCCGAAGATCTGGGCCCACTCCTCGGTCGGGACGCGGTCGGCCTGCAGGTTCGCGGTCGAAACGGACTTCTTCGGCTTGTCGGCCTGCGAAGTGGCCTCCAGCAGGGTGAAGCCGGCGTTGTTCCTGACTAACAGCTTGGATCCGTCGCTGGAGAGCGCGTACCCGGAGATGTCGTCGATCAGGGTCGTCTCCTTGCGGTCCTTGAGCGAGTAGATGCGCAGCGAGGCGGGAGGATCGGCCTGGCGGCCGTAATAGAAGGCCGGAGTGACCAGGTAGATCAGGTGGCCGGTCTTGGCCGAAAGGCCGTTGTAGTTGTTGGGTCCGAGCGGGACGCGGGCCGCGCGCGATTCGAGGCCGTCGAATTCGATCGCCAGATCCGCGAGCTTCTCTTCGCCGCTCTTCTTGGGCTCTTCCTCTTTCTCGCTCTTCCGGGTGATGGTCACCTCGTCGCTCTCGGGCGGAAACGGGTGTTTCACATTCTTGCGCAGCGCCAGCGCGAAGATCCCGTCGTTCTTATTGGCCGCGTAGGTGAATTCCACGTTGGAGATCTGGGGCGCGAATTCGCGAATGCTCCGATAGTAGAGATACTCGCCCTGCGGGTCCCAGGCCGGATCGGCCTCGGAGAAGGCCAGGCCGGTCGCGCGGTGCAGCCGGTTCTCCCGGGCCGACCAGATATAGATCGAAGACTGTGCGTTCTCGTCCGTCATGGAGAAGGCCAGGTAGTTGCTGTCCGGCGACCAGGCGTAGTCCTGAACCGAACTGCGGGTCGAATGGGCGATCTCGGCCAGCTTCTTGTCGGCGACCGTCAAGACCCAGACCCGGCCGTCCTTGTCGCTGAAGGCGAGGGTCTTGCTGTCCGGCGACCATTCCGGCGCATAGCGCATGGCCCGGCCGCCGTTCGTCAACTGCTCGGCGGGCTTGGAGCCGTCCTGATCGATCACCCACACCTCTTCCTCGCCGGTTCGGTCCGAGATGAAGGCGATGCGCGAGCCGTCGGGCGACCAGCGCGGCCATTTCTCGCGAAAGCCGGGCGAGTTGGTGAGATTGCGAGGCGTCCCCTTCTCGATCGGGGAGGTGAAGATCTCTCCCCGGGCTTCGAAGAGGGCCCGCTCGCCCTTGGGGCTGAGCGAGTAGCCGAAGATCAGGTTCGACACGCTGATGCGGCTCGGTCGGCGATTGAGCGCGTCGTCGGGAACGGTGATCGCGATCGGCGCCGTCTTTTTGGATCTGGGATCGAAGATCTGCAGCTCGCCGTTCAATTCGTAGACGATGCGGCTCCCCTCTTTGTTGCCCTCGCTCGACGGCCAGCGGACATCCCACGTCTGATTGTTGGTGACGGCCGTGGTCGTGCCCTTCGCCACGTCATAGGCGTAGAGGTTGAAGTGCCGGTCCCGATCCGAATTGAAATAGATCGTGTTTCCGATCCACATCGGATCGCGGTCGGAGCGCGGATTGTCGGTGATGCGTTTGGCGTCGTTGGTCTTCAGGTCGTAGATGAACAGATCGTTCGCCTGCCCGCCGCCGTACCGCTTCTCCGTGCGGAAATCGCGCGAGCGCGGCGAATAGACGAGCTTCGACCCGTCCGGCGAATAGTCTCCGGCGCCCGATTCGGGCATCGGCAGCCTCGTCACCGGTCCGCCGGTCACCGGCACCGTGTAGAGATTGCTGACCGGCAGGGTCCAGGAGTCGCGGAGCGAGCGAAAGACGACGGCCTTTCCGTCGTTCGTCCAACCGTAGACCTGATTGTCGGATCCCCACCGGGCGGGGAGCGGTCCTCGCGCCGGATAGAAGGTCAACTGTCTCGGTTCGCCCCCGGTCGCGGGGATCACGTAGACCTGTTCGTCGCCGTCGTACTGGCCGGTGAAAGCGATCCACCGGCCGTCGGGCGAGAACTTCGCGAAGAGTTCGACTCCCGGATGGGCGGTCAGCCGCGTCGCCGTCCCCCCGGAGGCCTGGGCCGTCCAGAGGTCGCCGCCATAGGTGAAGACCACCTTGTCGCCGTAGAGATCAGGGTATCGCAATAGTTTCGTCTGCGCCGCGGCGGCGATCGAAACCGAGATGCACAGGATCACCGCTGAAACCGCGGTGTAGAAGAGTCGTGGTTTTACTGTCACCGGTCCTCCGGAATGTGTGTGGTTGTAAGTTTTTAAGCTGCCGATACGGTCTGGGATTCGCGGGTATTGTGTCGTAGCTCTCGAAAAAAGGCAAAACGTCAAAGACGCGGAAGACGCGAAATCATCGGGCTTTCACGTCTTCCGCGTCTTTCGCGGTTTCGATTCCGAACTTCAGGTGGCGGTCAGTTGACCGCCCTGGTCGCCAGCGGCGCAAATTCACGGGCGGCGCGATCCCTGGTCCGCGTCCGGGCGCCCGCCGTCGCCGCCGCCGCGAGCCGGTCTCCCGGTTGGCCCGGTCCCGTGCGACGCTGATCGACGGTGCTGAACTGACCGACCACCTGGGTCAGGACGTCGGATTGTTGGCGCAGAGAGTCGGCCGAACTTTGCAGCTCCACGGCCATCTCCACCGACTGCCGGACGGTCTGATTGAACTCCTCCATCGCCCGCGATAGATCCGCGGCGCCCATCGATTGCTCTTCGGTCGCGGCGGAGATCTCGTGCGTCAAGCGGGAGAGCTCCTCCGTCGCCTTGGCCACCTGTTCGGCCCCCGCCGACTGTTCCGCCGTGGCGCATTCGATCTCCTGCGTCTGGTTGGCGATCCGTTCCACCGCCGAGAGGATCGCCCGGAGCGAATCGTTGACCGACGTATCGTTCATGTAGTCGCGCACGATCTGGTTCGACAGCTCCATCTGGGTGACCGCCGCGCGGGACTCCTGTTGAATGGCCGCGATGATGGCGCTGATCTCCTTGGTCGAACGCGCGCTGCGCTCGGCCAGTTTGCGGACCTCGTCGGCGACGACCGCGAATCCGAGACCGTGCTCGCCGGCGCGGGCGGCCTCGATGGCGGCATTGAGGGCCAGCAGGTTGGTCTGGTCGGCGATGTCGTCGATGGTCTCGACGATCTTGCTGATATTCTCCGCCCGTTCGCCCAGCGAATCGATCGTTTTGCCGACCGACTCGACCGAGGTGTGGATGCGCTGCATGTTGGAGCCCGCCGCGGCCAGGATCCGCTGGCTGGCCTGGGCCGCGTCGCTGGCCGAAGTCGTCTGCGTCACGAGGTGTTTGAGGTTGGACGCGATCCCCTGCAACGAGGCGACCATCTGGGTCACCGCCGCCGAGGTCTCGGTGACCGCGGCGCTCTGGGTCTGGGCGTTGTTGGCGACCTGCCGGATCGAGGCCTCCATCTCATGGATCGTGGCCCGGATTCCGTCGGAGGAGGAAGAGAGCGAATTGACGGCGCGGATCGATTCGGAGATCTGCGTGGAGGTCGAGGCGACCATGCCGGATCCGCGGTCGATCTCGCCGATGGAATCGGAGAGACTGCCGACCATCTGTTTAAAAGCGTTGCCGAAACTGTCGCGGTCCGATCTCGGATTGACCGCCACCGTCAGATTGCCGTTGGCGATCTCGCCCGCCACGCCCGCCATGGAGCGGACGTACTCGGTCATGCCGTTCATGGCGGCGCAGAGTTGTCCGGTCTCATCCTGTGATTTGACCTCGAGCGTCTCCGGCAGCATACCCTCGGACAATTGCTTCGCGACCTCCACGCCCTGGGAGAGCGGTCGCGAGATGCCACGCGCCAGCCATAAGGTCACGATCAGGGTCAGCGCGGCGGCGACGATCAGCAGGGCGATCACCCAGCTCCGTGAGGTCGCATAGGCCGCGGCGGATTGAAGGTCCGTCTCCACGGCGCCGTTCCGGTTCAAGTCGGCCAGCTTCTGCAGCTTATCCGAGGCGGCGGAGAAGGTCTGGAGCGCCGGACCGTTGCTGATCTCCTTGGCCTTGTCGTCCTGGTTGTCGTGCGAGAGACGGATCAGTTCGTCATGGGCCGTCGTGTACCTGGCCCACAGCTCCTTGAACTCCCCGTAGAGTTGTTTCTCGTCGTCCGACGACAGAAACTCCTCATACTCGGACTGGTTCTTGCGAAAGGAGGCCTTGATCTCGTCGATCTGTCCCTCGATCTCCTTCATCTTCTCGGCCGAGGGCGAGATGATGTGCTGCGTTTCGGCCAGCCTCAGCCGCAACGAATCGCCGTAAAGCTCCAGCACGTTCTGCACGCTCGGCAGCGCGTTCCGCGCCAGCTCTTCCTGTCCGCTCTGAATCTGGCCCATTTGAATCAGCGAGAAGATGCCCAACGAACACATCAGGATCAATGTGATCGACGAACCACAGAGCAGTTTTCCGGATATTCCAAGATTTCTAAACCACTGCACGGGAGAACTCCTATCGAATTAAAGCGGGCCGCGAAGGCCCGGTCTCAAAAGAGGTAGCCATACGTGACATAGAGGGAGTTGTTCTTGCGTCCCTCATTGCCGATGTTATAAGCGATATTCAAGGTGCTCTTCTTGGTGATGGAGAAGGC
>DATEFT010000902.1:0-4592 GCA_035280505.1 Blastocatellia bacterium | reverse complement strand
TGGCGATCGGAACCACCTCCGAACGGGCATTGGTAATCCCTACCAACATCTAAATCACCGAGAACATTGCTCTGCGCGCACGGCGCGGCGGCAGCAGGAGGTAGTAGTCTGTCATGCTCCGATTCACTGATCTGTTCAGAGAGATTCGCGAAAAATTCCCTCATCGAGAAATCCGCCTGCTCTGGAAGTACTGCCGGCGACCGGCACTCTGCGCTGTATCCGTCACCACCTTCCTGATCGCGTTCGTGGCGGGCTTCACCTCGCCGGGAATCTTTACCAGCAGTTCCGCCAAGAGAGCCTCCACGCCCGAAGCTTCATGGCAGGCTCAGATCCGCGAGCTGAAACAGAATCTGACCAATCCGCATCTCCTGCTCCTGCGCGGCGGAGCCTTTGATCCGGTCGAGAACGAACCGGAGGCGATCCACATCGGTCAGATGCAACTGGAGACCACCAATCTGGCCGCGCGTTCGACGAGGCTGAACCTGGCGAGCGCCACGCAAGCGGCGGCCGGCGAGCAGGCCTACTACATCGTGCAATACGACGGGCGCATTCTGCCGGAGTCGACCGACAACCTGCGGGCCGGGGGATATGAGATCGTCGGATATCTGCCGAACAACGCCTACATCGTCAAGGCTCCGCGCACCGGGCCCGGCCAGTTGCAGGCAGCCAGGGAGAGCGGAGAGGTTCGCTGGGTCGGCGCTTACGGCGCGGGGTTGAAGGTCGAGCCGTTGCTCAGGCAGACGGTCGATGAGATCGCCAACGAAGCGGAGGCCCCAGAGGGCGCGGCCCAAACGATCGCGGTCTCTTTCATCACCTTCCCGGGCGAGAGTTCGTCGGCCGTGCGGCAGGTCCTGAAAAAGCAGACGGCCAACTGGTCCGAACCGGTGATCGAGGATCGCCAGGACGGGCGCGCCTGGGGAGTCTTCTTCGTCGGGCGGGCCGACGCGCCGCGGGTCGTGGCGGCGTTGGCCAACCTCGAGGGAGTCGAGTGGATCGAGCGCCGGCAACCGAACCGCTCGCTGAACGACAACGGCGTGAAGGTGGTGCAATCCGGGATCGCCGGAGAAGACACTCCGCTCTATCGTCATGGGTTGACGGGCGCCGGCCAGATCTACGGGACGGCGGATTCGGGGCTCGATACCGACAGCGCGCAATTCCGGCTCAGCGGCCAATCTTCGGCGCAGACGCTCTCCTACGCGGTGACGACCCAGAGCCTGAGCGGGGGACTCTTCCCGGTCAGCATCACCAACCCGGACAACAAGGTCTTGACCTACTACCTGCTCGGGAGCGGCCGGCTGATCGAAAATGCCGCCAATCCCAACGGCGGCCAAACGCTGGATCCGGGTCAACGGCTGGACAGCTATTACATCAACGCGGTCGGTTACGACGACAGCCTCGCCGGTTATCACGGGACGGCCACCACCAGCGTGGCGGTGGGCCGCAACTACAACGCCGACGGAAGCGGCGGAGTGCCCGGCATCCCGCTGCGAACCAGCGGCGACGGCGTGGCGCCCGATGCTCGCGTCGTCTTTCAGGATGTCGGCCACCCGAGCGGCGGGCTGCCGGGAGTCGACTATGTGAGCCAGGCGCTGATTCACCAGCAGGCCTACAGCAGCGGGGTGCGCGTACACAACAACAGCTACGGTCCGGAGCCTCCGGTCGGCTACGACGAGAACGCGTCCGACATCGACGACATCATGTGGCGGCTGCGGGACTACAACATCTTCTTCGCGGCGGGGAACGGCGGCTACGGGACGACCAAGGTCACGAATGCGGCCAAGAACAACGTCGTGGTGGCCGCCACCGATACCCCGACCAACGGCGGCAACGTCGAGAACATCGCGTACTACAGCAATCACGGCCCGACGCTCGACGGCCGCCTCAAACCGGACATCGCGGCTCCCGGAACGGTGCGGGCGGCGACCGAGAGCGCCGGCAACAATTCGATCTTCGGCGGCGCGACTTCGAGCACGGCGAAGGATGCGGCCGTCAATCCCACCGCGCCCAATAACGGTCACAGCATGGCCCTGACCGCCGGAACCAGTTTCTCCTCGCCGATGGTGGCCGGGGGCGCGTTGCTGGTTCGCCAATACTTCGTCGATGGCTACTATCCGAACGGGGCGCGCGGCATGGGGGCGGGCTTCAATCCGTCGAACGCGCTGGTCAAAGCGATCATTCTCAACTCCGGCCGCAATATGCCCGGTCGATTCACGGCCAGCAACGGGGCGAGCGGAGCGAGCGGGCCGCTGCCGAACTTCGGGCAGGGGTGGGGCCGGATCGCGCTCGACGACGCGCTCTACTTCACGGGCGATCAACGCCAATTGAAAGTGCTGGCCGACATCTACAACGGCGCGACCACGGCGGACTCGACGCGGCCCGCCACGCAGGCCGCCATCACCACCGGCGAGACGCACAGCTACCAGATCGCCAACGTCAGCGCGGCCGAACCGCTGCGCATCACGCTCGTCTGGAGCGACCCGAAAGCGGCGATCGGATCGGCGGTGGCGCTCGTCAACAACCTGAATCTGGAAGTCATCGACCCGATGGGCAACGTCTATCGCGGCAACGCCAACTTCTCGAACGCCTATTCGCAACCGGCCAACGGCGCGGCCTTCGACGAACTCAACCCGGTCGAGGGCGTCTACATTCAGGCGCCGCTGCCCGGAGTCTATACCGTCCACGTGATCGGGGCGAACGTCCCGGGCAACGGTCAGATGCAGGTGCTCTCGCAGCCCGGCAACCAACGGATCGACTCCAATCGGCAGGGCTATGCCCTGATCACGACCGGCGATGTCGATGCGGTTCCGGCCAGCAGTTCCACTTCGGTCGATGCCGCAAGTTATGTGCGGGCGGCCGCGCCGGGCCAGATTCTCGCGGCCTTCGGAACCGGTTTCCCGGCCGGCACCAACCTCCGCAGCGAGGCCGCCGGGCTGCCCCTGCCGACTCAGTTGGATGGAGTCTCGATTCGCGTCAACGGCATGCTCGCGCCGCTCTATTCGGCGTGGGTGGGCGGCAGCCTGGGAGCGGGCGCATACCAGATCAACTATCAGCTTCCGTACGAAACGGGCTCGGGCCGGATCTACGTCGAAGTGCTCAACAACGGGGCTCCGATCGCCAGCGATGTGTTGACCGCCAACACGGCCGCCCCCGGAGTCTTCACCGTCACGGCCAGCGGCCGGGGCCAGGCGGCGGCGCTCAACGAAGACTATTCGCGCAACGGCGATCCGGGCCAGACCGCGAATGCCAGGCCCGAAGCTCGAGGCCGTCACGTCATCATCTATGCCAACGGGCAGGGCGGACAGCTCGTCGATCCCTCAACGCATCAACCGTTGACCATCGCGACCGGCGCGCCCGCGCCCTCCAACGGCCAGATCTACGCCACGGCCGCGACCCCGACGGTCACGATCGGCGGCGTCCAGGCCATCGTCGACTTCAGCGGATTGGCGCCCGGCTACGTGGGGCTCTGGCAGCTCAACGTTCTGATCCCCGACAATGCGCCCACCGGTTCCATCGTTCCGGTCGTCGTCACTTTCGGCGAACGAACGAGCAGCGCCACGACGATCGCGATCAACTAATAATTAACCGCGAAACACGCGAAACACGCGAAACGAAGAGCCTCTTGGTTTCGCGTCTTTCGCGTCTTTCGCGGTTCGATGATTTAACGCTTAGTGGCTGGTTTGACTTTGCGGCCCGGCATAGCCGTAGATCGCCGTCAGGACGTGGACGTTGAAGGATCTCCCGAGAGCCTCGATGCACATGACGATGGCCTGCCGCGCGGGATTATACTGTTGCACGGCTCGAACCAGCTCCTCGGCGGAGTCCAGGCCCGCCAGGCCCAGGGCATCCTCCGACAGATAGCTGGAGTGGTCGAGAATCTCTTCCGGTTCGAAAAGTTCCGGCGCGGGCCAGCCGATGACCACGATTCCACGGCCCTGGCGCTCGTGCTGCGAGATGGCGAAAGAGGCAATCTGCGCGGCACGTTCAATGAGGTATTCTTTCTGTTGCGCGACCTGCTCGGCGGTCATCATAGTTCCACTCTCCGCTATTCATTCAGAGCCAGACTGTGATCCTGCTGACCGTCGTCCGACTCCGGCCCTTTCAAGTCCCTCGGATTTTTCGTCTCGATCAAGCTTCGCAGATCTTCGACCGTCCGAATCTCGCCTTTTCGATAAATCTCCCAGAACTGTTCGATGGTCTCCGTGGCGCTCTCTTCGTCGCGATGCGTGCTCAAACAGATTGCGCTCTTTCGTTCCAGGCTGACGCAGGTTCGATACAGACCTGTTCCATATTGCCTGATGACACAGGCGATCGGCTGGTGATGAAGGGCCATCGCATCCTTCCTTTCTCTAATCACATGCTAAACAGTTGAGTCAGACGGATTTCGCCAACGGAAAGCTGTCATCCCCGCTTTTTATATTAGGATTGCAAAAAGTTCGCATTATTCACCACGCTGCACGATCATCGGGGTTTCAAAAAATATATGGTATGCTCGAAAAGATCAATCGCTTCGGACGAAGCTACACCATAAAAATTATGACAATAATGATCGACACACAAATTCTAGCTTTCACCGGAGTCGCGGCGATCCTGAC
>DATEFT010000901.1:0-9686 GCA_035280505.1 Blastocatellia bacterium | reverse complement strand
ACCGGACGGGCGATCTGGGCCGGTGGCTGTCGAACGGGACGATCGAGTTTCTGGGCCGCAACGACTTCCAGGTGAAGATTCGAGGCTTCCGCATCGAGTTGGGAGAGATCGAGGCCAGGCTGGCCGGCCATCCCGAGGTGCGTGAAGCCGTGGTGCTGGCGCTCGATGATGGCGGGGGTGGCAAGCGGTTGGTGGCTTACTATACCGGCGAGGAGGCCGGAGCGGAGGCGCTGCGCGCCCATCTCTCATCGGAGTTGCCCGACTATATGGTTCCCTCGGCATACGTCTACCTCCAAACATTTTCCCTGACGTCGAACGGGAAGCTGGATCGCCGGGCGCTGCCGGCGCCGGAGAGCGCGGCCTATGCGGCGCGCAGGTATGAGGCGCCGATGGGCGGAACGGAGACGGTCCTGGCCGGCATTTGGACCGAGGTGCTGGGGGTGGAAGAGATCGGCCGGCACGGCAATTTCTTCGAATTGGGGGGGCACTCCCTGCTGGCGATGCGATTGATCTCGCGGCTCAGGCAAACGCTGGGTGTGGAAGTGACTGCTCAGGGGCTGTTCGCGAATCCGGTCCTGAGTGATTTTGCCCGCGTGGTCGAGGGATCCGCTCGGACCGCCCTGCCGGAGATCGGGCCGGCCGAACGAGGGGCCCCACTGCCGCTCTCGTTCGCACAGCAGCGGTTGTGGTTCCTGGCGCAGATGGAGGGAGCGAGCCGGGCTTATCACATTCCGCGGGGAATGCAGTTGAGAGGGGAACTCGACCGAGTCGCTCTGCGGCGGGCCCTGGATCGGATTATGGAGCGGCACGAAGCGTTGCGCACCAACTTCGTGTTGGTCGGCGGCGAAGTGACGCAGTCGATCGGCGCGATCGAGGGGCGGCGATTCCAGTTGGTGGAGCATGATTTGCGGCGGCGAATGAATGCGCGGGAGGAACTGGATGAGCTGATCGGACAAGAGTCGGGCGCCGCGTTCGATCTCGGGGCCGGGCCGTTGATTCGCGGGCGGTTGATCCGGCTCAGTGAGGATGAGCATACGCTGCTGATCACCATGCACCACATCGTCTCCGATGGGTGGTCGGTGGGGGTGTTGATGAATGAATTGAGCCGGCTCTACGGTGCTTTTCTGCGCGGGGAGGCCGACCCGCTACCGCCGCTGGGCGTGCAGTATGCCGACTATGCGGTCTGGCAGCGAAGCTGGATGGAAGGCGAGATGCTGCGGCGGCAGATCGATTACTGGAAAGAGGCTCTGGCCGGGGCTCCGGCGCGGTTGGAGTTGCCGGCCGACCGTCCCCGTTCGGCGACGCAGAACTATGCCGGAGCATCCGCCCGGTTGGAACTCGACGAAAAGTTGGCGACGGGGGTCAAAGGGTTGAGCCGGCGATACGGCACGACGTTGTTTATGACCTTGCTCGGAGGTTGGGCGGCATTGCTGGCCCGACTGTCGGGGCAAGAGGATCTCGTGATCGGTACGACGACCGCCAATCGCGGGCGGGTCGAGATTGAAAAACTGATCGGTTTCTTCGTCAACACTCTTGCGCTGCGGATCGACGTCTCAAGTTCACCCACGGCGGGCGAACTGCTGGGCCGCGTGAAGGCGCAGGCCCTGAGGGCGCAACAGCATCAGGACCTCCCCTTTGAACGGGTGGTGGAAGCCGTGCGTCCGGATCGGAGTCTGTCGCACAGCCCGATCTTCCAGGTGGCGTTCGCCTGGCAAAACGCGCCGGAAGGTGCCCGGGAACTATCCGGACTGGAGGTCCGGGCTTTGCCTGAGGCGCCTCAGGTGACGGCGAAGTTCGATCTCACGCTTTCCCTGTGGGAAGCGGGGCGGACGATCGTCGGCGGAGTGGAGTATGCCGTCTCGTTGTTCGAGGCCGTGACGATCGAGCGGTACCTGGGGTATTTCCGCGCGCTGTTGGAAGGCCTGGTCGCCGACGACGGCCGGGCCGTCGATCGCTTGCCGCTGCTGAGCGTCTCGGAACGCCGTCAAGTGATCGAGCAGTGGAATGAGACGGCCGTCGCGTATCCGAAGAAGCGGTGTGTTCACGAGTTGTTCGAGGAACAGGTGGAGAGGACGCCGGAGGCCGTGGCGGTGGCGTTCGAGGATCGACAACTGACTTACGCCGAGCTGAACAGGCAGGCGAACCGGCTGGCTCATTACTTACAGACCTTGGGAGTCGGGCCGGAGGCGCGAGTCGGGATCTGCCTGGAGCGCAGCCTGGAGATGATCATCGGGCTGCTGGGAATCTTGAAGGCCGGTGGAGCGTATGTGCCGCTGGATCCGGCCTATCCGGCCGAGAGATTGACTTACCTGTTGGAAGACAGCGCCCCGTCGGTGCTGCTCACTACCGGGGCGCTGAGAGAGAGATTGACCGGGCGCGCCTGGGGAGGGCGCGTTGTCGATCTGGAAGCCGAGGCGGAGAGATGGGCCGGTCATTCCGGGCGGAACCCGGTGGGCAGTGGCCTGGAGGCGCGGAGCCTGGCCTACCTCATCTATACCTCCGGGTCCACCGGTTCGCCCAAGGGGGTGATGGTCGAACACGGAGGGCTGCTCAACCTGGCGATGACCCAGATGCGAGACCTCGATGTGGAGCGCGAGAGCCGCGTGCTGCAATTCTCGTCGTTCAGTTTCGACGCGTACGCATTTGAATGGCTGATGTCGCTTTGTCGAGGCGCCGCGTTGGTGATTCCGGCCGCGGGGACGGTATTGGTCGGTGAAACACTGAGGGAGACACTGGATCGGCAGGGAGTCAGTCACGTGACGCTTCCGCCCGCGGTGCTGGCGACGCTGCCGGAGACGGGAGGGCTGGCCTCGATCCGCGTGATGGTGGTGGCGGGCGAGGTGTTGACGCGAGAGCTGGTTGAAAAGTGGTCGAGCGGGCGGCGGATGATCAATGCCTATGGACCGACGGAGGCGACGGTCTGTGCGACCCACGGAGATTGCGATCGAGATGAGACGAGATCGCCGTCGATCGGGCGTCCGATTGCCAACGCGCAGGTCTACCTGGTGGAGGCGAAAGGCGAGCCGGCGCCGGTCGGGGTGGCCGGGGAGCTGCACGTCGGAGGGGCCGGAGTCGCGCGGGGATATCTGAACCGTCCCGAACTGACGGCGGAACGATTCATGCCGGATCCATTCAGCGGGGAGCCCGGTGCGCGGATCTACCGGACGGGCGATCTGGGTCGCTGGCTCCCCGACGGGAGGACCGAGTTTCTGGGGCGCAACGATTTCCAGGTGAAGCTCCGCGGCTTCCGGATCGAGTTGGGCGAGATCGAGGCGCGGCTGGCCGAGCATGCCGGTGTGAGCCGGTCAGTGGTGGTGATGCGGGAAGATGCGGCCGGAGACAGGCGGCTGGTGGCTTACTATACCTGTGCGGAGGAGACCGGGAGCGGAGCGGAGGCGGAAGAGTTGCGAACTCATCTCTTCGCCAGGCTGCCGGAGTATATGGTGCCGGCCTCCTTTGTCTTTCTAGAGGAGTTGCCTTTGAATCCGAACGGGAAGGTTGACCGCCAGGCGCTGCCGGTGCCGGATCTGATCGAGCAACTGGGGCGGCAGTATGTCGCCCCTCGCACGGCGACCGAGGAGGTGCTGGCCCGGATCTGGGCTGAAGTGTTGGGGCTTGAGCAGGTCGGCATTAGAGACAATTTCTTTGAATTGGGCGGCCACTCAATCATTGCCTTAGCGGTGATTAGCCGTGCCAATCAGGCCGGGTTGAGGCTCACCGTGCGCGAGATCTTCGAACACCAGACGATCGGCAGCCTGGCCGCCAGAGTCGAGAGCGGAAGTATCGTTCGGGCCGAACAGGGCCTGATCATCGGCGAGACGGCCTTCACCCCGATCTTAAGGAGATTCCTTGAAACCTGGTCTGAACATCTCGCCGACAGCATCACCCTCTACTCCCTGGAGTGTCGAGATCCGATCTCGTCCGATCTGCTTCGGGAAGCACTCCGACAACTCATGATTCACCACGACGCCCTGCGGTTGAAACTTTCGCGGGAGGGATCCGATTGGCGTCAGTGGATCACAGGGATCGATCGAGTCGATGGTGATGCTCTACTTTTGGATCTCGATCTCTCGGACCATTCACCATCTGAACGTGAACGCGGCGTCAAACAGACCGGGGAGTTGTTGGCGTCGATGATCGATGTCTCAACTTCCTCCCTGATTCGTGCCGCGCTCTGCGACCACGGCCAGGGACGCTCTCAGACTCTCCTGATCGCCATTCATCATTGGGTCAATGATCCGGTCTCTTTTGAAATTCTGCTTGATGATTTACAGACGGCATATCAACAACTGGCGAGAGGCCGGGAGGTCCGGCTACCCGCCAAGACGACCTCATTCAAGAGCTGGGCGGAGGAACTGGAAAATTATGGGAAGTCGGACCTGGTTCAGTCGGAAGCCGCCTTCTGGAGAGAGCGGTTGAGCAGAAAGGCCGGGCGCTTACCGACCAAAACTCCCGTGGCGGGGCGCTCCAGAGAGGTCTTTCAACTGTTCGTCAATTCCTTGACGAGCGCCGAGACGCATACTCTGCTTCAATCCACGCTTCCGGCGCTGAGAGCTCGTCTCGATGAGGCGTTACTGACGGCTCTGGCCGGCGCTCTGGTCGACGAACTGGGCATCGATTCGTTTCATGTAGAGCTGCTGCATCACGGCCGTGAGCACTCTTTCCGAAACGTCGATGTGTCGAGAACGGTCGGTTGGTTTTCAAACGAGATCCCGCTGCTCCTGGAGGTCGGTGCCGCCGGAGACCTTCGGGAGATGGTCGAGACGGTCAAGGAGCAGGTTCGCGGGATCCCCAACCATGGGATCGGCTATGCCGTTTTGCGCCACCTGAATCGAGACCACACGCTGCGCTCGCTGCCGAGCCCCAATTTTCGACTCAATAATCAGGGGCATTTGGGGAATGGCGAGCGATCAAAGCTCTTCCAGGTACTTGACGCGACTTTCAGGGCGGAACTGAGCGGAGGGTTGCATGAGCAATTGATCAACATCATGGTGGTCTTCAGCGCGGGCGGTCTGACTCTTCAGTGGGGATATGATCGTGGAGTATATGAAGAAGAAGATGTGCACAATTTGGCGGAGAGCGTGATCGCCCGGATCCGATCGCTAATCGCCCTGACCGCCGTGGCTTCGAACACTACCAATTCAAGATAGAGGGGTTAAACATGAACTTCGAAACGGATGCCGCGGACAAGGAGTTCAGGGCAGATCTGCGGGCATTTCTCGGCAGCCGACTTCAGGAACTCTTCGGCGGAGATGTCTCGGATCGCATTTTAGACCCGGAATGCCGGCGGCGCTGGACGCGCGCACTGGACGAAAGAGGATACCTGGTGCCCCATTGGCCGCGCGAGTGGGGCGGCGGCGATTGGCCGGTAACCTGGCCGCGCATCATGGAGCAGGAGATGTCGGCGGTGAAAGCCCCCCTGGTCGATACGATCGGGATTGGTTTCGTCGGGCCGATGTTATGCAAGTTCGGTTCCACGCGGCAACAGCGGCATTACTTGCCGCGGATCCGGAATGCCGATGATTCCTGGTGCCAGGGATTCTCCGAACCCGGGGCCGGATCGGATGTCATGTCTCTGAGCACGACTGCGACGCGGCATAAAGACGGCTTTACCGTTACCGGTCGGAAACTGTGGATTACCGGCGCTCATTACGCCAATATGATGTTCACGCTGGTTCGTGTCCAGTTACCCGACGGCCGGCGCGAGGGGGGGCTCACCTTTCTGCTGATCAACATCCACGATCCTCAAGTGAAGATCAGTCCGGTGATCCTGATCGACGGCACTCATACGGTCAACGAAGTGACGTTGGAAGGCGTACACGTTCCCCTGGAAGATATGGTCGGGGAACAGGGAAAGGGATGGGTTTATGCTCGATCTCTCCTGGCGGATGAGCGAGCGATCGTGGCGGGGCTGGGCCAGATCAGAGTCCTGCTGGATAAGCTCCGAGAGATTCTGGCCTCGGAGTACCGTCGAGGCCGTCCTCTGTTGGACGATCCCGCCTACCGGATTCAATTCGCCAAGATGCTCGTCGAATTCAATGCTTTGGAGTTCCTGGAAATCCGCCGACTTCATGATAAATCGAACAGCTCCTCGTCTCCGATCCTGACGCCGATCCTGAAACTACGCGGAAGCGAATTGCGACAACGAGTCATGGAATTGATCATTCAGGCGTTGGGGGAAAGGGCTCTCGAAGCGCCACCGCACTCCGCCGGGAACCCGCGCTCTCCCATCCCGCCTCTCTACGGATCCAATTTGACCCAGCGCTTCTTCTACGAGCGAGCCGTCACGATTCTGGGCGGATCGAGCGAGATTCAACGAAACATCATCGCGGCGATTGGTTTGGGTCTCTAGCCGCGACAAGGGGAGATATGGACTTATCATATTCGGTCGAGCAGGAGATGCTTCGGGCAAACGTCGGCCGCTATTGCCGTGACCGGCTCGGAAGGAAGAGTCTCCCACCGCACGACGTCGCCTTCAGTCGGGAACATTGGACGGCATTTGCCCATATGGATTGGCTTGGTGTTCTGCTGCCGGAAGACGTGGGCGGCATCAATGGCTCAATCATCGACGCCTGTATCATTCTGGAGGAATTCGGGCGACACCTGGTCGTTCAGCCATATCTGCCGGGGGCCGTCCTCGCCGCGCGAACTATTGAGCGGGCAACCAATACCGAACAGCGTCGCGCGCTTCTGAGGCCCATGGTTCGGGGTGAACTCATGGTCTCGCTGGCGCACACCGAGTCGGCGGCGCGCGGAGAGACGGCGTGCGTCGAGACGGCGGCTCATCGGCGCTCAAGCGGCGAGTATGTGTTACAGGGCAAGAAAGATCTCGTGTTGGCCGGGCCGGTTGCTGATAAGTTTGCCGTGTCGGCACGCGTGGCGAGTGAGAGTGGTGAGCGGGGCGGGATCGCCGTCTTCCTCATCGATCGGAATGCGCCCGGGATGTGCCGCCGTGATTATCAGACGATCGATGAGCGATGCGCGGCGGATCTAACGCTGGAGGAGGTCACGGTTGGTGAGGACTCCTTGTTGATCTCCGAAGAGCTGGGCCTGCCGGCGATAGAAGAAGCGATCGACCTGGCGACGATCGGTTTCTGCGCCGAGGCTGACGGCGCGATGGATCAAATAATCAAGGTCACAGCGGAATACTTAAAAACACGGCGGGCCTACGGTTCCACGCTCAATACGTTCCAGGCACTCCAACATCGACTGGCGGATATGCTGGTCGAACTGGAACTGTCTCGGTCCATGTTGTATTGCGCGTTTGCCGCATTTAGCGGTTCCAATTTGGCGGAGCGCCGGAGAGCGGTCTCTTCCGCCAAAGCGTTAATCGGTCGCAGCGCCAGGTTCGTGGCGTCCAATGGCATTCAGTTGCACGGAGCCCAGGGCATGGTCGATGATTATGTGATCGGACAACATTTCAAGCAACTGACGATGATCGAGGCGGTTTTCGGCTGCTCTGATTTCCACTGGGAACAGTGCGCCCTGCACCTGGGAGACGAATCATTCTTAGTTGATCGAACCTGATGCCGTGCCCATCTTCGCGGTGGGCGTGATGAAGAATGACGACCCTGATCTGTCTCAGCCGGTCAATCGAATCGGGCTCTCGCTAACCTCTTAAGTTACGCCACCAACAAATCGGGAGAACTGTCGCCATGTTCCGAATCTCTTTAATCAACATGCCCTTCGCGGACCTTCAGTTGCCATCAATCGCGCTGACACAGATCAAGTCCTTAATCCAATCGCAGTTTCCTGGAGAGGTCTCTATCGATATCGCCACTCTCACTCATGACTTCGCCGGGCATGTGGGCCTGGAAAGCTATCAGTACATCAGCACCTCGATGCAGTCCTTCTATGCCGGCCTCGGAGATTGGTTTTTCCGGCTGGAGGCGTTTCCTCAATTGCCGGACAACACGCAACCGTATCTTCAGCGTTACTTCTGGGGGAAGAGTGAAGACGAGCAACGCCTCAAAGACCTGATCGCGAAGAAAAGACCGTCTCTCGGCGCATACCTGGACGAACTGATCACTCGATATGAGTTGGACCAGGCCCGAATCGTGGGTTTTACTTCGATGTTCATGCAAAATGCCGCCATCTTCGCCATGGCCCGGAGATTGAAGCAGCGCAATCCGGAGGTCGTCATCGTGATGGGCGGAGCCAACTGCGAGTATCCCATGGGCCGGGTGATCGCGGAGCGAATCCAACCGATCGATTTCGTTTTTTCGGGGCCGGCCCTCAAAAATTTCCCCGAGTTCGTCCGGTACTGCCTGGACGGCGAAATGTCGAAATGCGCTTCGATCCGAGGCGTCTTCTCCAGAGGAGCCTCTCCGCCGGTCTCCGGTCCGGAGACGATCGGCGAGGAGTTGAGCATCGACACTCCGATCGAATTGAATTACGACGATTTCATCCAGAGATTCAATGAGTACTTCGCCGGCACCGGGTTGAAACCGATCCTGCCGTTCGAAACGTCTCGCGGATGCTGGTGGGGCCAGCGATCGCATTGCACGTTCTGCGGCCTCAACGGCAACTCGATGGTCTATCGCGCGATGAACTCGGAGCTGGCTCTCCGGCAATTTAAATCTCTGTTCCAATATTCCGGGGCGGTCCATAAGCTCGAAGCCGTCGATAATATTCTTCCCAAAAACTATCTGAAAGAAGTTCTGCCGTTTTTACAGACGCCGTCGGACATGCAGATCTTTTATGAGGTCAAGGCCGATTTGAGCGCGGAAGATGTCGCCATTCTGGCGAAGGCCAACGTGAAGCTCATCCAACCCGGCATCGAGTCGCTGGCGACCTCCACTTTGAAACTCATGAAAAAGGGGACTAACGCTTTCCAGAACGTGAACTTGTTGAAAATGTGCGTTCGTCATGAAATCAGCCCGGTTTGGAACCTGCTGGTTGGATTCCCTGGCGAGGACCCCGAGGTCTACCCGAGATATCTGCAGATCATTCCGCTGCTCACTCATCTGGAGCCTCCGTCCGGGATCTATCCGGTTCGTTTCGATCGGTTCAGTCCTTACTATAATCAGGCTCAGAGTTACAAACTCAATTTGCATCCGATGGACTTCTACTCATACATTTATCCCTTCGATGAAGCAGCTCTGCGCGACTTCGCCTACTATTTTGCCGATCGCAATCTGCCGGCCGACTATTTCACCGCGATGGTCAAATGGATCGGTCAACTTCAGGCCGCCGTCAATCAGTGGCGGGAGCTATGGAAAGACTCATCGCAGCGTCTGCCGCCGAAACTCGATTTCATCGGCGATTCGGATCTCATCTACGACTCACGTTCAGGCTCCGCCACCGAATATTCGGTCGGACCCGCCGGCCGGGCCCTCTTGAATTATCTTTCGAAACCGGCCCGGATCGATGATCTCACCCAGGTCTTTTCCGACAAAGATGGGCGCGATCTCGACCGGCGGCTAGCCGACCTTCGTGAGAAGGGGCTTCTGTTTGAAGAAGGGGACCGGCTGATGAGTCTGGTTCTCGGCGGTGAGCGCAAAACGCCGGCGCCTGCCTCATCGTGAGCTTTCGGCAAACAAGCGTTGGCGTCGGCTCCGTCTTCATCTATTCAATCTATTTTCAGCACGGAAGAATATGGAATTCGGTTGGTCGGAAGAACAACAGGAACGATATCAAAGCATTGTCCGGTTCGCGCGCGGCGAATTGAGCCCCGGCCATCTCGA
>DATEFT010000900.1:0-9345 GCA_035280505.1 Blastocatellia bacterium | reverse complement strand
CGCGGAGAGGCGGGCACCCTGTTGGGAATCGCTCAGATCGAGCAGGCGCGAGGCAATCTGGTCCCGGCTCGTCAAACCCTGGAGCAGGCTCTGGCCATTATCGAATCGCTGCGGGCCAATATCGAAAGTCAGGAGCTGCGGGCCTCCTATTTTGCCTCGCAACAGGAGCTGTATCAGTGTTACATCGATGTGCTGATGCAACTGCACCGGCGAAACCCGGCCGCTGCCATCGATGTCGAGGCGCTGGCCGTCAGCGAGCGGGCCCGGGCGCGTTCGTTGTTGGAGCTGCTGGCGGAGTCGCGGGCCGACATTCGTCAGGGCGTCGACCCGGCGTTGCTGAGCCGCGAACGTTTGCTGCAGCAGCAGCTCAACGCCAAAGCCGCCGCCCAGCTCAGGCTTTTGAATCGCCCTCACACGTCCGCGCAGGCCGAGGCCGCCGCCAAAGAGCTGGCCTCCGTCGCCGCCGAGTACGATGAACTGCAGACGCGGATTCACGCCGCCAGCCCCGGATACGCGGCCTTGACTCGGCCGGCGCCGCTGACTCTGAAAGAGCTTCAAACCCGGGTGCTCGACGGCGACACCCTGTTATTGGAATACGCGCTCGGCCGGGAGCGGAGTTATCTGTGGGCCGTCACCTCGTCTTCGGTGACCGGTTATGAGCTGCCCAAACGCGCGGTGATTGAAGCTGCCGCTCGTCGCGTCTACGAGCTGTTCAGCTCCGGCCAGGACTTCGCCGACGAGGTTCAGACCGCGGCGGCGGCTTTGAGCGGAATGTTGTTGGGTCCGGTGGCCTCGCGGCTGGGGAATCGACGATTGCTGATCGTGGCCGACGGCGCCTTGCAGTACCTGCCGTTCGGCGCGTTGCCCGTTCCCCATTCGGGATCGTCGGGAGAGCGGAGCGGGCGAGCGGCCGAGGTTCCGATGATCGTGAACCACGAGATCGTGAGTCTGCCGTCCGCCTCGACTCTGGCGGTGCTGCGGCGCGAGCAGGCCGTCCGCCCGGAGGTGTCCGGAGTGGCGGTCGTGGCCGACCCGGTCTTCGATCGCAACGACCCGCGGGTCAAACTGGAGACCGCTGAGCCGACGATCGCCAGGCTCCAATCCGCGGAGCTCTCGACCCGGAGGTTGGAGCGATCGGTCAGAGAATCGGGAGTGCTCAGTTTCGGCCGGTTACGCTCCACCAGGCGCGAGGCCGAAGAGATCGTCGCGTTGGCCGGCGAAGGCGAGAGCCTCAAAGCGCTCGATTTCGACGCGAGCCGCGCCACGGTCCTGAGCGGGCAACTCAGTCGTTTTCGCGTCGTGCATTTCGCGACTCATGGATTGTTGAACAGCCAACACCCGCACCTGTCGGGGATCGTGCTCTCGCTGGTGGACGAACAGGGGCAACCGCAGGAGGGATTTTTGTTGGCGCACGAGGTCTATAATTTGAAGCTCGGAGCCGAACTGGTGGTGCTGAGCGGATGTCAGACGGCGTTGGGGAAAGAGATCAAGGGCGAAGGGTTGGTCGGTCTGACTCGCGGTTTTATGTATGCCGGGGCGCCCCGCGTGATTGCGAGCCTCTGGCGCGTGCCGGACCGGGAGACGGCGGAACTGATGAGGCGTTTCTACCAGGGGTTGCTGAAGGAACGATTACGACCGGCGGCGGCTCTGCGCGCCGCTCAAATTGAGATGTGGAAGGAGAAACGCCTGGCCGCGCCCTACAACTGGGCGGCTTTTGTGCTCCAGGGAGAGTGGAAGTGAGCGCATGGAATCCCTAGCCCTCAATGAGTCTGGAAGCGGGGCCGATCTCGTCAGCCGCATTCGGGCCGGCGATCGGCAAGCCGAAGCCCAACTGATCGAACGTTATGGTCGTGGCGTCTCGGTCATCATCCGCCGGGAAGTGGGTAATTCCGCGGCCGCCGACGATCTCTATCAGGAGACCTTTCAGATCGTCCTGGTCAAAATTCGACAGGGAGACCTGCGGGAGCCGGAGAAACTCTCCGGTTTTGTGTGCAGTGTGGCCCGCAACCTGGTCATCGACTATTTCCGGCGTTCCGCGAAGCAGGAGCGCCTGGCCGAGGTCGATGAGGCGGCCGCGCTTCCCGCCCCCGGTCATAATCAGCTCGAAGATCTCTTGCGAAGAGAGAAGGCGGACCTGATTCGGCAAGTCCTGAAGGAGATGCCCAACGAGCGCGATGTGCAGGTCCTCTTCCGGTTCTATCTGGCCGAAGATGAGAAAGAGCAGATCTGTGAGGATCTCGGGTTGAGCAGCCTGCATTTCAATCGCGTGCTCCATCGGGCGCGTGAACGCTACCGGGAACTTTATGAACGGATGACGCGTGATAAAAAATAGATCGGTCGATTGGAAGGGGCTTAGGCAAAAATTTTTGCGACGGGCTGAGATAGATCGGGATCCGGCGGCACTTCACTGATGGGCAAAGTATTTGGCTGATTACACGATTTCCGGACCCGGTCGAATTTCGCTACCGGCTACAGAATTTATGGAGCACTCATATATCGAAGAAAATCAAATAGCCGACCGCTATCTGTCGGGCAAACTGCCGGCGGAAGAGCGGAGCCGCTTCGAGGAGCATTTCGTGGATTGCTCCCAGTGTCTGGACCGGTTGGAAACGACGGCCGATCTTCGCACGGGATTGCGAACCGTTGCGGCCGAGGAGGCGTTGCGTGCCCGCACCCAGTTGCAAATCGCGCAGGTCGGCCTGGTGGCCCGGCTGGTAAGGCTGAGCCGGGCGCGTCAAGCGGGCTTGCTGGCCGCCCTGTTGTTCTTGATCGCGGTCCCGCCGGTGCTCTTGTATCGCGAGTGGAGCCGCGCCAGCCACGATCTGGCCCAGATCAATCAGGTCTTCTCCGAACGCCAGCGCCAGTCTGAAGAACGCGAGCGGGCGGCCGTCTCGCAGATGAAAGAGTTGCAGGCCCGTGAACAGGAATCGGCCGCCGCGCGAGATCAACTGGCCGCTCAACTCGAACGCGAGCGCGGCGCGCAATCGCGCCCGGGCGAGAAGGTGGATCCGGCCGAAGATCTTCAGGCCACCGTGCCCGTCTTCGCTCTGAACGTCGTGAGGAGCGCCGCTTCCGACCAGTCCCAGCCGGTCGATCGGATTACGATCCCGTCTTCGTCCAAATCGGTCATTCTGCTGCTCGAACTGGACCCGGATCCCGATCTGCTCTCTTATCGTGGGACCCTCTCAACGGCCGAGGGCCGGAGTCTCTGGAGCAACCAGGACCTCAAGCCCGGATCCAGGGGGACCCTCGCGCTCAATTTCAATTCCAGTCTCTTCAAACCCGGCAACTACCTCCTCGCTCTCGAGGGGGTCACCGCTCAACGGCGTTATGTGCCGGTCGCCAAATATACCTTTCGCGTCAATCGATAGACTCACCAGGAAACCCGGAATCCGAATCGCGAAACACGCGAAAGACGCTAAATCACCGATCTTTCGCGTCTTTCGTGTCTTTCGCGGTTTCGAATCGGAATTTCAATAAACTTACCTCACAACCGATTATTTCTCAGCCGGTGAGATAGGCTCAACCCTGACCGCACTTTGTTATCGAGAAGGCAACTTCTCGATTGATGCAGAGCACGGATGCCTGAGAGGTCACGTCCGGTCTGGGCCAAGCAAGAGCAGATGTCCCTCGCCGGACCCGGTCGTTTCGCTTTCAGGTTGGTGCCGCGGGGCTGGTGGGGATCGTCTCCACCGGCCTCTCCAGTACAATCAATAAGGAGCTACGTATGACCACACCTCTCAAAATCTTCACGCGCCTCTTCTTCCTCGCCGCCGCCCTGGCGATCTTCTGCGCCCCCGGATATTCGCAAGAGGGCTCTCCCGACTCGCCCCACGCCTCTTCGGCTTCCGGTTCCACGCCGCCCGAGATTGAGAGGCCCAAGAAGATGGAGTTCGGATTTCGGTACTGGGTTCCCAGCGCCAGGGCGTCGGCCAACGTAGCGGACAATACCACCGGGGTCGCCAGGCTCGGGGTCGAACTGGACAGCCAGAACGCATCGGAAGTTCATTACACCTGGCAATTCACGCGGCGTAACAAATTGAAAGTCGATTACACACAACTGATGGTCCGCAGCGGCACGGCCGATTTCACCGCCAATCTCATGGGCGGGCCTTCGATCTCCGTGAACGACATCGCCCTCGATTCGCTCGGGACCGTGGATCTCACCTACCGGCAGGTTCGGATCGGATATTCCTGGCAGGGGCTGAGGATCGGAGATCGCGTGAAAGTGGGGCCGCTGGTCGAAACGCGAGGCATCGTGTTCAATGCCACCTATCCGACGCAACTGTCGTTCGGCGACGGCTCCGCCGGCGCTTCGACTCGGGATTCGGGGATCTTCGGTCTCGGGATGGTGACTCTCGGGGCGGATGCCACCTTTACCCCCCATCGGCGAATCGTCATCAATGTGACCAACGCCTTTATCCCGGTCGCGGGATTGGGCCGGCTCCTCGATTCCGACACCGAAATGAAGTTCCTGCTGCCGAAAGGTCTCAACCTGTCGACCGGCTACAAATATACCCGGTTGAGAGTCAGCGATGGCTCCAGGTTTGCGGACCTTAAATTACGCGGCCCGGTCTTCGGCGTGGGCTTTATGTTCTAGCCGATTGCTCTCCAACCGCGAAATATGCGAGACACACGAGAATCGATCGATTCAGCGTGAGTGGCAGTCTCGGATATTTCGCGGTTGAAGCCTGATGGTGAAAATACCTCAGCGGCCAAGTTACTCCAAACACACACCTCTCAGCCGACTGCCGTGAACGGTGGGGTGAAAACAGCCCGCCGGTCAAGACCTCCCAAACACATAGCTTACCGCTCGATCCCGAAGAGAGTGAGGCCTCGAAACCTCTCTCGGCGGAGACTCTCGAGACGTGAAATCAACGAGATAGCTCCTGGCACGGCGATTGATAAACAGCATGGCGAAGATGGAACGCTTATCGGCAGAATTATGTATCTGGGTGCTTTGGCAATCGTCACCGATTGCCGCGGACACGGAGACGGGGAACGAGTGAGATGGAAAGTAGCATCGAGGGCTGTGATCCTGGAAGAATCTCATTCTCTGAACCGTCTCGGTGTCCGCCTCTTTAATCTCCAGCGTATGAAAACCATGATCACCGCCACCTCACGATTCGGCATCTCGCCTGATGCCTGTTTCGCCATTGACAAAGATGGCACCACCATTCTGAGCATCGAACAGGGCAAACTCTACAGTCTGATCGGAGTCGGAAGCCTGGTCTGGAGCATGCTCGTCGCCGAGCCCGCCGGTCTGCCGCTCTCCGTGATCGTCGATCAACTGCAGATGGTCTTCAACGATACCTCACGGCGACAACTCGAACAGGACGTCGAAAAATTCTTGACGCAACTCGGTCAAACCGGAGTGATCCGCGTGGACGATCGCCACGCCGGGCGATTGATCAACGCTCATGGACGCCGGATCGGTCTGATGGGCCTGTTCCTGACCCGCCTGGCCGTGGGCGCGTTGTTAAAAGCCGGGCTCGATACTCTCGCGGCGTTGCTGCTGTTGGTCGTTCTCGACCTGGTCCTGCGGCTGGGCCGCTTTCGCGGACTGCACCGGACCGTCCGGCAGTGGCCCCGAGTCGAGGGGCCGGCGCCGGGCGCGGAGACGACCGCGCAGATCTGCGCGGCGGTGGATCGGGCATGTACCTGGTATCTCAAACCGGCGCTCTGCCTGCAACGCTCGGCGGTCGGCACCTGCCTGTTGCGCAGCCGGGGGATCGCCGCGGAGATGGCGATCGGATGTCACAAGATGCCGTTTCACGGCCATGCCTGGGTTGAAGTCGGAGGCGAGGTCGTCAACGACCATCGGCAGGTCCGGCTCTTCTACAGCACTCTACAAAAAGCATAACCACAAACTGTTGATCGAGATGGGGAGATCGTCATGAGCGCTATCGGCGGCATATCTTTCTTTGACGGCCGGAGTGTCGACATCAGGGCTTTGATCGGACTGGGCGAGGCCCTCGCGATGCGAGGGCCCGACGGCGGGAGGGAACGGGCGCTCGGCCCGACCGGCATGGCTTATCGAGCCTTTCATACCAATCGGGAGTCGCGCCGCGAAACCCAGCCGCTCGCCACCTCTCGCGGCCATCTCTTGGCCTGGGATGGGCGGCTCGACAATCGTGAGGACCTCATCGCGGCCTTGCCCGGGAGTTTCGTCAGGGACCGCACCGATGCGGCGATCGTGATGATGGCCTTTTTGAAATGGGGCGGCTCTTTTCTGCCCCGGCTGGTCGGCGATTTCGCGCTCTCGCTCTGGGACCCCGATTCGAGAGAGCTGTGGCTGGCCCGGGATGCGTTCGGGACCCGTCCTCTGTTCTATCACCTGACTCCCGAGAGGATCCTGTGGTCGTCGGAACTGGAGCCCCTGCTCTATGCGAAGGGGGTCAACCTGGAGATCGACGATGAGTACATTGCCGACTATCTGGTCTATGAAGTGGGTCTCGATCAGACTCCATATCGGGAGATCCGGGCCGTCCCGCCGGGCCACAGCCTGATCGTGAGAGAAGGGCGGCCGCGGCTGAGAAGATTCTGGAGCCTGGATCCGCGTTCCGAGATCAGGTGCCGCGACGACCGGGAGTACGAGGAGTGTTTTCGCCAGTTGTTCCGCGACTCGATCAAATGCCGTCTGCGGGCGGATGCTCCCGTCTGGTCCGAACTCAGCGGCGGCCTGGACTCGTCATCGATCGTCTGCGTGGCGGATCAGTTGATCGAGAGCGGTGATGCCCGGTCGCCCGGTCTCACGACCGTCTCCTATATCTACGATGAGTCCTCGACCTCCAATGAAGGCTCCTTCATTCGCTGCGTCGAAGAGCAGCGAAGGGAAGTGGGCACCCATCTCTACGAAAAGGAGATCGGGTTGGCGGCGCCCGACGCGAACGATTCGCTGTACAGCGTGCCCAGCGGGCTCCTCTGTTTCTCCAGGCTCTATGACCGGCTGAATCGAGAGATGCGGCGGACCGGCTCGCGAGTGCTCTTGAATGGGCGCGGCGGCGACCATCTGCTCTGGAGCGATCCCGGGGTGGCTCCGGAACTGGCGGATCTCCTGGCCCGATTCGATCTGTCAGGACTACATCGCCGGATCCGGGCCTGGAGTCGGGCTCAGAAGACGGCCTACCTCACCCTGCTCTGGAAGAGCGCCGTCAAGCCGCTGCTTCCCTCTTACCTCAGCGAGCGTCTGCAACCCGAGCAGGCGCTGCCTCCCTGGATCGACCCGGAGTTCGCCCGCCGCCTGAACCTCGGTCGGCGGAGCCGGGAAGAGGAGGACGTCTTCGGGTTCGACCTTCCGAGCGGGCGCAGCCGGGCCGTGCAACTCCTGGGAGCGATCAGGAGCATCGGCGCTCACAACCTGCGATCGGTCGGATGCACGGAGGTCAGTTACCCCTTTCTGCATCGCCCGCTGGTCGAGTTCCTGATGGCGATCCCGATCGATCAACTGTTGCGGCCGGGTGAGACCCGGTCACTTCATCGCCGAGCCCTGAAGGACCTGCTGCCGGAGAAGATCGTGAACCGGCAGGGCAAGAAGGGGCCCGACGAGGCCTTCTACCGCGGGGTGGCCCGCGAATGGCCGAAGCTGCGGCCGATCATCGCCGAGGCCCGCGTCTGCGCGAGAGGCTACATGGACCAGCGCGCTCTGCGGGAGGCCTTCGATCGGGCGCGGTGCGGGATCGAGATTCATTCATATGCGTTGCTGAGAACGTTATCGCTGGAGTTTTGGCTTCGGTCCCTGGAAGGCGGAGGGTCGAAGCTCAAAAAGGCCGTTGACGATGGAACCATGCGGGTCCGGGCCACAACGGTCTAATTCGAAACGGGTGCGGCGTACAAGTCCGACGATCATCCGTTAAAGTGCCAAGAACAGTTCCCTGATTGGGGACCCATCAAAAAAAGGAGAAAAAGATGACGTACGAAAATCCTAACGTATTGGAGATCGGCAAAGCTGAGGATGTGATCCTGGGTTTCATGCAGACCGTCACCAACGTCGACGGAACGGCCAGCGACAAACGGCGCCCGGAGGTCTCCCTCTTTGAGTATGAAGCTCCGGCGGCTCTGGAAGTCGGCAACGCGGAAGAGGTGATCCTGGGGGCGATCCATACCGTGACCAACATCGACGGCAACGCCAGCGACAAGCGGCGCCCGGTGGGCTTCACCGCCGAATAGCGCCTCGAACCGTGAGCGAGGGCTCAAGCCGTCGACCTTGAGCCCTCGCATTTAAAATCGGTACCGCTCGCGGTGCTGATTCGCGCGTTTCGCGGTTGATCCTGATTTAATCAACAATGTCAGACGATTGTCGCGCGATGATCTCGAAACATTACCTCTCCGTCATCATTCCCCACGCCGCCGGTTCCCGGTTGTTGATGCTCTCCGGGAAGCAGGGCTGGGGCCTGCCGTTCTTTCAGATCGTCGATCGGGCGGATACCTGTCTTGCCGCCTACCTCAACCGTGAGCTCAAGTCGCGGCTTGGAATCGGGGTCACCGTTCTTCGCCTCTTCGATCCGGGGTTGGTCACCAGGACCGGCGCCGTCCATACGGTCTTCCTCATGGAGAATCAGAGCCCGAACTGGAATCCGCCGGCGGGTGGAGCCTGGGTCGGGCGAGACGAGCTTGGCGGGCTGCGCTTTTCGATCGCGGGCCTTCGCGCGACGCTGGAGGGCTGGTTCGACGAGGCCGAAGGTCGCGTGCCTCCGGGGGACGTGAGCCCGTGGGCCAGACCGGGCTGGTTGGCTTCGGCCGCCGCCTGGATCCGGTCTCGCCTCGACCGCCGTGGATTGACCGCTCTCGGACCCGTCGAGCAACTGAACTCGTCGGTCAACTCCTGCATCTTGCGAGTCGCCACGGAATCGGGCCTGGTCTATCTGAAAGCCTTGCGGGACGACTATGCCCACGAGCCGGCTCTGATCTCCGACCTGTCGGTCGAATACCCCGCTCATCTGCCGGAGGTTCTGGCCGTCGATCGCGAGCGTCATTGGATCTTGATGCGTGACGCCGGCGGGAACTCACTGTATCGAACCTCAGATCGATCATGCTGGGAGCGAGCGGTTCAGACCTATGCCCGAATCCAACTCGAGTATGCCGGACGCGAGGCCCGGCTGCTGGCGTTGGGCTGCGCCGATTGGCGGGTCGGGAGGTTGGAACAGGATCTCGATGAACTGTGCGACCTGGCCGCCGCCTTCTCGAAAGACTCTCCGGAGCGCCTGACCATGGCCGAGGTCGATGAGCTGAAGCTGAGGTCGGAAGAGATGAGGACGATCTGCCGCCGGCTTGGAGACTATCGGATCCCCGCCACCATCGAGCACGGAGACCTGCATCCGCTCAATATCTTCATCGCCGAGGGGC
>DATEFT010000899.1:0-17900 GCA_035280505.1 Blastocatellia bacterium | reverse complement strand
TCGTCCATCTCGAAGTGATCGGTCGAGAAGAACTCGAGCACGGCCGTGACCTCTCCGCGGATCAGCACCGGCAACCCGAATCCGGTCTTGAGGCCGATCTTCCGGGCCGGTTCGGCTCGCAGGAAGTTCGGGGCCTGGGCGACATCCGCGATCCAGATCGGCTTGCGGGCGGCGATCACCTGGCCCGGCAACCCTTGTCCCTCAATGGACCTCAACTGGTCGGTCGCCTGACGGAAGGCCGCAAACCGTTCCGGGTCGGCCAGATACCAGAGATCGGTTGAGATGGTCTCCGGGGCCGACTCCGGCGTCACCTGGTAGATGTGCCCGATCGGCCATCCGAGCCGGGTACAGATCTGCTCCAGACAGATCTGCATGACGTTCTCGATGGTCGCCCCTTCCTGCGCCGAGGTGGCCACCACCTTCAACAGTTCGATAAATGCCGTCTTTTGACTTAATACCCCCTTGATCCGCCGGTCAGCGGCTTCCAATTCCGCCACTCTCTGCCGGAGGATCGTCACCTCGCTGATCATCTGATCTACCGGCTTCTCTTGGTTCCGCTGCCATATCATGTGGTTTCGGAAGTCATTAATTACTCGGTCGCGCCGATCGGTAGGGGAGATTCGACCAACTTCTTATCGGCAAATCAGGGAAAGGCTTTAAGTAGTCTAGGGAAGTCCGGAAAAGTCTAGAGAAGTCTAGAGAAGTCGGAAGACGATTCCGGACTCTCCCGGTCTCCAAAGGAAATCTAGAAAAGACCGGAAAAGTCGGGAACTGTCTTCGACTTTTCTAGACTTTTCCAGACTTCTTCTGTTGGTGGGCTCTCCGGATAAGATACGCGCGAATGTCCGAGGCGTCCTTGTACGACAGTTCCTGGACGAACGAGACCATGCCGAGTTTCCGCAGGCTGCCGCCGAGGACGATCTCGAACCACCGGTTGTTGGCCAGGGTTCGCGAATAGCGCAGATCGGGCAGGACCCCGCCGGAGACCGCCGCGTCGCCGTGACAGGCGGCGCAAAATTGATGATAGAGCCGCTCTCCGTTTTTGACAGTCGCGGCCTCGGCCGTCGCCGGAGGCGGATTGAACGCCGGTTCCTGAAATTGCGGCCTGGGCGGCAGGCTGGCCTTGCCGCCGAGCTTGAAGGCCAACATCCGGCTGATGTTCCGGATGAGCCCGTTTTTCAGGGAGATCTCGCCGGCCGCCAGCGGAAAGACCCCGCCCCAACCCGCCAGGACCGCCACATACTGCTGGCCGTTGACGGTATAGGTGACCGGGCCCGCCATGACTCCGGTCTGCGCGTCGAAGGACCAGACCCGCTGGCCGGTGTCGGCGCGGTAGGCTTCGAAGGTTCCGTTCGCCGTCCCCTCGAAGACCAGGTTTCCGGCGGTTGAGAGGACGCCGCCGTTCCAGATTCCGGGGCGTGGCACGCTCCAGACCTCCCGCTGTCCGGCGGGATCCCAGGCCAGGAGGCGCCCCTTGATGCTCTGCATGATCGCCTGCTTGATCTTCGGATCTTGAGGCATGCTCGCCGCCACCGGATCGACGCCGTAGTTCGCGGCCAGTTTCCGGGGTTGGAAATGGTCGAGTGATTGATAGTTGAATCCCGCGTCCTGGACCGGAATGTAGACCAGGCCGGTGGGCGGGTGAAACGACATCGGTTGCCAGTTGTGAGCGCCCAGCGGTCCCGGGATGACCACGGTTGGGGACCCCGGACCGTATCGCGCGGCCTCGACCTCGAGCGGCCGCCCGGTTCGGAGATCGATCCCGGTGGCCCAGGTGACCAGGGTGTAGGGTTTCGCCGAGATCAGCGCGCCGGTCGGCCGGTCGAGCACGTAGAAGAACCCGTTCTTGGGCGCGTGCAGGAGCACCTTCCGCGCCCGGCCCTCGATCGGGATCTCGGCCAGGATCATCTGCTGGCAGGCCGTAAAGTCCCAGGTCTCGCCGGGAGTCTCTTGGTAGTGCCAGACATACTCTCCGGTCTCGGGTTTGAGCGCCACGATCGAGGAGAGGAAGAGATTGTCGCCGCCGCCGGGGCTGCGGAGCCGCCGGCTCCAGGGCGAGCCGTTGCTGACCCCGATGTAGAGCAGATCGAAATCCGGATCGTAGACGATGGAATCCCAGACGGTGCCTCCGCCGCCGGTCTTCCACCACTCGCCGGTCCAGGTCTTGGCCGCTCGCTCCAGGGCCGGACTCTCGAAAGGTTGCGACGGATCGCCGGGCACCGTGTAGAAGCGCCACCGCAATTTGCCGGTCTCGGTGTCGTAGGCCGAGACGTAGCCCCGGACGCCCATCTCCGCGCCGCCGTTGCCGATGATCACCAGGTTCTTGACCACGCGCGGCGCCCCGGTGATGGTGTAGCGGAGATTGCGGTCGATGGTCAGGGTCTCCCAGACCGGACGGCCGCTCGCGGCGTCGAGCGCCACCAGCCGGCCGTCGAGCGTGCCGACGAAGACTCGCCCCTTCCAGACCGCCACGCCGCGATTGACCACGTCGCAACAGGCGTTGACCGCCCATTCGGGCGGCACCTTCGGATTGTAGGACCAGAGCCGGGCGCCGGTGGCGGCGTTGAAGGCCAGGACCTTGCTCCACGCGGTCGAGACGTACATGACGCCGTCAACCACGATCGGCGTGGCCTCCTGCCCGCGGTTGGTATCCAGGTTGTAGGACCAGGCCAGCCCGAGCTCGTTGACGTTTCGATCGTGGATCTCCCGGAGCGGGCTGAACCGTTGTTCGCCGTACGTGCGACCGTGGCTCATCCAGTTTCCGGGCTCTTGATCGGCATCGACAATTCGGGTACCATCCACGTCCGCTGGCTTGACCGTCCTGGAGTTTACGTCCTGAGCCTTCATCGGCGCCCGCGAACTGTACGTGCCGTAGACTGCGAGAGCCAGAATCGTGGTGACCACACAAATCTTGGACCGAAGTAGATGTTGTCCTAGCATTTCTTGGTTCGAAGAATCTCCCCAGAAACCCTTGTCTAAGCATCGCCAGAGACCTCATCGGCTCATCGAATCTTCGCGAGATTGCAGCCCTGGGGAGACTGCCGAGCAATCTGCTCAGATCCCAATCGGTTAAACCTTTGAACCGCTGAGTAGAACTTCTCTAAATCCGATCTAACGACATTGACCTGGAACCGGATAATTATACAAGCAGCCACTTTTTAAGGCACTGAGAAAAGCCGCCTCTTTTCCAGCCTGGTAGAAAAATCACTGAAAGGGGTAACTTATGAACGAATGTTCTGGGAGACGATTGGTCCTCGCCATGATCATTCTTTGTGGGCTCTTCGGGCTCATCGGGGGCATGACCCCGGCATTCGCACAGGCCACGACCAGCTTTGCCCAACTCAACGGGACGGTGCAGGACGCCAACGGCGCCGGAGTCGTCAGGGCCGCGATCTCACTCCGACAATTGGACACCAACCAACTTTACACCGCGACCGCCAATGAGACCGGGGCCTACCTGGTCCCCAATCTGCTGCCGGGCAACTATGAGCTGACCGTGACCGCCGACGGATTCGCGAAGTATGTTCAGACCGGGATGGTCTTGACCGTGGGCCAAACCGCCACGGTCAATGTGACGCTCAAGGTGACCGTCGAGGAATCGATCCAGGTGATCGAGGAGACGCCGACCATCGAACCGACCCGGACCGAGATCAGCCAGGTGATCGAGACCAAACAGATCTCATCCCTGCCGGTCAGCGGCCGGCTCTTCACCGACTTCGCGCTCCTGACTCCGGGGGTGGCCACCGGGCGCACCAGTCTGGGCACGACCTTCACGGAGTTCGAGGTGACGCAGATCTCCTTCGGCGGAATGCGCTCCTTCAGCAATCTGATCACCGTGGACGGCGCGGACTTCATCAATGCCAACACCGGGGTTCAGCGTGCCACTCCGCCGCAGGAGTCGGTCCAGGAGTTCCGGGTGGTCAACAACAGCTTCGGCGCCGAGTATGGGCGGGCCCTGGGCGGGATCGTCAACGTGGTCACCAAGTCGGGGACCAACCGCTGGCATGCGTCGGTCTACGACTATTTTCAGAACAGCGCGCTCAACGCGCGCTCCCTGCTGCAGCCCGAGCCGGCTTCGAAGGCATTGCGGCAGAATCAGTTCGGCGCGACCCTCGGCGGTCCGATCCGCAAGGACCGGACTTTCATCTTCGGAAACTACGAAGGGCAGCGGCGGGCGGAGGCTCCGATCTATCCGCCCAGTCTGGTGCAGAACCTGGCCGCGATCAACCGGGCCAAGACCTATCTGGGCATCCCGGTCGAGAATCTGAACGTTCTGAAGATCAAGAACAATGATTACGCTTTCGTCCGGTTCGATCATGAACTGACGCCGAGCCATCGGCTCTCCGTCCGGTACAACCTGGAGGACGCGCGCGATCCGAATCAGTTGATTGGAAATACGGAGGATGGCGGCGGGATCGGGACTCCCAGCGGCGGCCGGAATCTGCTGATCAACGATCAGGCGGTGGTGGGGACCATCAACTCGCTTCTGAGAACCGACCTGGTCAACACGCTCCTGGTTCAATACGCCCGGCGGCGCTACAACTTTCCGGGTTCGACGGGCGAGCCCAACCTGGACATTCCCAACGACCTGTCGTTCGGCCACAACTTCGGCACCTTCGATGCCATCTATGAGAGCCGCCTCCAGTTCGCCAACAGTCTGGGGTGGGTCAAGGGCAACCACTTCGCGAAGTTCGGGTACGATTCGAACTATCTCTGGGACTCCGCCAACTATCCGGGCTTCACGCCCGCGCGGATCATCCTGCCGGGTATCAACTGCCTGATCGATTTCGCCAATTACGTGAACCGGCCGGGCGGAGCCGCGCTGGCTCCGGTTCCGGGCCCGCCGTGCGCGCTGCCCACCGGGCCGCCCGCGTTCCCGCCCGGCGCCGGGTTCCACGGCGTCGGAGCCGTCTTCTACGGCGTGGCTCTGGCCCGGACCGGCTACGTCGACGGGCAGTTCCCGCTCAATAATGCCCGCCCGCTCGACGTGCAGACCTGGGCCAACGCGTTCGATCCGTCGCTGAAGGACAGCTACCGGTATGAACTCAACCATGGCTACCAGGGATTCTTCGCCCAGGATCAGTGGCGCGTGACTCCCAAACTGACGTTCAACTACGGTCTGCGCTATGACTTCGAGACCGGCCTCGGCGATCACATCAATTCATACTGGGGAGCCGTTCAACCGCGCCTCGGGGTGGCCTATTCGCCCGACGGCAAGACCGTCATCCGCGCCGGGTACGGGCTCTTCTTCGACCGGAACAACCTGACCTTCTTCTTCATCGACGGGAACGTCAAGACGGTCCCCGGTTTTCTGCCCGGGATCACCCTCCCGATGCTGCAGAGCCGGGCCGCGGAGAGCGGCTGGGTTCTGAACCTGGTCAATGCCGCCGCCTTCCTGCCGTCGCCGGTGGGTTGCGACGGGGGGATCGAACCGTTTCCGGGTTTCTGCCTGGGGGCGGCCGCCAGCACGGCCCGGAGCATCATCACGACGGGGCTCTATCCGCGCCAGTTCCTGACCGGCGAGTGTCCGCCGGCCTGCACCTCCGGAGCGGCCGGGATCGCGCGCGACGACCACAAGCTGCCCTATGCGCATCAGGCCAGCATCGAGATCAACCGGACTCTGGGCCGGGGCTTGACGGTCGGCGCCGGGTATCTCTTCGTCGGTTCTCACCGGCTGGTTCTGGGAAATGCCATCAACATCCCCTGTCCGCAGGGCACCGGCAAGCCGCAGAATCCGGCCACGGCCCAGGGCCTGCTCAATCCGGACGGCACTCTCAGCGCGTGCAACGGGACCCCCTTGCTGCTGGCGGGCAAGCCCGTCTTCAGGGATGCGCTGGAGTTTCCCAACGGCGGATTCCTCAACTACAACAACGGGGTCGTCAACGCCAACTACCATGGCCTGACCCTGCAGGTGAACGAGCGGTTGAACCGGCGTCTCAGTCTGAACGCCAGTTATACCTGGTCGCACATCATCGACAACGGTAACTTCACGACCTTCATCAACCTCCCGCAAAACCAGTTCGACAACCTGACGGAGCGGGCCAACTCGAACCAGGATGTCCGCCACCGGTTCGTGGCGAACTTCACCGCGACCGCGCCCGAGCGGGGATTCCTGCGGAACTTCGAACTGAGCAGCATCATCACCCTCCAGTCGGGGCGGCCCTTCACGATCTTCGTGGGCGGCGATGCCAACGGCGACACCAATCCGGTCACCGACCGGGTCGGACTCGTCGCCCGGAACACCTATCTCGGGGATCCGCTGCGGTCCTGGGATCTGCGCCTCTCCCGGTCCTTCCGGCTCAGCGAGCGGGTCGGGCTCAACCTGGCCTTCGATGCCTTCAACCTGCTCAATCGGTCCAACGTGGACGAAGTCTTTTCGATCTACGGGTCACCGATCTTCTGCGGAGCCGTCCCCACGCGCTACCGGGATGGGGCCTCCACGGCGATTCAGCGCGGTCAGGCGGCCTGTCCGGCTTTCACGCCCCCGGCTGGCGTGACGGTCCCGGCCCAGTTCTTCGTGCCGTCGGCTCCGAATCCTAATTTCGGGACGCCGAGAACCATGCTCAACCCGCGCCAACTCCAGTTGGGCGCGAAACTCACGTTCTAAGCGGGAGGAAATCCGGGGGAGTCTGGAGAAGTTTAGAAAAGTCGGGGAAGTTTAGAGGCCGGCCAGCTCGCAATACGAGCGCCGAGCATCAAGGGGTCCCGACTTTTCTAGACTGCTCCAGACTTTTCTAGACTGCTCCGGACTTCTCTTGTGGTAGAATCCTTTCCGACACAGCACCCCAATCCCACCTCACTTGCCGGGTTCACTTGTCAGTGAAACGGTCAAATTATTTTTTGCTGAGTGGCAATTTGCTCTGGAATTTTGCGCTTATTCTTGTTTTTTAAGTTACGTAAGAAGCGAAGGTGAAACATCCCGAGATAACGGGATAGGCGGAGCAAACGTCCGTCGCATCTCTCCCGTTGGTTTCGCCTTCATCCCTCTGACCCGAAAAGATATCCACTAGTATAATATCGGTTATTTGGGAGTATTCTCTCCCCGTTCATCATTTCTTTTATATATTCGGAGTTCTCACTAAGGCTAAGGAGGAAGTATGTAATGGGCTTTCGAAGAGCAAGCGGTATTTTGCTTCATCCGACATCGTTACCCGGTCGATACGGGATCGGCGATTTAGGTCAAGCGGCTTATCAATTCATCGATTTTTTGGAGGAGACCGGGCAGAGTCTGTGGCAGGTCTTGCCCCTGGGGCCGACCGGTTACGGCGATTCGCCTTATCAGTGCATCTCGGCCTTCGCCGGCAACCCGATGCTGATCAGCCCGGAGTTGTTGGTTGAAGACGGGTTGCTCGAGCAGCGCGACCTGGACGGCGCCCCGGAGTTTCCCGCGGATCAGGTCGATTATGGGCCGGTCATCGAGTTCAAGAGTGCGTTGCTGCTGAAGACGCTGGCCAACTTCGTCGAACGGGGTTCGAGCGAAGAGAAGGCCGGATATTTCCATTTCGTGGAGCAGACGGCCTGGTGGCTGGAGGATTATGCGGCGTATCGTTCGATCAAGGATGAACACGGGGGCCGCGAATGGACGAAATGGGATCCGTACCTGCGCGCACGCGAAGACAAGGCCCTGCATTTCTGGCGCGAGAACCACTCCAAGCAGATCTGCATTCATAAATTCTGTCAGTACCTCTTCTTCAAACAGTGGTTGAAGCTGGCGCGGTACGCCAATGAGAAGGGGGTCCGGATCATCGGCGATATGCCGATCTTCGTGGCGCACGACTCGGCGGACGTCTGGTCGCATCCGGAGTTGTTCCATCTCGATGCCGAGGGCAATCCCACCCAGATGGCCGGGGTGCCGCCGGACTATTTCAGCGAGACCGGGCAACTGTGGGGCAATCCGCTCTATCGCTGGGACGTCATGAAAGAGAGCGGGTATCAATGGTGGGTGCAACGCCTGCGCGCGACGCTCTCGATGGTCGATATCCTGCGGTTGGATCACTTCCGCGGGTTCGAGAAGTACTGGGCCGTGCCGGGCGGCGAGACGACGGCGGTGAACGGCAAGTGGGAGGAGGGTCCGGGGGCGGATCTCTTCCGCGCCCTGATCGACGCGCTCGGCGAGATGCCGATCATCGCCGAGGATCTGGGGTTCATTACCGCCGAGGTCAAACAACTGCGGGAGGAGTTCGGTTTTCCGGGGATGCGGGTCCTGCAGTTCGCCTGGGGCACCGATCCGCAGGCCGATGAGTTCAAACCCTATGGCTTTACGCCCAACACCGTCGTCTACACCGGCACGCACGACAACGACACGACGGTCGGCTGGTTCACGAGCGTCGGGACTGGCGACTCCACGCGCAGCGAAGAGGACGTCAAGAAAGAGCGTGAGTTCGTGCTCCAGTACCTGGGCACGGAAGGCCGGGAGATCCATTGGGACTTCATTCGGCTCGCGCTGAGTTCGGTGGCCGATACGGCGATCGTCCCGCTGCAGGACGTGCTGGGCCTGGGCCAGGAGGCGCGGATGAACGTGCCGGCGCGCGAGAGCGGCAACTGGAGATGGCGCTTTCATTCCGGGCAACTGACTCCGGAGCTTCGTTCGCGGTTGGGCACGATGGCCGAAGTCTACGGCCGCAACCGGGAGCGGGCCGAGAAGAGCACCCAGGGGGCCGACTGAGGGGCTTTCAACTGGGGCCACCGGGGTCTCCGAACCGCAGGTCGTCGAAGTTCGTGAGCTGCGGATAGGCCTCCGGATCGGGTTGGGGATGATTTCCCGGGCGGATCGATAAGACCGGTTGCATTCCCGCCGCGCGCGCGGCCTGCAACTCGGCGGTGACGTCGGAGATGAAGACGATCTCCGCGGGAAGCCGTCGGAGTGCCCCGGCGATTCGCCGGTAACTTTCGGGATCCGATTTGGTTCCGACCCGGGTATCGAAATAGCCGCCGATCAACCCGGTCAGGTCGCCCGCCTCGGTATGGGCCAGGAAGAGCTGCTGGGCCAGGACGCTGCCGGAGGAGAAGATCGCGATCTGTCGCCGCTCCCGATGCCAGCGTTCGAGCGCGGCCGGAACATCGGCGAAGATCCGGCTCTTCAACTCGCCCGCGCGATAGCCCTCTTCCCAGATCTTGCCCTGAAGCGACTTCAAGGGAGTCGATTTCCGGTCACGATCCATCAGCCAATGAAGATAGGCCACGGTCGACTCCAGCCGTGCGCCGAGCGTTTGATCCTGGTAGGCCGGCGGGTTCCCTCCGCCTCGTTCGTCGGCCTCCCATTCTTCGCGAAGCCGCGCCAGATCGGCGCGGACCTCCTCGGCGGCCGCATGCCGCTCCAGAAAGTCGCCGACCCGGCGGCGCGCATAGGGAAAGAGCACCTGGTAGACGAAATCGATCGAGGTGACGGTCCCTTCGAGATCCAGCAACAGGGCGTTCACTTGTCCATCGGGCATCGTCATGGTCAGACGGTGATGTTCTGCAGATGCAGATAAGAGGTGCCGAGGCAGATCGGCTGATAGTTGCCATCGACTCCGCTCTCGGTATAACGCGGCGTCCAGCCGGCCGGATCCTGGAACAGCCGAATGGCCCGGATGCGGCGATCGGCGCAGAGATTGAACCAGTGCCAGGTGTTGCGCGGCACGCGGAGCAGGTCTCCGGGCTCGACCTCGATCGAGATCACCACGCCGTTCTGCGGCCGAATGTGGAAGATGCCGCGCCCCTCGATGATGAACCGCACTTCGTCTTCATCGTGCCAATGTTCGCGATTGAACTTGGCGAGCATGGCCTCCAGCCCCGGAGTCTGCGGGGAGACATCGATCACGTCCGCCGTGACATAGCCGCCCTTGGCCTTCAAACGGTCGATCTCCCGGGCATAGGCCGCCAGAATCTTTTCCGGGGAGGCCTGCGCTTCGACCGGCTGCGACGGCTCCCAGGACTCATAATCTATCCCCAGGCCGGACAGATACTCGGTGATGGCTTCCCGCTCTCTAATCGTTCGATCTTCATCAGGGATGTTGACTATTGCCATAAGCTCTCCTCCTTGAGGATTTGAGATTTGAGATTTGAGAATTGGATCTCAACTCTCGAATCTCTGCTGCCTGCGCCCGGTGACCTCCAGCAGAAACTCGAAGATCTCGATGTGGCGTCGGGCCTCGTTCAAGCTCTGCCCCCAGGTGTACAGCCCATGCCCCTGGAGCAGGAATCCATGCGCCTGCGGATGCGATCGGAGCCTCTCTTCGACCTCGCCCGCCAGCGCCGTCAGGTCTTGCGAATTTTTAATGATCGGCAGCCACTCCCGATGCGCGTGGGTGCGAACGCCCGCCAGCCCCTTGAGCATCTCGTAGCCTTCGATCTCGACTCCACCCTGATCGGCCAGCGCGTCCGAAAGGATCGTGCTCCAGACCGAATGGGTGTGCAGGACCGCGTTCGCTCCCCGAACCCGGACCACCATCAGGTGCAACTGCGTCTCGTCCGAGGGTTTTCCCGCTCCATCCAGGACTGTTCCCTCACTGTCGATCAGCAGAATCTGGGCCTGCTTGAGATCTCCTTTATCGACGCCACTTGCGGTGATGGCGAGCTGGACCGGCGTCCGGCTGGTGACCGCGCTGAAATTGCCGCTGGTGCCCAGGACCCATCCGCGGCCGTAAAACTGTCTGCCGATTTCGATCAGAGAATCGCAGATCGTCCGCGTCGCTAAGTTGTTGCTACTCTCGGCCACCAGGGAATTTTAGGGACCGGCCCCTTACCGGTCAATTCTTTGATCCAATATTTGCGAATATTTAGATTTGCGCACGGGAGACTGAGTAAGAGAGAATATCTGACGGGCCGCATGGTGAACCGGGCGGCAGATTGTATAAAATATCTCCTTTGGCTTCATCTCCGGCTTTAGTCCGTTGTGTGTTGATGGCAACGTAACCATATGCGAGTAGAACAAATAGAACCGATAGTCCCCGTTAACGAGTACCTGATGCCGACCCAGACCCATCCCGCGGATGAGGTCGTGTCGGCCAAACAGTTGGGCGCAATCTATGCGCCTGAGCTCACCACTTTTCGGGTCTGGGCGCCGACGGCGAGTTGCGTAACGCTTCATCTGTACGAGGCGCCGATCGGAGGCCGGCCCCGGCTGATCGCCATGATCAAGGGCGACGACGGGACCTGGGAAGTGGCGATGCTGGGCGATTGGCGAGGGTTTTATTACACTTATACGGCTGCGGGCGAGGACCCGCGGTTCAATGCTTCGAGGGAGTTACTGGATCCATATGCGCAGTGCGTGACCTCCTACGACGGTCGATCGATCGTGGTCGCCGACGACACTCCAGTGGCCGACCGTCCCACCTTTCCGATCTCGGAGGCGATCATCTATGAGCTGCACCTCCGCGACTTCACCATCGATCCCGACTCCGGCATTCAGCGGCGGGGCAAGTACCTGGGGTTGACCGAACCCGGAACCCATCTGACGGGGCGCAACGACATCTCCACCGGGCTCGATCACCTGATTGAGCTTGGTATCAATGTCGTACAGTTGATGCCGATCTGCGAGTTCCACAGTAACAAGGCCGAAGACCAGTACGGTTGGGGCTACAACACGGTGCACCACAACTCGCCGGACGGATGGTATGCGACGGAGCGCCTGGATGCCCGGCGCGTGAGCGAGCTCAAGCGCATGATCGATACGCTTCACCGTCACGGGCTCCGGGTGACCATCGATATGGTCTTCAACCATACCTACGAGGACCTCGGGCACGGGCAGGTCTACAGCTTCGAGGGGCTGGTCCCGGGTTACTACTATCGGTTGAGACAGGACGGCAGTTACTGGAACGGATCGGGGACGGGCAATGAGTTTCGCACCGAGGCCCCGATGGCGCGCCGATACTTGATCGATTCGCTGATCCGCTGGGTGACCGAGTTCAAGGTGGACGGATTCAGATTCGATCTGCTGGGGTTGATCGACCGCGAGACGATCCGGCAGACGGTCCAGGAATTGCGAGCCATCGATCCGCAACTGCTGTTTTACGGCGAACCCTGGGCCGGCGGCACCACTCCGATCGAGGTTTCGCACAAAGGAATTCAGCGCGGCCAGAACTGGGCCGTCTTCAACGACTATTTCCGGGACGTCCTGAAGGGCAATGTCTTCAACGCCCGAGAGACCGGGTTCATTCAATCGGGCGCGCACCTCGGCGCGGTCAAGTCCGGAATTCGCGGCGCGATCGGTGATTTCGCCGATTCGCCCACGGAGACGGTCAACTATATCGAGTGTCACGACAACCACACGCTCTGGGATCGGCTGGTGATCAGCACCATCGACGATGCGCGGATCACCGATGCCGACCGCCGGGCCATGGACAAGCTGGCGGCGGCGGTGCTGTTTACCTCGCAGGGGATTCCGTTCATGCAGTCCGGGCAGGAGTTCTTGCGGACCAAGGGCGGCAACCACAACAGCTATGACCGGCCGGATGCGGTGAACATGATTCGATGGCGCGACAAAGCCGAGCATTCCGACGTTCTCGGGTACTACCACGGTCTGATCGCGCTGCGCCGCGTGCATCCCCTCTTCCGAATGGAGACGGCGGATGAGGTCCGCCAGGCCGTGCAGTTTCTGGACGATCATCTGGGCATGAGCGTGCCGCATGGCTGCATCGCGTACCTGATCAAAGATCTGACCCGCCGCGATGAGTGGACCCGGGCGATCGTCATCCTCAACGCGAATGCCGGACCGATCGAGTTGGAGATTCCGGCGGGGAGGTGGCAGGTCTTCGGCGATAGCAAGGAGGTGAGCCTGTTGCCGCTCAGGTCGGGAGTGAAGGGGCTGGTCGAGGGCCTGATCTCCGTCGCGCCCCGCAGCGCTTTGATCCTGGGCGAAGTGCGTGAAGAGGCATAAACTATGAACAACAAAGAACTGGCCTATCTCTACGATCTCTACCTCGTGCCCGGTTGGCGCGAGGCGTTCGATTGTATCGTCGACGACGAAATAGAACTGCCGCGGGAGGGGAAGATCCTCGACGCGGGATGCGGGACCGGCGGTTATGCCATCGACCTGGCGATCCGCTGCGGACCCAAAGTCGAGGTCGTGGGGGTCGATCCGAATCCGGAACGAATCGCGCTGGCCTGGGGCAAGGTCGAGGTCAAGAAGGTCGATCGCGTGAGCTTCCGGGTCGGGTCCCTGACGGATCTGGGATCGGCGGCTGACGAGTTCGATCTCGTCATCGCCGACGCCTCGATGTTGCCGGCGGCTCAGATCGGCGCGTTCTGGACCGAACTGGCGCGGGTCACCAGGCGCGGCGGCACCGTCGCACTCAAGTTGACGACGCGGGGCAGCTTCGACGAGTTCTTCTCGATCTATTGGGAAGCGCTCTATCACCTACAGTTGACCGGGTACACGCCGCAACTCGAGGGCTTGATCACCGAACGGCTCACCGTGACCGAAGCCGAGCAACTGGCGGCGGCGGCCAGGTTCGGCCAGATCCGCAGTGTGACGCGCAAAGAACGATTCGATTTTGCCGATGCCCAGGCCTTCTTCGAGGCCCCGTTGATCGAGACGGTCTTTCTCGAAGACTGGTTCTCGATCCTGCCCGATCAAGAATCGCGCGCCCGCGTGAAAGAGCAACTGGCCCGGATCATCGACGAGGAACGGCAAGGCGCGGAACTCGATGGGCCGCCGCGCGATGCGGCTGACAAAGTTGACGGAGAGGCCGGCGCGAACCACGACGCCCTCGATTTCGACGTCTCGATCAAGGCGACGCTCGTCATCGCCAGGAAGCCGTAGTCCCTGGTAAACGACGCTCTTCGATACCTTCTTCTTAGACCGCGAAACACGCGTCTTTCGCGTGTTTCGCGGTTGAGAAAGGAAAGAACGGGAAAACTACCATCGATTCCGTTATTTCCGATAGTTCCAGGTTCTCTCCCGGTTCCTCTCTCCCGACAACCATCCAACAGGTACCAGCGTGCCGCCCCCAGATCTCGACGGCTGGTACAAAATGCCGCACTCACATTAGATTTGGATCCCACTCGGGCCGGGGCATTGACAACCCACGCCGCCATCTGGTTACAATGCTCCCCGGCGTGGTATCGGGATCTCTGAGATCTCCTACAAAACAGGTACATTTTTAATTCATTTATTCCTTATTCGTCTTAGTCATTAAGTCATTAGATATTTGCCGCGAACTTAAAACTAGGCTCGACAGATCCATGCGACCCAGATAAGCCCGGGATTTGTTGTTATCAGTTTAATTCGTCGAACCAATATTTATCGGGGCGGTTCTCTCGTTGCGCGGGGCCGGTGAAAGCCGGGCCTTCAGGCTGCGGGAGTAGGGTGAGGTGTCTACCTTGATCGGATGGAATTCAGGTTGAGCCACTCCTTCGTCAAAACCATCGATTCGGCCGTTCCAGCCACGTTCATCCAACAATCAAGTGCTGCCGACAGGGAATCAAATTCATGCTGGAAAAGAAGTATTGTCCTCCCGGGATTTTTTTGACAGCGGTTTTTCTGTTAGTGACGGCTGCGGCCCCGGCTCGAGGCCAGGAGGTGCCTCCGGCGCCGGCGCAGGACTATGACCGCTTTGGCGCCTATCTCTGGACCTCGACCTACTACGAGTACGAGCGGCTGGTCTACAAGTGCGATTGTCCGGAGACGGCCTGCCTCTGTCAGCCCGAGACCAACCACCTCCGGCACCGGCAATTGATCGATACCCTCTCGGCTCCCGGAAAGAATCCGGCGCGCGACGTGCCGCTGAAAGACGTGGTCTCGTCTCTGGGAACCAGGACCATCAGGGTCGTGATCGGCAACGTCTATGGGGGCCGGTACCAGTATGGTCTGGAACCTCCGCACGATGCGGATCGGACTCCCAAACTGAGCATGCTGGAGTGGGTGGCGGGGCGACCGGCCGGTACGGTGACCGAATATGAGCAGCTCTTCGCCGATCCCCATTTCAAGACCTACATCCTGGGTTACAACTTCGGCCGGGTCTTCGATCGCGCGACCCGCCGGGATGGCGGACTGGTCCATACTCCTCCCCCCGACTATGAGGCCGAGAAACGGGAGATCCGGGAGTTGACCGAATACCTGCTGGGCCAGGAGAACGGCGTCTACCGGTTCCCGGGCAAGAGGTTCATCTTTCTGAACTGGGAGCTGGACAGCCAACTGGAGTACTACATCAACGACCCGCGCTATACGGCCAACCTCAAGTTCAATCCGGAGGATCCCGTCTATCGAAGCTTCTGGGACGAGCTGGTCAAGGTCATTCGCGCGCTCAGTTCGGGAGTGCGGGAAGAGGCCGACCGGGCGAACCGGCTCCATCCCGACGATCCGAACCGGCCGCAAGTCCACTTCGGCGTCGAGTTCAGCAAGATCTACCGATTCAAGAATCCGGCGGAGGGCGATTTCACGATGGTCGGACCGTGCGGGCAGGGCAATCGGCTGGGCACGCGCTGCGCGGTCAGTTACCTGCCGACCCGGCTCAACGCCGCGGATCCGGCGCCGGCCCCGATCGATTATTGGTCCTATTCATCCTATAACACCTCGAACGAGATTATGTACCATCCAGGTCTCAACCTGCGGCAGAAGGTCCGGCAGGATTTGACCATGGTTCTGGATCGGCTCAACGCCGGGCGTCCGCCGGCTTCCCGGTACCAGCCGAAGCATCTGATTATCGGGGAACTGGGTTATTCGAATAACACCTACCGGAAGGAGCCGCGCGGGGCGATGTTGGGCGAGAGTTACTCGATGGGGTACCTGCGGGAAGCTTATCAGGCGTATAAAGCTTTCGGGGTCGCCTTCGTCATCTATTTTCAAACGACCGATGCCATGGACCCGGGCAACTTCTCCAACGTCAGCGATTTTTCGTTACTGACCGGCAAGCGGGCCTTTCTGGACTACGAGATGGTCCTGACGGGAGCCGGCGAGGCCTATACCAGGTCGAGCACCTCGGAGGTGGTCTGGGTCGACGATGAGATTCCGGCGCTCAAACGGACCTACCCGCCGGGAAACTGGCACGAGTTGACGCCGCGGACCTCCGTCCGTCCGGTCTCGGGAAAGACGGCCTTTCAGACGGAACTCCATCCGAATCCGGCGCGCGAAGGCTTTGCCTACTTCTTCTGCGGGGCGGGGCAGCCGCTGATCGTCGATCGGGGCGAGACGTTGTTCGCGTATCTCTGGCTCGACCCGGAGCATCCTCCGAAAGAGATCATGCTCCAATGGAGCGACGGAACCTCGGATCACCGGGCTTACTGGGGCGACGACGTGATCGACCTGGGGACCGATGGGACCGCGTCGCGGCGCCGAATCGGAGCCCTGCCGCCGGCCGGGAGCTGGGTGCGGCTGGAGGTTCCGGCCAATATCGTGGGCTTGGAGGGGCGGCGGGTCGACGGCTTCTCGTTGATCGTCTCGGACGGCCGCGCGGCCTTCGACCGTCTCGGGAAACTCGCGAACGAGTCGGTCTGGATCGACGATGACCTGGCCGGGGGGCGGCCCGGCACCGAGACCCAGTGCGACTGTCCGCAGTATCCATGGCTGGAGGTCTCCGGCGCTCCGCTTCCGATCTCCGGGACCAGGGCTTTTCAGACCGGAATCGCCGATGGGCGGATTCATACCCAATACGTCGAGGAGACCATCAAGCTGCAGGTCAATGCCGGCGAGGATCTCTTCGCCTACGTCTATCTCGACCCGGACCATCCGCCCGAGACCGTCATGCTGCAGTTCAAAGCCGGCGGAGGCCCGCGGGATTGGGCCCACCGCGCATACTGGGGGCGGCCTCTGATCAACTGGTCTCCCGACGGCTCGGCCGGAAACTACTACATGGGTCCGTTGCCGCCGCTCGGGCAATGGGTCCGGCTGGAGGTGCCCGCCGACCGGATCGGGCTGGCCGGCCATCGCCTCAACGGGTTCGGAGTCGCCGCCTTCAGCGGGAGAGTCGCCTGGGATCGGGTCGGAAAGACCACTCGCGACCTGGTCTGGCTGGACGAGGAGGACGATCTTCCGCGAGACCGGCGGTTTCAGGAGGGCGGTGATCTCTGGACCGTCAAGACCCGCAACGCGATCTCCGGCGCCCACGCCTTCCAGACCGCGGCGCTGGGCGGACTCCATCAAATCTACGCCTCGGGGCTGGACCGGAAATTGACGATCTATCCCGGCGATACCCTCTTCGCCTACGTCTATCTCGAAGATCCCGATCCGCAGAACGCGCGCGGCCAGCGACTGAGAGAGTTGATGCTACAATGGCACGAGGCCGGCGGCAGTTGGGATCACCGGGCGTTCTGGGGAGAGAATCTAATCTTCTCGCAATGGGGGCTCGCCCTCGACCAGGTGATGGGCCCGATCGACGACAAACTAGAAGACCTTCTGACCAATGCCCGCCCGCTCTGCAAGACCAATCGGGCGTGCCTGGACCCGCTCACACCCGTCAATTACCGCCCGGGCACCGATCGGCTCAGGTTTATGGGTTCTCTGCCGGTGACCGGAAGCTGGGTGCGGCTGGAGATTCCCGCCAGCCGCGTCTTCAGCAACCTCGGTCCGGACGGCATCACCCTGGACGGATTCGCCTTGACCCTCTTCGGGGGCCGGGGGACGGTCGACCGCATCGGGAAGGTCCGTAACGAGCACCTCGACTACTAATCGCCGCCTCGGTGGATTTTATATTTTTCTAACCGCGAAATACGCGAAATACGCGAAAGGCCGTTGATTCCGCGTATCTCGCGTCTTTCGCCGTTAAAATCCCGAATTTACGGATCGGGGCCATCGGAATGGATGGGGGAAATTGACCCATTTCCGGCCTCCTGCTGATCTCCGTCAGTTCCAACCTCGTTTTCTCTCCCCTCAAGGACCCTCTCGTGTTGACAAATCAGATTAGGAAGGGTATTTGTCTTACGTTGAGACAAAATAGATAAATGTTAAAGAGACGTGAATTTTTGAAGGTCCCTCGAAGTGA
>DATEFT010000898.1:0-3448 GCA_035280505.1 Blastocatellia bacterium | reverse complement strand
GCCATCGGCCTGCAGAATATCGGCGCGCGCGCCTTCGTCGAAGAGAGATTGCCGCAGTTGCGCCGGTACCGGGCCCGCATCATTCCGAACGTCTTCGGATCTACGGTCGACGAATACATCGAAGCCATTCAGATTCTCGAGGAGGGCGAGGGGATCGATGGTTACGAGTTGAACATCTCCTGTCCCAACGTGAAGGCCGGCGGTGAGAGCTTCGCCAACGACCCGCGACAGGCCGCCGAAGTGACGGCGGCCGTCAAACGGGCGGCCACTCGCCCGGTCATCGTCAAGCTGTCGCCCAACGTGACCGACATCGGAACGATCGCGCGCGCCGTCGAAGACGCGGGCGCCGATGCGCTGTCGCTCATCAACACCGCCGTCGGAATGTCCATCGATATTCACACGCGCCGCCCGCGATTGGCCAACATCACGGGCGGGCTCTCCGGCCCGGCCATCAAACCGATCGCCGTGAGATGTGTCTATCAGGCCTTCCGCGCCGTCCGGATCCCGCTCATGGGAATCGGCGGCATCGCCACGGTGGAAGACGCGCTTGAATTCATGATCGCCGGGGCGAGCGCCGTCCAGATCGGGACGGCCAATTTCTACGATCCGCCGGCCTCCATCAAGATTATTGACGCGCTGGCCGATTACTGTTTACAACATGGGTTGGAGAATATCAGTGCCCTGGTGGGAACCGTCACCCTCGAGTAATCGGATCATCACAATGACATGAAAAGCCTCTTCTATTCGACAACTCTCCTGCTGATCTCCGTGCCGGCAGCGCTGGCCTACCCCCGCCTGATGCCCATGAGCCCGGAGACCGAAACGATCTCCCTGCTGGTTAAAACAGAGCCCCTGGCTCTGGTCAACGGATCGCCCTGCCTCTTTATGGTCAGGTCCTCGCAATCGCTGAAGGCCCTCTCGGGCCTCTGGCAGAAACATCGAGTCTTCTTCAATTTCAATGGAACAGACAATACCTGGTACGGCCTGGCCGCCATCGGGATCGAGACGGTCTCGGGCCGCTATCCGCTGACCCTGACGGCCACCCTGGCGAGCGGAGAGTTGAACACCTCCAACCACTCGATTCAGATCCAGAAGACGGCCTACCGCACCGCCAACCTGGGCGTCTCCGAGATCTTCACGCAGCCCGACGCCGAGACGCTGGAGCGAATCGGACAGGAGCGGGAGTTGAAGAACCGGGTCTTCAGCATGGTGACCGAGGCGCGCCTCTGGAACGGCCGGTTCGTCTCGCCCGTCCATAACCAGGTCACCGAAGAGTTCGGGGTGCGGCGAACCTTCAATGCCGGAAGATCGCGGGGCCATCGGCGCCGGGGCCGCCAATCGCGGGCTCGCCGGCACAAGGTGGTTCTTCAGAGATCGCCACGCCAGACCAGGATTCGCCAATCGCGAGTTCGCCGGCTGAAGCCGAAGGGCCGTCAAACGACGCGGATCGATCAACCACCCAGGTTCCATCAGGGCCTCGATTACCGCGCCGCGACCGGGACTCCGGTGGCGGCCATGAACAGCGGCCGCGTGGTGCTCGCTCGCGATCTCTTCTACGAAGGCGGGTTCGTGGTGATCGATCACGGCCAGGGGCTGCTCACGCTCTATCTGCATCTCTCGCAGATTCAGGCCACGGAAGGCCAGATGGTGAAAAAGGGAGAGACCGTCGGCCTGAGCGGCGCCACGGGCCGGGTGACGGGGCCCCATCTCCATGTCGGCGTTCGATGGCAGGGGGTCTATCTGAACCCCGAAACCCTGTTGACTCTCGATCTCAGATGAGGTGAAAAGCGATGTCAAACTCTGCAGTTCACAACCCGCTGGTCGTCGCGCTCGACGTGGAGACCGCGCAGGAGGCGCTCTCGCTGGTCGAGCGCCTGCGAGGCCTGGTCGGAATGTTCAAAGTCGGCAGCCAGCTCTTCACCACTGCCGGACCGGAGATCGTGCGAAAAATCACGGCCCTGGGCGAGCAGGTCTTTCTCGACCTTAAATTTCACGATATCCCCAATACGGTCGCCAAGGCCGGACTCGAAGCGGCGCGCCTCGGGGTCCGGATCTTTAATATTCACACGCTCGGCGGATCGGAGATGATGCGAACCACCGTAGAGACTATCAAAGAGGCGGTCGAACGTGAGAGAATAGCCCGACCTCTAATCCTGGGTGTGACAATTCTAACAAGTCATACTCCGGAATCTCTGACCCAAATCGGGATCGAACGAAAGCTCGAAGATGAGGTCGTGCACCTGGCCACTTTGAGTCGGGCTGCAGGCCTGGATGGGGTTGTGGCTTCGCCACACGAGATCATCCCCGTCCGGCAGGCCATCGATGACCCCGGATTTATCTTGCTGACCCCGGGGATTCGGCCCACCGGAGTGGCGTATAATGACCAGAGCCGGGTCATGACGCCGGCTGCAGCGGTTCGCGCGGGAGCGAACTATCTGGTGATTGGAAGACCGATCACCGCCGCCGCAGATCCGATCGAGGCGGCGCTGAAGGTCAAGGCGGAACTCATTCAGTAAAAACTCACAAGAATTTAAGACGGACACCGACGAGCAGAATGCTGAGAAGAATAATGAACCGAATTCTGCTATGAACGTTTACAAAGAAGGCCGTTCGTGGCGACCAGGCCCTATCGCCATAAATTTTCAGCAGTAAGGCGGAACAAGTCTCAAATGTCATTCTTGAAACCAGTTAACGCAATAATCATCGGATTGCTGGTGCTCGGCGTAGTCAGCTTTGGCCTAAAATTGTACGCCCAGCAGTCAGTCGAACTGACGCCTCCGCCTAAACCAGTTGAGACCAAAGCTCCGGCCAAGACGAGTCCGATCGCAGCGGGTCCGGCCTTCTCCGTCGGTGAACGGCTCCTGTACAACATCTCGTGGTCAAACTTTTCGACGGCCGCCCGGCTGGAGATGGAAGTCTCCGATCGGGGCAAATTTTATGGTCAGGACGGGTATCAGATCCGAACCAAGATTGAGACCGTGGGTCAGGTGCGTTCGTTGTTCGGAGAGGTCGATAACCAATACATGACCTACATCAATCTGAACAACGCCGTTCCGTATCGGCTCGTGAACTCGATTCGCCAGGGTCAGAGACAGACCGAAGAGACCGTCATTCTGGATCAGGCCCGGCAGCAGGCCCTCCTGTCGGAAGATCGAACCATTCAGATTGCGCCCTCGACCTTCGATATTCCCTCTCTCGTCTACGCGATGAGAGTGCGCCCGTGGCCACAGAAGGGCAAACAGAAGTTCACGACCTTCTACAATCAGGAAGTAATTCAGGTTGAGGCCACCATCAGGAATCGCGAAAAGATCTCGACTCCGGCCGGCAGCTACAACTCGGTCTGCTTCAGATTCTCCCCGCAGAAGAAATACTCCGATTATCGCATCATCGGCTGCTTCTCTGACGATAAGCAGCGGCTGCCGGTCCTGGTCACGGCCAAGCTGCCCCT
>DATEFT010000897.1:0-10498 GCA_035280505.1 Blastocatellia bacterium | reverse complement strand
CGCAAGATTCGTGACTATGCGTCGACGGTCCGGGAGCTCAAACCCCTGCTCAAGGGGTTGAAGGGCGACGGAAAGAGCCCGCTCTACGATGCCATTCTGATGGCGAGTTCCGAATTGAGGGAGCGTCCGGAGCGCCGGCGGGCCCTGGTTTTGATCTCGGACGGAGGTGACACCGCCAGTTCCGCCACCCAGCGCGTGGTCGAGCGACAAACTTTTCTGGCCGGCACTTCGATCTATGCGATCGATCTGGTGAACACGGAGAAGAGTTCGCGGCGATCGGCCGACCGGCAGGCGGCCGCCCAGACTCTCAAGCAACTGGCGCAGGAGAGCGGAGGGCGTTACATTACGACTGAAGGCGGATTTTTTCTCCTGCCCAGTCGAACCAAGCTGAAGCGCATCTTCAGCAATCTGATCGACGAATTACACAGCCAGTACACTCTCACATATGAACCAACCAGTACGCGCCGCCTCGGACGGTGGCGTACGATCCGTGTGAACCTCGAACAGGCGGATTTGAATGCGCGGACGCGCTTGGGCTATCGCGAAGACCTGGAATGACGGTGAACATCAATTTTTTTCTAGACTGGGAAGAGTATCTGAAGGCGCAGGAGTTTTTCCGCCAGAGCCGGTATAGCCTGGCGCCGGAAAAGATGATCGGAGGGGGCTTGCTGGCCGCCAGCGCGCTCTGGTTCTTTCTCAATAACCTCAATCTCTTGGCCGCCATTGGATTGCCCCTCGGGCTCGCGATCATTTTCGCGCCCCCGCTCCTGCGCCGCTTTTCGCTGAAACGCAAATGGCGTCGCGAACCGCTCTATCATACCGAGCATACGGTCTCATTCAGCGAGGAGGGCGTCAATTTTCTGATGGGACGTGTTGAATCGAATCTGCGCTGGAATTACTATCAGAGAATGCTGGAGAGCCCGGAGGGCTTTCTGCTGATCTATGGCAATGATTCGTTCAATCTCTTTCCGAAACGTGCCTTTCCAAATCAAGAGGCCCTCGCGACCTTTCGTGATCTGGCGGCCAAAAAATTATGGAAGACGGATTGATCGGAATGAGCTGATCGTTGGATCCGCGTTCTCTATTTAACCTATGACTCAGGATGAACAGCTAAAATATTTGACCAAGGGCACGGTCGACGTGATTCCGTTGGAAGAGCTGAAATCGAAGCTCGAAAAGGCCGCTTCCGGCGGCCGCCGGTTGCGCGTCAAAGCCGGATTCGATCCGACCGCCCCTGACCTCCATCTCGGCCACACGGTCCTGATCCGCAAGATGAGACACTTTCAGCAGTTGGGGCACGACGTGATCTTTCTGATCGGTGACTTCACCGGTCTGATCGGCGATCCGACCGGGCGCAACGCGACGCGCCCGCCCCTGACGCGCGAACAGATCAACGCCAATGCCGAGACCTACAAGTCGCAGGTCTTCAAGCTGCTGGACCCCGAGAAGACCATCATCGAGTTCAATGCCAGATGGATGAACGCGTTCACGCCCGAAGATTTCATCCGCCTGACGGCGAAGGCGACGATCGCCCAGATGCTGGAGCGCGAAGAGTTCGCCCGGCGTTTCGCGGCCAACGCGCCGATCAGTCTGCACGAACTGCTCTATCCGCTGGTGCAGGGCTATGACTCGGTGGCCCTCAAGGCGGACGTCGAACTGGGCGGCACCGATCAGAAATTCAATCTCCTGATGGCCCGTGAGATGCAACGCGCTTACGGCGTCGAGACCCAGGTGATCATGACCACGCCGCTGCTCGAAGGGCTGGACGGCGTGAACAAGATGTCGAAGAGTTTGAACAACTATATCGGGATCACCGAAGCGCCCGATGAGATCTTCGGCAAAACGATGTCGATCAGCGACGAGCTGATGTGGCGTTATTACGAATTGTTGACCGATCGGACTCCGGCGGAGGTCGCGCAGTTGAAGGGCGAGGTCGAGAAGGGCCGGCGCCATCCGCGCGATGTGAAGGTCGAACTGGCCAAGCAACTGGTCGCCGACTTCCATTCGCAGTCGGAGGCCGACCGGGCCGAGAGCGAATTCAACCGCCGCTTCCGTGAGCGCCAGGCGCCGAGCGAGGTTGAGACCAGGAACCTCAAACCGGCCGCTCCCAGGGTGAAACTGGTCGACCTCCTGGCCGAGGTCGGACTGGCGCCGTCGAAGGCCGAGGCCCGCCGCCTGATCTCTCAGGGCGGAGTCAAGGTCGATGGGGAGCGGGTCGGTGATCTGACTTTCGAAATCGAGACGTCGGCCTGTAAAGAGGTGCAGTTGCAGGTCGGCAAGCTGAAATGCTTGAAGGTAGTTTTCGAGTAGGTGACGGGCTAACAACCATTTGACAAGGAGGATTCAGAGCATGCCTGCCAAGAAGAGCGTGAAGAAGAGCGCGAAGAAGAGCGCGAAGAAGTCCGCAACTAAGCAGCAGAAAACGGTGAGCAAGAAGAAGCCGGCGACCCCCAAGAAGCCTGCCAGCAAACCGAAGAAGTTGGCAGGGGCCAAGAAATCCGCCAGCAAACCAGCCAAGGCCGCCGGCAAATCGGCCAAGGCCGCCGGCGCCAAGAAGTCCGCCGTGAAACCGCGGAAATCGGCGAGCGCCAAGACCTCCGGCGGGAAGCCGCAAAAGACGGCGGGCACGAAGCGCTCGCCCCTCAAGGCGGCCAAGGCTCCGAGTCGCGCGAAGAAGCCCACAGTCGGCGCCAAGGCCCCGGCGGTCAAGCGCAAGAGAACGCCGAAGCCGAAACCGGTGGAGATCATCGCCGCCCCGGTGATTATTGCGCCGCCGGAACCCGAGTTCATCGACGTCGGCCGCTACGAGACCGAACTCTACGAGCCGGATCCGGAAGTGAAAGAGGTCTTTTCCGACGCGGCCGTGGACTTCGAACCCAGCCTCTCTCCCTTCGAGGACGAGATCGAGGCTCTGCCGGATCGATCGGGAGGCGAATCCCCGGTCCTCTCCGGCGGAGATCTGGACGCCGACTGGGAACGGGCCGATGACACCGGCGAGGAGAGCGTCGGCGGTTCGAACCCCACGCCGGACCAGGACGTCGTCGAGGAGCTGGGCAAGGCCGTCGGCGTCACCTATCAGGACGGTGAACCGCTCGGCACGACCGAGAAGCTCGTCGAGCGAGATCTGCACCGATGGGAGCTGGAACCGGAATCTTCCGAAGATTTCGATGAGAGGAACAGTCAAAAAGGCGATCAATAATCGGGCAAACGCGTGGCCGCCGGCTGCCACGCGTTTTGTTCGCCATCTTGAAACTGCGGCGATTGATGGCTTGACCGCCTTACCGTTGGCACATATAATCGCGATGTTTTTGACGACGCCGCAGATCGTTGAACAAATGGGGACGTGGCGGAATTGGTAGACGCGCAGGTCTCAAAAACCTGTTTCCTTACGGAAGTGTGGGTTCGATTCCCACCATCCCCATCATCTCTCTCCTCTCATCAATTAGATACACAAAAGATAAACAAATAGATACGCCGCACTTTCCAGGTTGAAATTTCAAGGTCCTAAACAGACCTGATGATCTTCTCTATCGAGAGTCCAAATCATGGGTAATAGACCAGTTGCGCTCGTCACCGGCGCCAGCCGGGGAATCGGACGCGGGATCGCACTTGAGCTGGCCCGGAACGGCTACGACATCGTGGGAAATTCCAGAGTCTTCGATCCGGAGAACACTGAGAACGGAATCTTCGAGGTCAAGAAGCAGGTCGAAGAGCTGGGAGGCGAATTTCTACCGATTCGCGGCGACGTCTCCAGCCTCGAAGATCACGCCTCGATGCTCGATCAGATTCTGGAGAAGTTCGACCGCCTCAGTCTCCTGGTCAACAACGCCGGGGTCGCTCCCGAAAAGCGGGTAGATCTGCTGGAGATGTCGCCCGAGAGTTACGATCGGGTCCTGTCGATCAATCTGAGGGGGCCGTTCTTCCTGACCCAGCGGGTGGCTCAACATATGATCGCTCAGCTCCGGCATTACACCGAGACCCGGCCCAGCATCGTCTTCATCACCTCGGTCTCGGCCTACATGTCGTCACCGGCCAGGGCCGAGTACTGTCTCTCCAAAGCCGGGCTCAGCCAGGCGGCGGCGGTCTTCGCCCACCGTCTGTCGGAGCATGGGATCAATGTCTACGAGGTCCGTCCCGGCATCATCAAAACCGATATGACCGCCCCGGTTCAGGGGAAGTACGATCAATTGATCGGCGAAGGGCTGATCCCGCAGCAACGATGGGGTCTGCCCGAAGATGTCGGGAGAGCCGTCGTCGCGCTGACCAGTGGAAATTTCGAGTACTCGACCGGGCTCGTCATTGAAGTGAGCGGAGGCATGAACCTCCGTCGACTCTAAATACTCTGGAGAGCGAGTAACCTGCTCTTCAAAGTACCAAATTCTCTTCACCATCTGACCTTATGAACATCATTCAAGAGCTTGACGAGAAAGGTTTGCGTAAGAAGGCCGAGCAGGCTTTCCAGTTCGGGATCACCCAATTGGAGAAGATGCTCCCGAAATGGCCGAGTAACAAGCCGGCCCCGATCTATACGGAGAATGGAGTCTGGACTCGCCCGCAGTATATCTGGACCGATTGGTGTCCGGGTTTCTACGCCGGCATGATGTGGTTGGCCTTCGAGTACACGGAGGAGAAACGGTGGCGCCAGTCGGCCGAAGAGTACACGCGCGCGTTGGAGCACCGAAAATTCGACCGGGACGTTCACGATCTCGGTTTTATCTTCATGTCAACGGCCGATCGCTGGTACCGGCTGTTGCCCGAAGGCGATCCGGCCAAACAATGGCTCAAAGACCTGCTGGTGACGGCGGGCACCATCCAGTCCTTTCGCTGGAAGGAGACCGGAGCCGATCATTACGTCTACTCGTTCCATGGGCCGCAGTCGCTGTTCATCGATATCATGATGAATATTCGAATCTTGTTTCGCGCCCACGAGCTGGGCGGCGATCAAGAACTGTTCAAGAAGGCCGTGACTCATGCCCGGACGACCGAAAAGTACCTGGTCCGCAAAGACGGCCCTCGAATCATGGACCACGACGGCATGGTTATTCACGAAGCCATCTTCAATCCGGTCCGCGGCGAGTTTCGGAACCTGTCGACTCAACAAGGTTATTCACCGTTCACCTGCTGGGCGCGCGGCCTGGCCTGGGCCTTATACGGATTTACCGATACCTATCTCTTTACGCGCGATCCGTTCTTCCTGGAGACCGCCGAACGGTGCGCCGATTATTATCTGAAAGAGACCCCGGCCGACGGCGTCCCCTTCTGGGATTACGGCGCGCCTCAGATCCCACGGGAACCCCTGGACAGTTCGGCGGCGGCGATTGCGGCCGGCGCTTTCTGGAAGCTGAAGGATCTTGAAGGCACTCGGCGCGGCGCGGCCGCCTATCGCCAGACAGCCTTGACCATCCTTTCGACCTTGACCGGAGACGATTTTCTGGGGACTTCAGATCCGGCCTATGAGGGAATCCTGCGGCACGGCGTCTATCATCGGCCGATGGATTGGGGCGTCGATCAATCGGTGATGTGGGGAGACTACTTCTTCATGGAGGCCCTGTACCGGATGCTCACCGAATAGCTCTTGCTGCTACTGGGTGGGTCGCGCGCGACTTGTGATCAAATAGCTCGACCCACCTCCGCGCCGCTCACGAGTCTACCTATTGATAACATAAAATAACCGGACGGAAACAATCTGGTCAGTTTAATGTAAAGCTGCTGTAAAGCAGCTTTTGTTATTTCCCGCCGTCTGTGCGATTTGAGTACCATTGTTGAAGTATAATTTGTTGCGACATTCATGTTGCCGATAAAAGTAGACGCCCTGGCTGAATTCGACTACAATCCGGATCCGTCATTACCTGGATTAATGGCCGGAAGATTACGAAACACCATCAAACTAACACGATCGACCCGGGATGACGCCTGATCGGGCGTCAATGCCCCGAAGTGTATAACGGGTCCGGCCGATGCGAGAAGATCGGCCTCCATCAGCACCGCTACGCGTCAATCCGCCCCTTCAGTATTCTCTCGCTCCTTACAAAACGCAACAAAATTGTGGCTTGAAGATACTCGCAAAGTATCCGGCTACATCTCATCCAATTGCACGGGGATAGTTACTAAAATAACCGAAACGTGGGTTATTTCATGCTACCGATGGGTATGAGGATACCTGGACTCCATACTCAAAGGTGAGCTCCACACATTTGTTTCGCCCTACTTAGTAAGCTGATCCGTTAACGAGGCTCCGGCAGCTCAGGGGAGGCTCGTAGCGGGAATTCATCCATTCTTTGCAACAGGAGATTAGAGATGTTGAAGCGCACCTCGAGGTTATACCTGATAGTCGGAATATGGAGCATCCTCTGCTTGGCTGCCGGGGGTCAGCCGAAACCGCTGACCCAGACTGAATGGGATGGGGTCCGGGCGACGGCGATCGATGCGAGGAATACGGCCAATGATGCGAAGAGTGCGGCGAACACCGCGCAGACGGCCGCTCAAGATGCCAAGAGCGCAGCCGACGGCGCGACGAATACCGCCAAAGATGCGAAGAGCGCCGCCAATCAGGCGCAGCAGATCGCCAGCGCGGCATTGAGCAAGAACGTGGAGACCAAGGCCTTCGTGGATCGCTTCTGGGTCTTGCTGGCGGCGGTGCTGGTCTTCTTCATGCAAGCCGGGTTCAAGTGCCTGGAGGTCGGGATGTCGCGCCGCCGGCAGGATGCGGCGGTCGGCGTCATGAACCTGATGAACTGGCTGGTCCTCTGCGTCTTCTATTACCTGATCGGCTTCGGATTGATGTTCGGCCATTCCTGGCATGGTCTGCTGGGGATCGACTGGGGGCCGCCGGCCTCGACCGGGCTCTTTACGATCAAGGAGCATCTCGGAATCGAGTTCTTTCTCTTCCAACTGGCTTTTGCGGGGACGACCGCGACCATCGTCGATGGGGCCATCGCGGAACGGACTTCCCTGTTGTCATACTTCTTTGTGGCCCTGATCGTCGCCATCGTGATCTATCCGATCTTCGGTCATTGGGTCTGGAACGATTACGGCTGGCTCCACAAGATCGAATTTCATGACTTTGCGGGATCGACGGTCGTCCATTCGGTCGGGGCCTGGATCTCGCTGGTCGCGGTTCGGGTCGTGGGGCCCAGAAGGTTCCGGTTCAATGAAAAGACGCCCGAGTCTCAGAAAGAGAGATTCCGTCCTTACAGTCTGGGCTATTCGGTTCTGGGAGTGATCATGCTCTGGTTCGGATGGTGGGGATTCAACGGCGGCAGCAAACTCGAATACGATACGAGCATCGCCAACATCATCCTGCACACCAATCTGGCCGGGGCCTCCGCGGGGATCATCGCCTATTTCCACGCGCTCTGGCGCGACCGGGAGCACGTCTATGAGAAGATCATCGGCGGGGCGCTCGGAGGCCTGGTGGCCATCACCGCTTCGTGCGATGTGGTCGGGCCGCTGCAGGCGATCATCATCGGCGCGATTGCGGGGGTCGTTCACAACTGGGCCTACGACTATCTGCTGCGCAAAAAGATCGACGACGTGGCGGGCGCGATTCCGGTACACGGGGCCTGCGGAGTCCTGGGGACCTTGATGGCGGGAGTCTTCATCGGGCTCCAGGACGGGCGGCTGATCGAACGGGTCGGAGTTCAACTGCTCGGCATTCTGGCGGCCTTCCTGTTCACCAGCGTCGTCGCCGGGATCTTCTTCCTGATTCTGGAGAAGACGGTCGGGCTTCGGAGTTCGGTCGCCGAAGAGGATGCGGACGAGGAGCCGCGCGCTTGGGAGAGCGAGGGCGCCCGCGGATATGCCGGACCGCTCTGGGTCTCGGTTCGCCGCTGGGCCGCCTGGAGTCGATTCATGACCTGGGAGGAGTTTCTTAAACAGAACCGCGAGACCGAACCTTGGAAAGAGTTTGTCGCGAAGATCCGGCGGTTAAGCCCCGAGAACCGGCAGGAGTTCGAGCACGAGCTGAAGGATCGCTGGCAATTCATCCGGAATAACGATACGCACGCCGACCTGGAGGATATCAAGCTGGAGTTGAGGAACCTGAAGAAACCGATCTTCATCAACTACCGTCACAATGACGCTTCCGATTATGCGGGTCAGATTCGCGCCGCCCTGGAACAGCGTTATCGTAAGTTCGGGGATTGGGTCTTCATGGACGGCGATCTCCAGAACGGCGTCCCGGTCTGGAACGAGATCGAAGGGGTCATGAGAAACTCGATGGTCTTCATCTCGGTCGTCGGCCGGGAATGGTTCAACGAGAATAACCGGAGCCGGTTGCAGGATCCGAACGATCTGGTTCGGAAAGAGATCGCGCTGGCCCTGGAACGCCGGGCCGGCGGGGAGCTCAAAATGATCACGGTGCTGGTCGATGACGCCCGGCCCCTGACCGACGCCATGACCTTCAAAATCACCAAGAAGTCGTTGACGCGGCTGGCCGCCGAGGGCGCGCCCGAAGATCTGATCGGGAAACTGGAATGCATTCTCGATATCGATTTTAGGGACAAAGAGGCCTTCTGGAAGGTCGTTGAAGAGCTGATCGAAGATGAACATGCCGCCCGGTACAAGGCTCTGATCCTGGGCCACACCTTCGATCCCGAACTGCAGGATCTGGTCAAACGGTTGGGCGAGGTTCAGCCCATCGTGACCGGACGGAGTCTCACTCAGCGCAGTCTGGACGAACTGATCAAGGGGATCGACGAGCAGCTCTTCGACGGCGACGGCCGACTCAGTCCCGGCATCCGGCCGTTTCAGGCTCCGCCCCGCTGGCGGCGGTTTCTGGGAGTGGTCTTCTGGAATCCGTGGCGGGTCGAGAGACAGGGCTGATCGCCCCCGAGTTTTAGAGGAGTCAAATAGAGCATGAACTACTGAGAATAGGGCATGGTTTGTAGTCCGGCCTTAGAGGTAATGGTATCCTGAGCCCGTTCTTTACCGCTAATAGTCAGGATTACAAACCTATCCCAGAGGAGGCATCGCTTATGTTGACAAAACGGGATTCGCTGATCGCTCTGGTGAGCGTCTGCGCCACGCTGAGCATCATGGCTTTTGCTCAAACGGACAAGCAGGTCATGGGGTCGACAATCTTCGACTGGAACAGCATCCAGGTTAAACCCACCAAAGTCGGCGAAAGACGGGACTTCGTTCAGCGGCCCACCGCCACCTTGGATGAGCTGGAGATTCACGTCACCACCCTCAATCCGGGAGAATCGCCGCACGCTCCCCATAAACATCCGGACGAGGAGCTGGTGATCGTCAAGGAAGGCACCATCGAGAGCATGGCCGGCGACCAGACGAAAGTGGTCGGGCCCGGCTCCATCGTCTTTCAAGCCTCGAACCAGATGCACGGCACGAAGAATGTCGGAAAGGTGCCCGCGACCTACTTTATCGTCAGATGGAAATCCCCGGGATTCTTCAAGGAACACCCACCCAAACAGTAATATTTTCGAACCGCTAAAAACACGAAACACGCGAACTCAACAATCTTTCGCGTGTTTCGTGTTTTTAGCGGTTCGAATCTCAAAAGTCGAGTTCGAGCTGTTTTTCGTCGGCCAGGACTTCGATCTGGTCTCCGGCCCTGATGGCGCCGCCTTTGACGATCCGGGCCAGTTGCCCGCATTGTCCGTAGAGCCGCTTGGGCAGCCGGTGATCGATCCTGGTGATCGAGCGGCATGGTTTACGCGCCTCCACGATCTCGATCACGGTCTCTCCCACCCGGAGCTGAGTGCCGGGCTTCAGTGAATTCAGGGCGATGTTTTCAGTCAGGAGATTGGTGCTCAGCTCAGGCGCCGAAACTTTGAAGCCTTCAGCTTGCAGATCGCGCAAGACCTCGGTCGAGAAGAGACTGACGTGACGATCGGGATCGCGGCCGGCGTGGCTGTCACCGTCCAGACCGTAGTCGGGCACCAGCTCAGCCGATTCGACGGCGAGCTTTCCTTCGCCCTTCAACCGGCCCACGTAAACGCCAATCACTTGTCCCATCATAAAGTCTGGAGAAGTCTAGAAAAGTCGGGGAATGTTCGGAATAGTCTTCCGACTTTCCTAGACTTCTTTTATCAATATGCGGCCGTGTCAGTGATCGCCTTCAAGACGTCTTCGACCTGCGGCAAGATCGCATCTTCGACTTCGGGCGTGTAGGAGACGAAGCAGTCCAGCGCGCCCACTCGCTTGACCGGCGCGTCCAGATGATCGAAGAGGTCGCTGGCGATCCGCGCCGCGATCTCCGCGCCGTATCCCCACGAGATGAAGTCTTCATAGGCCACGATCACCCGATTGGTCTTCTTGACGCTCTCTTCGATCGCCTGCCAGTCGTAAGGATTCAATGATCGCAGGTCGATCACTTCCACGTCGATTCCGCGCTCCGCCGCCTGTTTGGCGGCGACCAGTGATCGCTGGACGAGCGCTCCGTAGGTGATGATCGTCAGATCTCGGCCCTGGCGGGCGACCCGCGCTTTGCCGAAGGGGATCATAAAATCCGCGCCCGGATAGCGGCTTTTGTTGTAGG
>DATEFT010000896.1:0-3935 GCA_035280505.1 Blastocatellia bacterium | reverse complement strand
CGGCGATCTCCGGCCTGACCCGATCACCAGATCATCATGCGCTCAGCTCATCATCTGAAGATGCGACACGGCCGGCCCATCGATGCCCATCTATAACGATGGGCCGAGGGGATCCATAATTAAGGATCCCTTGAGTAACTTGATGGTGTAACATCGGCGCGCGCGCGTCGGGCGATCTCCGGCGTTACCCTAATTAGGTATACCTTAAATGAAGCATCACTGGAAAACTAAGAAGCAGGTTATCGGATAAAAGTAGTTGACATGATTTCGAGGCTACACTACACTACCTTCGCTTTGTGACATTGCAGGGCAATAAAAATAAAAGTAGCTATGGAAGTAACTGATCACTTGACCAGCAGCCGGTGAGTCAGCGAATAACATCCCCACAATCAACCTCTCAACCAATGGACGTACTTAATACGGGCGGGTAGTGGGCCGACTTCGAGAGACTGACGAAGTTCTTCGGTCTTTTATTCTTCTACCGCGAAAGGCGAAAGACGCGAGATCCAGGGTATTTCGCGTGCTTCGTGTATTTCGTACTCTGTCAACCGAGCGGGCTGGTGAAGTGATGAGTGTGCATTCAAGACAACCGAGATTGAAGATCAAGAGATGGATCCTGCTGCTGGGGATCTCGATCGGCGCGGCGCTTTCGACCGAGGTCGGCGTTCCGCCTTCGACGACTGCCGAAGCGACAACCGTCGATCGCCCCTTTCCCGGATTCGAGAGCGGACAGGTTCGCCCGCTCGCCATCTCGTCGGACGGAACCAGGTTGTTCGCCGTCAATACTCCGGGCCAGAGCCTGGAGATCTTCGATCTGACGCCGAAGGGGCTGGCCTGGCGGGCCCGGGTGCCGGTCGGGCTGGAGCCGGTGGCGGTCGCACTGCGGAACGATCAGGAGGCCTGGGTCGTCAATCAACTATCGGACAGCGTGAGTGTGGTCAGTTTGGAGCAAGTTCCCCATGTCACTCGCACCCTGTTGGTCGGCGATGAGCCGCAGGATATCGTCTTCGCCGGTTCACCGGCGCGGGCCTTCATCACGACGGCCCATCGCGGCCAGCAGCGGACCGACCCGTCGATTATCGGCGTCCGCGGGGCGGGGAGCCCGGAGCTGACCCGGCCCGAGGTCGGGCGCGCGGATGTCTGGGTCTTCGATCCCTCCGATTCGGGGACCGCCGTCGGCGGCCGGCCGGTTCGGATCCTGAGCTTCTTCACCGATGCCCCGCGCGCGCTGGCGGTGAGCCCCGACCGGCGTCTGGTCTACGTCGCGGGATTCAAGACCGGCAACCAGACCACCACCGTCGCGGAAGGGATGGTCTGCGACGGCTTCGACCCGCACCGAACCTGTACCAACGAGGGCGGCTCCCTCAGTCCCGGCGGAAACCCGGGGCCGGCCACCAACTTCGAGGGCCATCAGGCGCCCGAGGTCGGGTTGATCGTCAAGTTCAACAACGGCACACAGCAATGGGAAGACGAACTCGGGCGCAACTGGAACCAGGCGGTGCGCTTCAACCTGCCGGACCAGGATGTCTTCGCCGTCAACGCCAACTCCCTGGAGCAGACCGCGGCCTTCGCTCACGTCGGGACGACCCTCTTCAACATGGTCGCCAACCCCGCGACGGGCCGGCTCTATGTCTCGAACACCGAGGCCTTCAATCACGTGCGCTTCGAGGGGCCGGGCATTTTCGGCGGCCGCACGGTTCAGGGCCACCTGGCCGAGACCCGCATCACCGTGATCGACGGCGGCACGGTGCGGCCGCGCCATCTCAACAAGCACCTGGACTACACCCGGCTCGCGGGCAGTCCGGGGTTCGACCCGACGGCGAAGTCCCACAGCCTGTCGACGCCGCTGGGCATGGCGGTGACGAACGACGGCCGCACGCTCTTTCTGGCCGCCTTCGGATCGAGCCGGATCGGGGTCTTCGAGACCGCGGAGTTGGAGAGCGACACCTTCAATCCGAAGAACGCGAGCGCGAACTATCTTCCGGTCAGCGGCGGCGGGCCGAGCGGCCTGGCGCTGGACGAGGCGAGGGGCCGGTTGTACGTCTTGACCCGTTTTGACAACTCGGTGAAGACGATCGACCTGGCCTCGCGGCGCGAGATCGCGGCGGCGCCCATGCCCAACCCGGAACCGGCCTCGGTGACCGCCGGCCGGCCGATGCTCTACGACGCCACCCGTTTCTCGGGCAACGGCGAGACCTCCTGCGCGAGCTGTCACATCTTCGGCGATACGGACGAACTGGCCTGGGACCTGGGCAACCCCGATGAAGCGGTGCAGAAGAACCCGATTCCGATCATCCTCGGAGAGATCTTCGCGGTGGATCCCTCGTCCGGATTGTCCTCTCCGATCAACGGCACCGGCCGGCTCGAAGACTTCCATCCCATGAAGGGGCCGATGGCGACCCAGACCCTGCGCGGCCTGCGCAACTCCGGGGCCATGCATTGGCGCGGCGATCGCGCGAATGGAGTCTTCGGCGTGGACCCTTTCGATTCCGATCTCTCGTTCAACAACTTCCAGGTGGCGTTCGAGGGACTGCTGGGAAGCGCCGACCGGCCGTCGCTCGCCGAGATGCAGAAGTTCACGGACTTCCAGCTACAGATGCTGCCGCCGCCCAACCCGGTGCGAAATCTCAACAACTCGCTGACGGCGGCGCAACAGCGCGGCCAAGACTTCTACTTCGGTTCGCGCCCGTCCGACGGCGTCATCCTCTCCGAGACGGTGAGAGCGACCTTCAACTGCAACGGGTGCCATACCGTGGACCCGGCCCTGGGCTTCTACGGCTCCGGGCGCCGGGCGAGCGTCGAGGGCCTCACCCAGATCTTTAAGGTCCCACACCTCCGCAATCTCTATGCGAGGGTCGGGATGTTCGGCAATCCGAAAGTGAACTTCTTCGAGTCCCCCGACAGCGGATTCATGGGCGACCAGGTTCGCGGCTTCGGATTTCTGCATGACGGTTCGGTCGATACGGTCTTTCGTTTCCTGACGGCCATCCCCTTTCGGCCGCAGGCCGAGATCGGTTTTCCGTTGATCGACCCCGACGCAACGCGGAACGACGTCGAGCAGTACCTGCTGGCCTTCGAGAGCGATCTCGCGCCGATCGTCGGTCAGCAGGTGACGCTCAACAGTTTCAACGGCCCGGCGGCGGGGCGGCGTCTGGACCTGCTGATCGGGCGGGCCGAGACGCCGTTCGTCTCGAAAGCGCTGGGCGGAACCGTGAAAGAGTGCGACCTCGTGGCGAGGGTCGTAATGGGAGACCGCCTCACCGGTTTCCGGTACGATCCGGCAACCAGGCGATTCATCTCGGATGACGGTACGATGCTCCTCCCCGACCGCATCCTGCGTTCACTTGCGACAGTCCCGGGTTCCGAAGTGACCTATACCTGTCTCCCACCGGGATCGAGCACGCTCGTCACCCATCATCGGTAACAGTGGAGGTCCGGTTCCTCGATCCGCATCATCCCCATCTCCCCTCCGGCTCCTCCACATAGTGGTCTAAGCAGAAAGGAGTCTTTCCATGAAAGTCACGCCTAAACCTCCGTCGGGGTGGTCTCCGGCGCAGATCCGGAGGCTCGTCTTGTACCTGGGGTGCGTCCTGTTGGGGGCGGCGCACCCGTCGATGACCGGTCAAGTCGCGGCCGCCAAGCCCGGTGGAACCATCCACTCGACGCCTCGCAGCAGAACCAACTACCTGATCGGTTCCGATTCGAGCCGGTGGCGATTCTCACAGCCGCCGGCCACGGTTCCGATCTTGAGCTACAGCACCTATCTGGGCGGCCGACTTCTGGATGCGACGTCGGCCGTCACGACGGATCTCGACGGGAACGTCTACCTCGTCGGGACGACCGCCTCTCCCGACTTTCCCGCCGTCAACTCGCTGCAAGAGAAACAGAGCGGCTTCACCGACGCCTTCGTCGCCAAGTTCAGCGCGGCGGGAGAG
>DATEFT010000895.1:0-13088 GCA_035280505.1 Blastocatellia bacterium | reverse complement strand
ATAAGCGAAGGGCAGCGAACCGACGATATAGTCGTACATGCCGATCGAGAGGTAGGCGTCATAGTAGTCGGGATTGAGTTTCACGACCTTCTGGTGCGCATCCACGCTGCGCGAACCGTTGCGCATGGCCGCAAAGAACTTGCGCCCCACCGAGGCTTCATAACCGGCCATGACGCCGTAGAAAGCGCCGAGGAAATAGAGCGCGTCCGCGTCATCCTTATTCTTGGCGACCAGCGCCAGCGCCTTGGTCTTGGCCTGCGCCATCCGATCCCGAAAGGCGCGATCGACGGCCGGGTCGATCGCATCGCCCTCGGTCTCTTCCTGCGCGTCTTCGGCTCCCGCGTAGAAACTCGATTGGCCGCGATAGAGGCTGGTCTGCAGACGGCGCGTCTTGTTGAGATGCTCGAGCCAGGTCACGGTCGCCAGATAGAGATCGCCGGCCGGGTGATTCGGCAGCCGCTTTCTGATCTCTTCGAATTTGGCGCGCGCGCCATCGTAATCGATGTTGTACATGGCGGCGTTGCCCTCGCGCCGCAGCTCGACGACCTCCGGCGGGAGAGCCGCCGGGCTCATTTCGGAAAGCTTGCCACTCGATATTGATTGCGGCTGAGATGGGGTCTGCCCCAGAGCCCGCCCCGAACCGAATGAAACGACGAAGACCGCCGCCAGCGCGGCGATGGTGATCCTATCGATTGACGACAAAATACGGTTCATAAACTTTTTCGATCGGCCTTAAATCCGATCTCTCCCCCTTTGAAAAGCATTTATGGTTCCAGTTTCCGGGGTGCGATCACACGTAACGCTCGCGGCACGATCTCGAACTGCATGGGCAGCTTTCCAACCACATCGCCATCGAGCTGAACCAGAGCGGCATCGTTCGAATTGGCATGAACTGCGTCCGCCTCCTGATAAATGACGCCGGACTTGCGGGTATGCTTCCCGGTCATGCTCAAAAATGCATACTTCAGATATGTCAGCCGACTCCGTGAATTGAACAGACAGATATCTAGTTTATCATCATCCATCTTCGCGTGGGGCGCGATCGTAAACCAAACTGCGTAATGCGCGGCATTAGCAATGACCGCAAAGGTGCTCTCGTAACTCCGCCCGTTGAGATCGATGGTGAAGGGAGTGAGCGGAAACCGCGCCAGATACCCCAGACCCGAGGCCAGATACGCGCCGATTCCGGTTAATCGTTTCAAATCCAGATCGACTCCCTGAACGATCGTGGCATCCAGCCCGATCCCCGCCATGAGCAGAAAATAACGTTGCCACCCGATCTCCGGCTTCGAGGCGCGCCCGACACTGACAGTATACGTACTGTCGGCGGCAATCAGCTTTGCCAGGCCCTCCGGATTGCGAGGTAATTGCAACTCTTCGGCCAGAACGTTGGCGGTCCCGCCGGGCCAGACCGCCAGAGTAGTCCGGCTGCCGACCACGGGTTGCGCGACTTCGTTGATCGTGCCGTCGCCGCCGCACACGATGACCACCTCCACTCCCTGATCGACGGCCTGTTGCGACAGCAAGGTCGCATGGCCCGCGTAAGAAGTCGCCAGCGGAGCGACTTCGGTTCCCTGTTCGCGCAGCGCGCGAACCAAGCGGTCGATTTGAGCCGGATCGCGACGCAGAGAGCCGGCGGTCGGATTGTAAATCAAAGAAGCTCGTCTCAACGGTGTTACCTCTTGTCGAGTCGAATCAGCAAACCCGATGCCAGTCAATATTTTGCTGAAGGTCAATGGGTTATCACGAGGCGCAGGGGGAGATCAGTGCTATCTAGACCTGACAGATGCTGGGTTTTGCCGACGATTTAATAGTCTGGAGAAGTCTAGACTTTCCTAGACGCTATTCCTGGGTGGGCGGCCCGAGAGCGCCTCGATGGTGTTCTCGACCGCCAGCATCGCCATCGCCGTGCGAGTCTCGCGGGTTCCGCTGCCGATGTGGGGCAGCAGGACCACATTCTCCATCGTCAACAATGGCGCGCTGACTTCCGGCTCCCGTTCGTAGACGTCCAACCCGGCGCCGGCGATCCGCCTGGACTGCAGGGCGTCGATCAGCGCGGCCTCGTCGATGACCGGCCCGCGCGCCGTGTTGATCAGATATGCCGTCGACTTCATCCGCGCCAGCGCGTGTCGATCGATCAGGTGGCGCGTGGCGGCGGCCAGGGGAACGTGCAGCGTAATCACATCGGCCATCCCGAGCAATTGGTCGAAGGCGACGCGCCGCGCCGCCAGACCGTCGAGCCTGGCGCTCTGGTTGAGCGGCCCAGTAGGAGCCCCGATCTCGGTTCCCGTATAGGTCGGCGTGCGAGGCGGCGGATCGTCGCGGAAAGCGATGTCGTCCCGGCCGCAGTAGACCACCGACATGCCGAAGCCCATGGCTCGCCGGGCCACCGCCCGCCCGATCCGCCCATAGCCCACGATCCCCAGCACCTTGCCGGTCAGGCCCCGGCCCAGCAACATGTCGAAATCCCAGCCGCTGAAACGGCCCGCCCGCAGGAAGGCATCGGCCTCGACGATCCGGCGGGTCACCGCCAGAATCAGGGCGAAGGTCAAATCGGCCGTTGCATCGGTCAAGACGTCGGGAGTGTTCGTGACATAGATCCCCCGTTGTTTGGCCGCCGCCAGCTCGATGTTGTTATAGCCGACCGCGACGTTGGCGATGATTCGCAGCCTGGCGCCGGCCTCGATCACCTCGCGGTCGATGTGGTCGGTCAGCAGACAGATCAGTCCGTCGACTTCGCGAACACCGGTCAGCAGGGATTCACGACTGAGCAGCCCCTGCTCGGCGCCGACCTGAAGATCGCAGACCTCACCCAACCTGTTCATGGCAGGCGGCGGAAGTTGGCGTGTGACGAAGACGGTAGGCCGCATCTTGATATCCAGCCTGAGTGGCACGTTGTTGATTACAAAATATTCGATGACCGGAGTCTGACACTCTATTGCAGTTATGGGCAAAATCCAAGCTTGGACGAGACAAAAAAACCGCACCCCGATAGCCGTCGATTGAAAGCTGAGCTAATATTCAGATGAATGGGGAAAACGGTCATCTATTCACTCGCCTTTATCACACTGGGTCTGGGTCTGGGCGCTTTCGGGCCGACGCTTCCGGCGTTGGCGGCTCAAACTCAGGTCGAAATGAAACAGATCAGCAATCTCTTCGTCGCCCGCTCGCTCGGGACCATTCTGGGCTCGTGGCTGCTGGGAAGGTGGTACGACCGCGTGACCGGCCATCCCTTGCTGGCGGCCTCACTGATCGGGTTTGTGGCCGGACTGGCCCTGATGCCCGCCGTGACCTCGCTCTGGGTCATGATCGGGCTCTCGGCCTTCATGGGGATCGTCTACGCTTCGATCAGTGTCGGCGGCAATGCCCTGACCCTGCTCGTCCATGGTCAGCAAGCCCGGCCGTTTCTGAGCGTCCTCCATTTCGCCTTCGGGGTCGGCGGCCTCTGCGCGCCGCTCATCGTCGCGCAGTTCGCGGATCGTGTCGACAATCTACAGATCACCTACTGGTCGCTCGCGTTGCTGGGTCTGCCGGCGGCGCTGCTGATTCTCTGGTCTCCCAGTCCGCCCCTCCGTTCGGCGCGCCCCCGACCGGAGAGCGGGCGGTTTTCGGCCTGGAGTCTGACCGGGCTCGTCGCGTTCTTCTTTCTCCAGGTCGGGGCCGAGTCTTCGCTGATGGTCTGGCTCTTCAGTTACGCGACCGGGCGCGGCATGGAGACCCACACGGCGGCCTACATGAATTCGGCCTTCTGGGCGACCTTCAGCCTCAGCCGGCTGGCGACCGTCTGGCTCTCGGCCCGTCTCCAACCGGCGACCATCATCGTCTCGCACCTGTGCATCCTGGCCCTGATTACGGGAGCGCTGGTCGTCCTGCCCGGAACTCCGACGGTCTTATGGATGGGCTCGATCGGACTGGGATTGGCGATCGGACCGATCTTTCCGAACATCCTCGGCTTCGCGCAACGCCTGTTACAACTGACCGGCAAGGTCACCGGATGGCTGACGATCGGGTCTTCAGCCGCCGGCCTGTTCTGGCCCCGGTTGATCGGACAATTCTTCGATTCCTTCGGACCGCAGATTATGATCTGGACGGTCCTGGTCGATATCCTGGGCGCCCTGGCGGTTATGATCCTGCTGATCTCGATGGCCAATCGCGCGGAGACCGATGAGCAATTCCTATAAGCGCAGCCGAGCCATCATGACGCCTTTCAAACTGCTCGCCAGAGTTCCCCGAACCATCCGCTGGATCATCCTGATGCTGGTGATTCCGGCGCTCTTGACGGTCCTCTTCAACCTGTGGATCGTCGGTTCCACTCGATCGCTGGTAACCAGCCGGATCGAGGAACTGCCCGCCAACGAGATCGGGCTGCTCCTGGGCGCCAAGCCCAGGTTCAGAACCCGTCCCAGCGCCTATTTCCGCGGCCGGATCGAAGCCGCCGCCCGGCTCTACCACAGCGGCAAGATCAAACACCTGCTGGTCAGCGGGAGCGGCGACAACGACGGCTTCAACGAACCCGAGGAGATGAAGCAAGAGCTGCTCAGCCGCGGCGTCCCGGAATCGGCGCTCACTCTCGATCACAGCAGTCAGCGAACGCTCGATTCGATCGTTCGCGCCCGGGAGGTCTTCGGATTGACCAGGGTCACGATCATCACCGATGACTTCCACACGTACCGGGCCCTCTTCCTGGGCCGCCATTACGGGCTGAACGCGGTAGCCTACGCTTCCATCGCCGGCTCGGTGAGGCCCCTTTCGTTCAACACTTCCGCCAAGACCGCGATTCGCGAATGGTTCGCGCGGGTCAAAGCGGTCCTCGACCTCTATCTGTTACCGATTCATCCCGACACTTCGGGTCCGAAGATCGAGATCAAGATCTCGGACCCGGGAGTGACCTGGAGCTCTCCCCATACGGTATCGTCCGGTGATGCTATATGGATTTGATGATGCTCAGAACTATTGATCATGGGGGCTACTATGAAACCCGCCTGATCCTGATGGAGATCAGCCTCATGATTGCAGGCTACTTCTCCTTCTATCAACGGGACCGACGTTTTTGGCTGATGTTCGCCAGCGGCGCGGTCTTCACGGCCCTGACCGAATACCTGCTGCAGGCCTCCGGCTTGCGCGGAGCCGGTTACGGTCTCTCGCTCTTCGGAATGCCGGTTCCGGCCGAGATCGGCCCGGCGATTCAGGGATTGACCGAAGGCGGCGCGTACAGCCTCTTCGCTTTCTGGTTCGCCGATCTGCGCTCGGCCCGAGTCCCGCAGAAAAGATGGTGGAGCTTCTACCTGCTCTGCGCGGTCGTCGTCGGGTTGGCCCTGGTGGCCGCCCTCGCGGCCCGGCACCTGCCGGTCTCTTCGGCGCGACCGATGTACGCCGGTGCGTCGATCATCGCCGTGACGGCGATCATCTTCATCTCGCTGGCCGTCGCCTGGCGCCGGAACGCCCTCTCCGACCTGGCCAACTTCTGCGGCGGGCTGCTCCTCTTCGCCTTTCTCAACAACGAACCGCTCCAACTCTTCGGCGCCCGCTACATCGGAGTCGCCGCCGGCCCTACGTGGGTCGCGGCCTCGACTCCCATCCAGATCGCCATGATGTTCCTCTCCAACATCTTCGAGGCGGCCGGAAGCAGGCTCCATTTCTTCGTGGTGCCCTTCGCCCTCGGGTGGATCACCTTGACGGTCACCGACCCTCGCAAACCGTATTCGACTGAAGAGTTGTTGGATTTGGCGCAGCGCGGTTGGAAGAGAAGGTCTAGCCCCTTCAAGCGCGACTCGAATTGAAGAAGCGGAAGACTGGGAGAGCGGGAGAGCGAGCAGCGCGGAGGCAGGACCATACGGCGACGCAACGTCCCCCTATTCAATCGCATCGCCTCCGGCAATGTCCTGACTCAGTTACTCTCCCGCTCTCCCAGTCTCCCCTTGTTCAATCCGGTCAGAAAGTAGAGAGCGCTAATGGCACACGCAGGTGCCTTCCAGGTTCAGAGCATCTTCGGGGCTGATCGTCCGGGGAATAAAAAAAGTGCGAGGGGTTCCGATCTACACTCAGGGCCTTCTCTGTTTTGTCATAAATTTACGGTGAAGAATATTTATTACAATACAAATCTGCTTGTCAATTACTAAATAATTAGAATTTCGCTGCTAATAATTTTGGAGTTTCGTAACAAACACCTCTAGATCCCTCACCTAACCGGGTCGTTTACGGTTCCGATCGCGCCTAACAGAGGCCCTAACATGGGCGCTAACAGCGATCGTCACGACCATCGAGATCCGGCTAATCGATGAGCCAATCTACAGGCATTTCCCATTCAATCGCTGCCATTGTAACCTAGGGGTTTTGTATCCTAACTTCCTTTTGTTTGATATTTCCCAAAATTCCCGCGACCACTAGAGTTTTATAACTTCAAGACAGTTACTAACGTCTCGGAGGAGGTTAGCTTGGCGAGTTCAGAGGAGCGTTCACGTTAGTTACGGTCGGGAGGCGTCACGGCGGCCGGGTGCGTCATTAAATTGACGGCGTGGAGTTGCGGGTCTTGCTGGAGTCGCAGGTTGAGGAGAGAGCGGAGCCGGAGAGCGGACCGGAGTCTCGCTCTCCGCTACACATTGGGAGAATTGGAAGGACTGCTAACAGGGGAAATCGTTTGGTGGAGGGTGTGTCAAGGAGGTTGCGGTCAATAAACGTATCAGAGAACGGTCCTCAATGTGTAGCGTAAGAGCAAACCGAGAACGTCGCCACGACATTCTCATCCTAATGCGGCCGACTGGTCATTGTTCAGAGCCAGCCACAAATCCAATCACCTGATCAAAGTCGATAAAGGTCGACGTTCAAATTTCACGGCGAAGCTATTTGGACCCGAGCTTGTCGTGGGCCCATTCGGTATAATGTTCGACCGTGACGTCAGAGACGCCCATGGTTTGACTGATACTGATACCCAAGAGCGTGAGCACAAAGACGACGGAGGCCCCAATCAGCGCCATCAGCAACGAATACTCGACGACGCTCTGCCCCTCTTCGTCTTTCAAAAATTCTTTCACCATAACAAAGATCCTCGGCTTTCTTCTTCGGATGAGGTGAATAGCACCAGAAGCACCGTCAGCCGTATTCACGTCTTGATAAATAGCAATGGCCGTGCCACCGCCGAGTCGAGGACTCGCCTTTTCGTTAAGTGCTGGAATAGTTGAAGATGCCATCATGGAACGGGTTCCGGTCGGAACGGCGGTGACGGTTTATTGACACGTGATGTTTACAAGAGAGCGCCGCGCGGATCGCGGTTGTCTACGAATGATGACATCTTCAAACCGGAAGCGCGTTAATCGAGGCGATCCATGCGGGTAAGGACCGTCTACGATTGTCAAACTTCGATCGCAAGGTTAAAGTACGCGCATCCGACATCAACCTGGATCGGCTTCTCGATCTACAAGACCAGACTGGAAGCTCTCACGAGCTTGAGGATGACGAAAGGGTTCGGCATGAATTGGCGAGACAGAGGGGCCGAAGAGCATCTGTGCTTTAAGATTCGAGTTCTGGCCACACTCACCTTGATGATCGTTTTAACCGGGACGTTGTTCGCGCAGGAACCGACCTGGCCCCGCCTGATCGACTCCGACCAAGAACCGCAAAACTGGATGTCCTACGGCGGCAACTACGGCGCCTGGCGCTATAGCGCGCTCGATCAGATCACCCGTGAGAACGTCAAGAATCTGGTGCCGGTCTGGGCCTTTCCGACCGGAGAGTTGCGCGGCGGCCTCAACGCGACGCCGATCGTCATGGACGGAGTGATCTACCTGATGGGCCCGATGAACCGCATCTTCGCGCTCGATGCGGCCACCGGCTCGATCATCTGGAAGTACTTCTACAAGCTGCCGCAGATGCCGATCCCCTATCAACGCGGGTCGCGGGGCCTGGCGATCGGGCATGGCCTGGTCTTCTTCGGCACGCTCGACAACCACGTCGTCGCGCTCGATCTCAAGACCGGCCGCGAGGTCTGGGACGTCGAGGTCGAAGACGTCCGTCAGTGCGGCTGCAACATCACGTCGCCGCCGCTGGTCGTGAAGGATAAGGTGATCGTCGGCGGAACCGGCGGCGAGACCGCGCACCGCGGCTACCTCAACGCTTTCGACGCCAAGACCGGCCGCCACCTCTGGCGCTTCTACACGATCCCGGGACCCGGCGAACCCGGGTTCGAGACCTGGACCGAGAAGATGTGGAAATTCGGCGGCGCTCCGCCCTGGCTCGTGGGCTCGTACGATCCCCAATTGAACCTGCTCTATTGGGGGATCGGCAATCCGTCCTCCGATTTTTACGGTGAAGATCGTCAGGGAGATAACCTCTACACCAACTCGATCATCGCGCTCGATCCGGATACCGGAAAATTGAAATGGTACTTCCAGGAGGTTCCCCACGACCTCTACGACTTCGATTCGGCCTATGAATGCGTGCTGATCGACTATGAGCGCGACGGCCGGAAACAGAAGCTGCTGGTCCATCCGAATAAAGGCGGGATGACCTGGGTTCTCGATCGCGAGACCGGCAAGTACCTCAACGCCTACCCGCATGTCGATCTGCTCAACTGGCATAAAGGGATCGATGCGAACGGCAAGCCCATCGGCATGCTGCCCGTGCCGCCGAACGGCGCCACCTATGTCTGCCCGAGCATCGCCGGCGGCCGCAACTACGACCATTCGGCCTACAGCCCGCGCACGAGTCTCTGGTACAACATCGGCTGGGAGTTCTGCAATCTCATCAAACCCGAGAAGCAGGAGGTCAAAGAGGGCCAGGGGCTGTTCGGCGGCGGAATGGAGTTTATGCCTCCGAAAGGAAGCCCCGCCTATGGCCACATCGACGCCTACGATCCGCTGACCGGAGCGAGGAGATGGCGACACCAGACGAAATACGCCACCCTGGCCTCGCTGCTCGCCACCGGAGGCGATCTCATCTTCTCCGGCGATGTCGAAGGCAACGCCTTCGCGCTCGATGCGAAGACCGGAGAGAAGCTCTGGTCCTTCAACACCGGCGGCGGAATGAGCGGCTCGCCCATCAGTTACTCCGTCAACGGCCGCCAATACATCGCGATCCCCTCGGGCATGGGTTCGCTGCTGGGCGGACTGATGCCGGTCATCTGGCCGGAACTCGCCGACAAGGTTCCGGAAGGAGCCTCGACCCTGTTCGTCTTCGCCCTGCCGGAATCATCAAGCAAGCGCAAAGGAATCGCGGCCAATGAGAAATAGATCGAGTCTGCCCACTACTCCCCGCCGCGGTCTCGCCGCCGCCCTGCTGGCCTTCGCGGGATGCCTGCTGCCGTTCGGTTCTCCGGCCCGGACCGGAACCAATGCTCAGGCCTCGATCGAGGCGGGCCGTAAACTCTTCGCCGGATCGTGCAGCAACGTCTATTGCCACGGGAGCGCGGGCGCCGGGGGCAGCGGACCCAAACTGAAAGATCGTAACTTTACGGCCGAGTACCTGACCCGCGTCATCGCCGAGGGGATTACCGGCACCGGCATGCCCGGATTCAAAAAGCGATATAACCCGGAGCAGATCGCACAGATCACGACCTATGTGCTCTCGCTCTCGCCGGCTAATTCGAATGCCGCTCCCTCCAGCTCCGTCGATCCGCACTTCAGCGGCGCCGGACCCAGGCCCGAAGAACCCAAGCCCGAAGCGCCGAAACCTGAAGCCGCGGCTCCGAAAGATTCGGCCCGGCCCCCGGCCCTGATCAACGAGGCGGCCGAACTGCGCGGAGATCCGGTGGCCGGGCGCGAGCTCTTCTTCGACTCCGGCCAGACCGCCAACTGCCGGGTCTGCCACACCGTCCAGGGAATCGGAGGCAAAGTGGGTCCGGACCTGACCGAGATCGCGACGCAGTCGCCGCACGAGATTCTGCGGAGCATCGTCTCGGCGGGGGCCGTCGTCTCCGAAAAATATGCCCTGATCGCGCTCACCACCCGCGATGGAATGCGCTTGACCGGGATCAAACGCGACGAGAGTCCGACCCTAATTCGGCTCTACGAGACCTCGACCTTGCCGCCGGTCTCGCGGGCTGTTCCCAGATCGGAGGTGGTCAAGATCGAAACCCTTCCGAATTCGGCGATGCCGAGCCATTACGGAACCAAGTACTCGCTCAAACAACTGCTCGACCTGGTCTCATTTCTGAAATCGAGCGACCCGGTCAAACAGCCCGTGAGCGTCACGCTGAAAGACCTGTTTTAAGAGCGTACGAACCGGCCGCAAGCAGGGGGGCTGTCCGGGATCCTTGCAGCCCTCTTCCCGTTCAAAAAACCCTACCCATGTTAGTCACCTAACATACACACAAGTTAAGACCTAAGATAATGTTACGCCTCACCGAAGAGAAGTCTGGAGAAGTCTGGAGAAGCCTGGAGAAGCCTGGAAAAGTCCAGAACTGTCCTTTGATCAAGCCGATAGTTCCTCCCGACTTTTCTAGACTTCTCTAGACTTTTCCAGACTTCTCCAGGCTACGTTGAGTCAGCTCTGTATTGAATTAGCAAAGCAACACCCGGTCTTGCCGGTACGAAAAACGGGGGTAGCCCCCCGGCCCCCGATCCTCATTTAGTACAAGACAAAGGAGACAAAAATGCGCCTTGCTAAGAGCTTCAAGCTGATTGCGATTCTCTGTTTCGCTGGAGTCATTGCGGCGGTCGCCTTTCCGGTCTTCGGGCAATTGATCGATCGGACCCGCGCGCCCAATGCAGCCAACGTCGGAATCGCCAAGTCATATCAACAACAGGCGGGAGTGGGTCGGGGGAACGTCATGACCCCGGACTCGTCATTGTTCCTGATCAATCGTGATCCGGCCCGTTCAATCCGCCGGGGCCGCCAACTCTTTCAACGCAAATTTTCCAGATCGCAGGGCCTGGGTCCATCGATGGGGGATGGCGCGGGCGACATCAACACGGTCAAGATCATCGGCGCCGGGCTGGCCGACAGTTGTGCCGCCTGCCACGGACGCCCGCGCGGTTCGGCGGGCGCCGGAGGTGACGTGGTCACCCGACCCGACAGCCGCGACGCGCCGCACCTGTTCGGCCTCGGTCTCAAGGAGATGCTCGCCGACGAGATCACGGCCGATCTCCGCATGATCCGAGCGGTCGCCATCGCCCGAGCGCAGCAGTTGGGCAGCAATTTCGAGATGCAGTTGATGAGCAAGGGCATCAATTACGGCCGGATCACGGCCCGCCCGAATGGAACCGTGGACACCACGGCGGTCGATGGAGTCAATCCCGATCTGCGAATCCGCCCGTTCTTCCTGCACGGCGAGACCATCTCGATTCGCGAGTTCGCGGTCGGCGCGTTCCAGGCTGAGATGGGGCTGCAATCCGTAGATCCCGATACCGCCGCCGCTCATAACGGCGGAGTCGTGACCACGCCCTCCGGCATGGTGCTCGACGGAACCAAGGATGCAATCGAGGCCCCGCCGACCTCCGATCCGCTGGCGGATCCGGACGGCGACGGAGTCGTCAACGAGGTTCCGACCAGTATCGTGGACTTCATGGAGCACTACCTGCTCAACTACTTCAAAGCGGGGCTCGATCGACAGACCGATACCGACCTGCAGGGCCGCCAGCTCTTCGTCACCATCGGCTGCGCCCAATGCCACATCCCCGATCTGCAGATCGCCCGCGACCGCCGTCACGCCGATCTCGAGACGGTCTTCGATCCGGTTCGCGGCAATCCGATCAATCAGCTCTTCGCCACGGCCTCGCCGCTCTTCAACGTGGTCAACGACGGCACCGGGCTGCCGACTCTGAAGGTCCCCCGGCGCGGAGTGTTCCGGGTCAACAACATCTTCACCGACTTCAAGCGGCATGATCTCGGGATCAACTTCTATGAGATCAACTTCGACGGAACCATGCAGCGCGAGTTCCTGACGACCGCCCTCTGGGGCCTCGGCACCACCGCTCCGTACGGGCACGACGGCCGCTCGCATAACCTGGCTTCCGTCATCGCCCGCCACGGCGGAGAGGCGCTCGACTCGCGCAATCAGTTCCTGGGATTGAGCACGACCGATCGCGATTCGATTCTGTCGTTCCTGCGAACCTTGATCCTCTTCCCGCCCGACGACACCGCGTCCAGTCTGGATCCCATTAACCCCTCTGTCCTGAACTACCCGCAATTCGGGCACGGCAGCATCAGGCTCGGAGCGCTCTTCAACAACCCGGCGGACCCGGAATAGACCCGCCGGACCTTGATCCCAGACCTGTGTGACGCCCGCGGGGCGACACACAGGTCCCCTCTGATCGCGTGACTGATCAACATCATGAGAACTGAACTTTACTTCGTCCAGATCCTCGCACTCTGCAGCGCGCTGGCTTGCAGTGCTCCGCCTAAAGAGCGCGCGGCGAGCGGCGTCCCCCAACCGTCCGCCACCCCCACCGCCCCCGCCGTCGCTTCGCCGATCACGGATCGGGCCCTGGCGGCGGTTCGCAAACTGGGGACGGCCCACAGTTTCCGCGCGGCCATGACCACCGTGCGGAAGCCGGTCGAGTCGGTCAAGACCAACCTGGAGATCGTCCTGCCGGACCGCTTTCGCATCAGCGGCGAGCAGTATCAGGCGATCATCGTCGGCCCGGATACCTATGTGAAGTTCCCGGGCAAGACCTGGCAAAAATCGACCGCCAACCTGGAGGTCACCAATCTGGCCGACCCCCAGAAGCTGGCGGACTATCTGGGCACCGCCTCCGGGATCACGGAACTCGGCCCGCAGGTCATGGACGGAACCCCGACCCGTGTCTATCAGGCCCAATTCCCGTTTGCGCCCTCGTCCAAAGTCCATCTCAAAAATCAACCCTTTACGGTCAAGCTCTGGGTCCGAGAGGCTGACGGCCGGTTGCGCAAGCTCGAGGGAACGACCGCCCTCTCGCAGTCGACCACCACGATCCTCTATTACGATTACGATGCCCGCCTGGAGATCGCCCCTCCCATCAATTGAAGGCGGGAGAAGATCGGTTTAAAAACCGCGAAACACGCGAAATGCGCGAAATCGGCTGAATTTCGCGTATTCCGCGTGTCTCGCGGTTTATCTATCGATTCGGGAATTAAGTTAGATCTCTCAATTCAACGTGATTGGCCCAGGGGCCAGA
>DATEFT010000894.1:0-5630 GCA_035280505.1 Blastocatellia bacterium | reverse complement strand
TCATATTGACATTCGATATGAGCGGGTCTATGCTCTTCTATAGGATTACTGTAGGAGAGCATGGTACTTTGCTCACTAAACTGGTTTACAAACCGTGAAAGATGCGGAATCAACACCTTTCGCGTGTTTCGCGGTTTAGATCCGACTTCAAAAGACTTACTTTTCAAAGTAACAGGCGGGGGAAGTTAAGACGGCGCTCGCCGGGGTGCTTCGATCGACAGAGGGGGGGGATTATGCCATTGCGGTCTCGCCTGATCAGCCTGTGGCGTCATCTATTCCACAGGAACCGGATGGAACGGGAGTTGGCGGAAGAGATTCGCGCCCACCTGGAGATGCTGACCGAGTTGAAGATCCGGGAGGGTCTGAATCCGGAGGCCGCGCGCCGCGCCGCCTCGATCGAGCTGGGGGGCGAGGAGCAGGTCAAAGAGCGTGTGCGGGAGGCCCGGCTGGGGGCCCATCTCGACGCTCTGTGGCAGGATCTGAGTTATGCGTCACGGATGCTGCGTCGGGCTCCCGGCTTCACGCTGATTGCCGTCATGACGTTGGCGCTGGGGATCGGCGCCAACACCGCCATCTTCTGCATCGTCAAATCGGTTTTGATCCGGCCTTTGCCCTTCGTCGAGCCTGACCGCTTGATGCAGGCCTCCTACCGGCCCGGACCCGGCGCTCAACCGGGAGCCTGGCTCGACTGGATCGATCGCCGCGATCTGGTTGACTGGTGCGCCCGAAGCCGCAGTTTCGAGCGAATCGGAGGATACTGGAATGCCGGCCTTACTCTCCCCGGAGAGGCGGCGCCGGAGTTCATCGGCGGCGTTAGCGTCACCCCCGAACTCTTGCCCGCGCTCGGCATCCAGCCCGTGCTCGGGAGACTCTTTCTTCCGGAAGAGGCCCGGCCGGGCGGCGATCGCCCGATCATTCTGAGCGATGATCTCTGGCGACAACGTTTTGGCGCCGACCCCGAGATCCTCGGACGCACGATTCGAGCGGTCGATCGTCTGTACGTGGTGGTGGGAGTCATGCCGCCCGGCTTCGATTTCCCACTCAAACAGAGAGCGGATTTGCGGATGCCGTCCAGGCGGACCGGCTTCTGGACGCTGTCGGACGACGATCTGAGCCGGGAGCCTGGCGACTCCCGGTTGTATCACGCGATTCTACGGCTGAAGCCCGGCGTTCGGCCCGAGCGGGCGCAAGTGGAACTGGAGACGATCTTCGCGCAACGGGCCCACGACGATCCGCAGTCGAACCACAGCGCGGCGATCGGGGTCAGGCTGGTTTCATTGAAAGATCACTCCGTCGGTCAGGCCGGTCTGACACTGTCGATTCTGCTCGGCGCCGTCACCCTGGTCGTTTTGATGGTCTGCGCCAACCTCGCCGGTCTGCTGTCGGTGCGCGCCGGCGCGCGGCGCCGAGAGATGGCGATTCGACAAGCGATCGGGGCCAGCCGCCCCAGGCTGGTGCGACAGGTGTTGACCGAGAGCCTCTTACTGGCCCTGGCGGGAGGGGCGGCGGGGATCGCGTTGGCCGCCTGGTCGCTCAAACTGCTTTTGAAATTGAGCCCGCATTATATTCCACGGCTCGGCGACTCACAGCTCGATGCCGGGACGCTCGCCTTTGCCCTGGGAGTGACGGTGACGGTCGGCCTGCTCTACGGCGCCCTTCCGGCGTGGCTCGGAACGCGCGTCGACTTGAATGCGACTTTGAAGCAGACGGCGGGCCGCGCCTCCGCCTGGCGTCGTTCGCTGCTTGCGCCCGGTAATCTGCTGGTAACTTTTGAGGTCGCGCTGGCTCTCGTGTTGACTGTGGGAACCGGCCTGTTGCTCAACAGCTTCGTGCGCCTGATGACGGTGGATCTCGGAATCCATCCCGGCGGCGTGACGGCGGCGCTGGTCGGCCCGGCTCCCGTGACGTTCTTCCGCCAGGTTATTGAACGCCTGGAGCAGATCCCGGGAATCGAGGCGGCCGGGTCCAGCAATGGGTTGCCGCTGACCCAGGGAGGCAATGTCGCTCATCTCAAGATCGAGGGCCGCCCGCCGGCCGCCGGCCAGGATCCCACGGTCCTGGCCACGACCCATGTCGTCAGTTCCGGCTATCTGCGGACCCTCGGCGTGCCCTTGCTGCGAGGCCGGCAACTCGCCGCGCAAGATACGGCCGCGACGGTTCCCGTCGCCGTCATCAACGAAACGGCGGCGCAGCGCTTCTGGCCCGGCGCCGATCCCCTCGGCAAACGGCTCAGCTTCGGCCGCCCGGATGGTCCGGAGGTCTGGCGGCAGGTCGTCGGCGTGGTCAAGAGCACACGCCACTTCGGGATCGAAAAAGAACCTCAGCCTGAAGTCTACGTTCCCGTCGAACAGGAGCCGTGGCCGGTGGGCCTGCTCTTCGTTCGCTCATCCCTGCCGCCGGCGGAGATCGCCGGGGCCATTCGGCGGACGGTCGCGGAGGTCGATCGGAATCGAGCGGTCCCGCTCATCATTCCGATGAAAGACGTGCTCTCGGACGCCGTCTCCATGCCTCGCTTCAGCCTGCTGGTGCTGGGGGGATTTAGCGCGCTGGCCTTGATGCTGGCCGTCATGGGTGTGTACGGCGTGGTCTCAGATACGATCGCGCAACGGACGCCGGAGATCGGCCTTAGGATCGCGCTCGGGGCGCAAGGCCGGGACATCCTGCGAACGATCCTGGGGCAGGGAATGAGGCCCGTGGTTGTCGGCCTCGTGATCGGACTGGCCGCCGCCAGGGCTCTGGGCCGGGTGTTGTCCGGTCTGCTGTACGGCGTGACGGCCGCCGATGCGGCCACCTTTGCCGTGGTGCTCTCGTTGTTGTCGCTCGTGGCCGGGCTGGCCTGTTATCTGCCGGCGCGCCGGGCGACGAAGGTGGATCCGATGATCATCCTCCGCCATGAGTAGAATCATCTGTTGGGAAAATCGGTTGATGAACCGCGAAACACGCGGAATACACGAAATCAATCATCTTTCGCGTATTCCGCGTGTTTCGCGGTGGGTCTTGCTCTTGCTTATTGAGGTTTGTAGTTAACGGTTACCGCCGGGCTCCAGCCTCCGTCGGCGCCGTTGTCGTCGCCGCTGGTGAAGTGGAATCTCACCTTGAGCGGATACGTGGTGTCGGTGGTCGGGAACCCAGGTCCTCCGGGATTGCCGGTACCCGAGCTTACTCCCAACGCGCTGAAATAGGCGATCTTCGCCACCCCGCCAGTGCAGGTGGAGGCCGTCGCGGAACCCTGATAAACCTTCTGGTTGAGCGAGGGGAACCAGGAGCCGTCGTTGGCCGGGATCGAATAGGACTCGTTCGGGAGCGGAATGGTGAGGGTATAGGAACTGCCATCCGGACAGTAGATGTCCGTCTGCACATTCCCGCCCGCCAGCGAGATGGTCGTCGCCGGGTGGCCGTCGGGCATCGACAGCGCATAGCCGGCCAAAACGGTCTCGCCGGCATTGATGCGTTGAGGACGGGTCAACGACATCACTAACGTTCCGTCTCCCGGGTTCCAATTGTTCGGGAATTTCGGATCCAGTCGTCCCCACCACGCGGGCCACCGGTTGTCATCGAGCGTCAGATCCGGCGCGGCCTCCCCGTCCGGACCGGTCGTCGTCTCATCGGAATGGTTCGGGAATTTTGGATCCTGTCGCCCCCACCACGCAGTCCATCGGCTGTAATCGAGCGCCGGATATGGAGTGACCTCCACCTCCGTCTTGGCCGTCGCCTCATCGAGCAGGAATCTGTCAAGAAAGGCCGCGATCGCCGGAGCCTGGGTGGCCGGTATTGCACAGTGTGCGTGTCTGCCATCAAGATAGAAGCCGAACCGGTCTCCTATTCCCAGGGTGTGGTAGATGCGCTGCGCGGCTCGCGACGAGATATAGTTGGATCGATTGGACAGCCAGTAAAAGTCGGTGTTGCCCGTCACCAGCAGGGCCCTGGGCGCGACCATGGCCATCAGCTCGTGATGATCCGTCGGGAGTTTGTAACCGTTGTCGCCGGCGAACTGGCGCATTTGCCCCGCGAACCAGTCATAGCTGGTCCGCTGAATATCTTCCGACGCACCATAGGCCTCGATCCCGCGCGTGATCCGCCAGGATGGCGCGCCACCGCCTCCGCTCTCCTGGGGAATCGTCAGGGCAATCCGTTCGTCGAACGCCCCGGCAAAGAGGGCCATCTTTCCGGCATAGGAACATCCGGTCACTGCCAGGTGTCTCATCTCGATCGGGAGCGGGTTGACCGCCTGATGGGTCGCGATCTCCAGGCCGTCGATCAGGCGGCTCACTCCCCAGGCCCACGCCGCGTATTGTCCCGAATTGCTCACACTTCCATTGCAGGCTCCGGCGCAAAGTTCAGGATAGAGCTGGTAGAACGGATCCGCTGAGTGGTTGATGTTTCCGAACGAATTGACGGTGACGTTGTTATGGACGAAGTTGACCGTCGCGATCGGACGGCTGGTAATCACGCTCAAGGGGAGACTGCCTGGATTGGCTCCTGACGGGCGTGCCGCGGCGGTCATGGCGATCAGGGCCGGAAACGGGCCGCTGCCCATCCCGGTTGGAATGTACACGCCCGAAGTCAAAGTGAGCGATCTCCCATTTCTGGTCACCACCACTGTCAGGACACCCTTGGCGGTCGAGCCTGCCGCCGCCGGCGTATACGAAGCTGTAATGGCGCAGTCCGAACAATCAGGCTTGGGGCCAATCTCATATTTCTCGATTGCCGCCTTGATCTCATTACGCCGACGCTCCCAGCTTTTGAACGAAGCGTCACGCGTTCCGTCGGCGAACCGGAACGGGTCGGTCAACGGTCGAATGATCGGAAGCTGCGCGAAACTCGGGAAGACAGGTGCCGCGTAGTTCGCACCCGTGTTCTCAACGGGATAGACTAAAGGAATGCCGGAGTCGGCCGTAGTCTGCTCCTGGGCGAACGGCCCGGGTACAGCCGAGACCAGCAGCAGCAACATGATTGAAAGAGAGGCTTTGGCGAAAGCGATCTGGTGATGGAACCTACGCACGGCGATCCTCCTTATTTTCGTTGTTGTTCCCTCTGCTCCAGGTCCGTTTGGACCTCAAGCTTAGCTGGTGCGATCCGGATCGAGCGACGACACTTCAGCCGTCGTAACTTTGTTAGTGTCTGCAACAAAGTAAGTAGAACTGGCAAACGAAAGATGACTAATGATTCAATGACCGATCTGCGTAGCCGTGGCTTCGAGAATTCCAACTCGAGCAATCGGATTTAGTTCGCTTGTCCAACTAAATCCGCGCGAGAATATATTCCCAGACGAGCGGGATGTCAACTCCGGCTTCAACAGAGGGTGGTGGAGGCGGCGCTCTTTTGGCGCCTTGACTTGGGGCAGGCGCGCGCGCTGGCGGGGCCGGTTCCCATCATCGATCCGCTAACAGCCGTGAGCCTTCGGCTAAAGACCATGCGGGTCTCGTCTTCTTGCCGAAGGCTCAGGGCGAAGAGCCGGGTGCGGTTCGCAGGCCCGGTCGCGCCTCTATGACGCAGTCGGTGTGAGGTTGAGGTACTGTTCTTCCTGGGCCAGCGAGAGGTGCAGGACTTTGCCGCCGACGGCCTTCAACGCCGGAAGCACCTCGACGTAGCGGACCTGCTGGTTGTTATGGGTTCTGATGTAGAAGACG
>DATEFT010000893.1:0-3682 GCA_035280505.1 Blastocatellia bacterium | reverse complement strand
TTCGCGGTTTGTTAGTCGATCCAGATCGCCGGTCGCCTAGAACTCAAAGCGGAAGCCGAGCCGGAGCTCGCGCCCCCCCTGATAAGTGGTGGGCCGGCCGTAGATCGGATTGATATTCGGCGAACCATAAGGCAGCCCGGTCTCCGGATTGATTCCGTCCGGCTTGATGAAATTCCGGGCATTGAAACCGCCGAAGAACTGTTCGAGGGTCGGATTGGCGCTCCCGTTCCGATACAGGTTGGGGTTGATGTTGGTCATCGCCGCCTGGTTGAAGAGGTTGGTGACGTTCAGGTCGAACCGCATCTTGACCCGCTCCGAGACGTTGACGGAGTGGTAGATCAGCAGGTTGGTCTGGGTCATGGTCGGCGTCCGGCCCAGATCTCCGCGGCCGTTGAAGAAGACCGGGACGATCACCGTCGCCGTCGAGCTCAACGGCGTGCCGCTGTAAGCCAGTTGCGTGAACGAGAAGGTGGTCGAACCGCCCTTCTTCCACGGCTTGTCGTAGCTGCCGAAGAATTTGAAGGTGTGGGGGCGGTCGGTGGCCAGCAGGCCGTAGGCGTTGCGGCCCGACGAATCGTAGTTGCTGTAGAAGAGGTCGTAGGCGCGGCTGACGTTAGGATCCGAACGGCCGTCCTCGTCCGAGTTGGCCAATCCGGCCCAGTTGCCGTAGAGCCGGCTATAGGTGTAAGAGGCGTTATAGTTGAACCGTCTCAAGAGACCGCCGCTGAAACGGCCGTCCACCCGGAACTCCACTCCGTCATAGTCGCGGCGGGCCTTGGGCACCAGCGGCTGGCCGCTCAACCCGAGCGCCTGATCGTTGGTGAGACCGAACCCCGGATTGCCGATGATGTAGACCTCGCTCCCTTCGTCATTCAGAGTCCCGATGTCCTCGATCCCGCGGACCAGGCGGCTGTGCGTCCAGCGCACGGAGCCGACCAGACCCTGTTTGAACTCATGATCGAGCCCCATATTGAACTGCCGGACCGACATGGGCTTGGCGCCCGGGTCGACCCCCTCGATCTCCCCCTGGGCATTGATCGGGAGGGTGCGGTTGTCGATATCGAGGATCTGAGTGCCCAACGCCCCCGGCGTCGATTTCGAGAGCATCCCCAGGTTGGGATTGTCCAGCGTGTAGACGTGGCTGTGCCAGAAGTCGCCGCCGAACGAACCGCGGGCCAGTTCATACTTCATGAGATCGAAGTATTGGCCGTACCCGGCGCTGAGCTTCCATTTGCCGTTGCCCTTGATGTCCCAGGCGAAGCCGAGCAGCGGCGCCACCTTGTCGCCCCAGCCGAAGCTGATCGGATTGGCGACATTGCGGCCATCGACCACCTTGAGATACGGCGGCAGGAACTCGTTCTCCAACCGCACGCCCGCGTTGACGGTCAACCCCGGGCGAACCTGCCAGGCGTCCTGGATGTAGAAGGCCTGGTTCCGGCTGTTGACCTGCGCATTGTGCCGGACCCCGTCCTCCCAGATGTAGTAGCCGTAGATTCCGCGTTGTCCGTCCTCACCCGGGAGGCGCGTGAAGGAATCGTTCCAATAGATATCGAACCGGCCGTCGGGATAGTCGTCCCGGACCCGGTTCGCGATCCGGTTGATCGCATACCCGCCCTTGAAGCTGTGCTGACCGAAGAACCGGGTCAGGTAGTTGGCATCCAGGTAGATGTTGTGGCGAGTGGTGATGTCGTAATTGGTGGTGAAGGTGTTGGTGACGTTGCTCGAACCGGCCGTCGCCAGGTATTGCGTCGGGATGCCGGGCAGGACCGGATTCCCATTTTGGTCCAGCGACGGTTGCTGGGTGATCAGGTACGGCAATTGGGACTTGCCGTAGGCGTCGGCCTTGTCGTTCAGATACTTGTAACCGTACCGCACCGACAGGATCAGCTTCGAGGTCGGCGTGTAGTTGAAGGAGGTCGTAAAGTTCGAGGCCGGGACATATCCGCCGGTGATCGAGAGATCGTTGGCCGGAATCGACTGCCGTCCGTCGGTACTGGCGAAGATGGAGCCGGTCGTGCGCTGCGGATTCCAGAAGAACGAGCTGTTGACCTGAATCTTCTGCGTCGGCAGATAATCGAGCCGCGCGATCCCGTAGTGCTGCAGGACGCGCCGGGTCGAGGTCCGCGTCGAGCCGTCACTCGTGAAGCTGACCGTCCGGTCGGTGCGCCGCTCCTCCGGCGAGTAACCGGCGAAGAAGTTCAACCGCTGCTTGATGATCGGGCCGCCCAGCGTGAATCCGGGGAAGAGGTTGCGGTATGAATCCTCTTTCGGAGTGAAGTATTCGGCCTGCGTCTGATCCCCGGGATTGCGCTGCCAGCGGCTGCGCGGAGCCGAATTCAACGAGGAACCGGTCAGATAGAGAAAGCCCATCCCGTGATATTCGTCGCTCCCGCTCTTGGTCGCGACGTTGACCACGCCGCCCAGGGTTCCGCCGTACTCGGCCTCGAACCCGGCGCTCTTGACCTGCACTTCACGCAGGAACTCGAACGGGATCGAATCGTTGGCCCGCAAACCTCCGCGCCGGACGTCCGAGACCGCCACCCCGTCGACGACGAAGGTATTCTCCGAACCGCTCGCGCCGTTGATCTGGAACCCGCCGACGCCGAAACTCCCGGACTTGGGCTCGGACCGCACTCCCGGCGCCACGATCAACAGACTGTCGAAGTTTCGCCCCTTCGGCGTGCTGTCCATGAACTGCTCGGTGATGTTGGTCGCCACCTTGCTGGAGGTGACGTCGATCAGCTCGGTCCCCGTCGTGACCGTCACCGACTCCGCCACGTCGCCCGCCGAGAGCGCCACGTCGATCTTGGCCGCCTGGCCCAACATGACCTGCACATCCTCGGTCTTCATCGTCTTGAATCCGGCATTGCTGATCGTCACGGTGTAGACGCCCGACGGAATCTTGGGGAAGACGTAGTTCCCTTCCTTGTCGGAGGTCGTCTCCAACGGCCGAACCAGCGACGGACCGGTCACCAGAACCTTGACCCCGGGGATGGCCGCCCCCGTCGTGTCCTTGACCGTTCCCTGAATACTGCCGCTATTCTCTTGTCCAAACCCCACCACCGCCCACATGGCGATCATGAGGATTCCCAGCATTAACTTAGCCGAACCTCTCATGCAGAATACCTTATTCATAATGTCTCCTATAATTTGATCGTGCTGAAACCCTGGAACCGCTCACCGTCACCCATCCGACATTCTTGGTGACCTCGGAAGCCATCTCCTGAACTGACTTTCGCCAGAACTGACTTCAGAATGATCAATGACCGGCCTTCCACTACTCGAACGTTCCTGTGTTTGTTGGTTCTGATTGCTGGTGCTGGTCTGCAAGCCCGCGCGCCGAGCACGGCTGGAGCTGAGACCTGAGCGATAGGCTGCCTGCGTATGCGTCCCCAGTGTTGGACGTGATACTTCTATCTAAGAGTATACAATATTCTAAGGACGCAACTTCCATTCCATTGGAAACATTTCTCCACATCCAACTACACTTCCGCCTTAATCAACAACTTGGGAGCATTAAGCGCTACTATAAAATCATAGGAGATCGCAAAACATCCATAATTATGAATCTTCTCCACATTCTCGTAGACTAAGAGTGATCGAGTATGAGTCCGGGAGGCTCAAGCTTTTGGTGGGTTCGGAATGAAGGCGGGCCCAAAAAAATGGGAGAAGCTCCATAACT
>DATEFT010000892.1:0-10416 GCA_035280505.1 Blastocatellia bacterium | reverse complement strand
TCGAAGTGCTTCTTCAGGAGGTCGCCATGCACGCCCGTGATCTCGGTCTGTTCAATGGCCGAGCCGACGTGGAAGTAGTCGGCCAGCGTCCCGAAGACCGACGGGATGTTCTGCTCGATCTCCGGCGGCGGAATGTAGGTCAGGGCGAAATCGTCGATATAGAGCGAAGGCGCGCGCACGGGCGTGGTGCCCTCCGTCTCGACATAGAGCGAGAGGGCCGAATGGTTGAACGCATAGTTGTAGACTGCGGTCAGCAACACCCACTGATCCGCCGTCACCTGCGTGTTGCCCACGACCGTATGGAACGACGTGGCCGTGCCCAGGGTGCGCTGCAGGCTGACCCTCGCGGCGATCGGAGCCTCGCCCGGCGCCAGCTTGACCCAGACCGAGATGCGGTACTGGGAACCGATGTACATCTTGTTGGTGACGTCGATCATGGCGCCGTCGAATTCGCGTTGCCGGCCGGTCGTCAGGAGGCTGTAGCTCCCGCCGTGCTGGTCGGCCGCCGTCGCGGTCAGCGTCTCGCGGCCGATTCGCGGCTGCCAGCCCTCGGCCGAATTGGTCTCGAAATCGGTCGCGATTCCCGAGTTGTCCTGCGGGCCGTTGGGAGGCGGGACCAGGATCGTGATGCTGAAATCGTCGACGTAGTAGGAACTGGTCGGATCGGCGCTCTCGATGTAGAGCAGGAGCCCGTTGACATCGGCGCCGAAACTGTATTGGCCCTGCAACGTGACCCAGGCCGCATCCGTCACTCCGTTGGCGGCGCTGGCGGCCACCTGATCGAACTGGTTGGTGCCGTCCGCCAGGGTGCGTTGCATGGTGGCTCTCAACTGACTGGCCGGCTGCCCGGCGACCAGCCGGACCGAAGCGGAGATCTGATAGGTTCCACCCTTCAGCACCCTCCCGAGCAGATCCAGACTAGGTCCGTGAAATCCGGCCGTCCGTCCGGCGGTTTTGAGACTGTGGGTGCCGGATTGGGCGACCTCCGTCGAATTGGTCAAGACGACGCCTCCGCCGCGCGGAATCCATCCCTGGAGAGTCCCATCCTCGAAATCATTCCGGATCAGGGATCCGGTCTGGGCGATGGCGGGCCGGGGATTCAACAGCGCCGGCGAATAGGCCAGGCCCACCAGAAAGAGACCGATTCCGATGGCCCAGATCATCCGGACTCGACGTTGCGTATGGCTGGATGAAGATCTGCTGGTGCAATGGAACATTTTATTTCTCCTTAAAAGGTCTGGAGCAGTCTGGAAAAGTCGGGAATCATTTTTCCGGACTTTCGCGATCTTTCCAGATTCTCATCGGCTCTCCTCGACTTCTCCAGACTTTTTAAATCCGGGTTGGGGGAACAGTCGGGAGAGATCAGGGCGTTCCTCAATCTCTCCCGACTTTCCTGAACTTCTCTAGACTTTTCTAGACTTTGCTTGACCTCTTAAAACGTCCCCGTCAGGGTCTGGGGCGTGCCGCCACTGATCGTGTAGGTGACGTTCCAGGTATCCCCGCCGTACGGATGCGCGGTTCCGTTACCATTGAACTGGGCCGCGACCAACCGGTTGGTTCCGGCCGCCAGCGTCTGACCCGCCGCCATCCGGAAGGTATAGACGATCGAGGTTCCGTTATCGGTTCGGGTGGCCTGGAGCAGATTGCCGGGGAAGTTGCTGTATTGCGACGACCCGGTGATCCCCGTGGTCTTCTGGACCGTGATGGTGATGGTCAGCGCCGTCAGCGAGGCCGTGTGGTTCATGATGACGTCGAGTTCGCTCCACCAGGGATTGCTTCCGCTCGCCACTCTCGAGGTGGCGGTGACCGCTCCCACGGGCGGAGGCGGCGGCGTGGACGGCGCTTGCGGGGTCGCGCTGACCTGGGCGGAGTTGGCGCTCTGTCCATTGGCATTGACCGCGCTGACGACGAAGAAGTAGGTCGTCCCGTTGGTCAGCCCGGTGTTGGTGAAGGTGGTGCCGGCGACGCCGGTGGCGATCGTCGTATACGGGCCGCCGGTCGTCGTCGCGCGCTTCACATTGTAGCTGGCGGCTCCGGAGGCCGCGCTCCAGCTCAAGACCACTTGAGCGTTGCCGGCCGTGGCCGTCAGTCCGGCCGGTGTGGCCGGCGGCGTGGGCGGCGGCGGCGGTGGCGGCGTGGTGCCGGCGTTGAGCACCTCCTGGAGTGCGGTGTAGGCCGGCTTGGGTTGATAGTTGGCATCGAAGATCAACGCGTCGCCCTGCCCGGAGAAGGTGCTGGGCACCCAGGAATATTTATCGGTGAAGCCCCAGGTCACCAGGGCCTTGCAGTTGGATTCGGCCAGGCAGAAATTGATCGCGTCGCGGTAACCCTGGGCCTGTTGCTGCAGTTCGTCGGCCGTCGTCGGAAGCGCGATTCGCACATCCATCTCGGTCATCGAGATCTCGAGCCCCAGACCGGCCAGGCGCCTGGCATTGGTCTGATTCGCGGTTTGGATCCTGAACGGGTTGATCTGGTGCATCTGCCATCCTACTCCGTCGATCGGTACTCCCTGCGCTTTGAGGTCACTTACGAGAGTGAAGACCGCGTTGGATTTGGTGCCCAGGCCTTCGATGGAGTAGTCGTTATAGTAAAGTTTAACGTTCGGGTCGGCCTGGCGGGCGAATTCGAAGGCCATCCGGATGTAGTCGGCTCCCAACCGTTGGAACCAGAACGAGTTCCGCAGGGCGCCATTGGCATCGTCGATCGCCTCGTTGACCACGTCCCAGGCGACGACCGTTCCCCGGTACCGTCCGACGACGGTGAAGATGTGGTCCCTCAAAATTTGAATGACTTCATCGCGCGTGAAGTTGCCGCTGGTCAACCAGCCGGGCAGTTGGTTGTGCCAGACCAGCGTATGCCCCCGGAGCTTCATGTTGTTGGCCTGCGCGAAGCTGACCAGCGCATCGGCGTCGGTGAAGTTGTAGGTGGTGCGCGCGGGGTGCAGGGCATCCCACTTGAACGCATTCTCGGCGACGATCATGTTGAACTCTCGCCGCAGGGTGTTGACGTAAGCCGCCTCGTTTCTGAAGGGGGTCATGGCCACCGCCGCGCCGATGAAGAAACCTCGATCATCGGCGCCGTCGCGCAGGGGGGCGCCTTGCCCCCTGGAGACCGTGGGGTATAACCACACCAGGAGAAGAAGGAAGCTGACGACGAGCCTTCTGCTATTGTTCATAATGCTCCTCCGATCTTAGTTGATGGTTGTTGAGTTGAGGAAAGGGTAGTCTATCGCAGAATAGCCGTTTACTTAAGATAATCGGAATTTAAAAAGCAGTGCGGCCCGAACTTCACGAGCCGCACTGCAACCAGGGGGACTTAGAATGACAGGCGCGAAGCGAAGCGCCAGATTCTGGAACCTTGCCCGATAGTCCCCAAGATGTAACCGAAATTCGGGTTGGTTGTGTCGCCATTAGGGTTTCCGAAGTTCGGATGATTGAAGGCGTTCAGGGCTTCGGCCCGGAACTGCACCTGGAAATGTTCCTTGACCGAGACCGTGCGGAAGAGGCCCATGTCGATGTTGAAGTACCCGGGTCCGCGCAGCGTGTTACGGCCCACGTTACCGAACCGGGCGTTGCTCACGGTCCGGAACGCGGAGGTGTCGAAGTACGGGTTGCCGGAGCCGATTCCGCCCAGCGTCGCCACCTCGGACTTGACCTGGTCGGGAACCTGCCCGCTGCCGCCCGCCAACAGTCCGGGGGCGGTGCCCTGGATGATCGGGAACGGTCCGCCGGTGGAGGCGCTCATGAGGCCGTTGAACTGGAAGCCGCTGAGCAGCTTGCCGGTCAGGCCGTTGGCCATCCATCGTTGCCCCTTGCCGAGCGGCAGATCCCAGACCCAGTAGGTCTGCAGGTTGTGGGTTCGGTCATAACCGGCGAGCCCGCGATTGCGTTGAGCCTCCGGAAAATACTGAATCCTCGGGCCGCCGTCGTTGTCCGCATAGTTGATCGCCTTTGAGAGCGTGTAGGCCACTCCGAAGAGGGAACCCGACCAACGGCGCGTGAGCGTGGCCTGCAGCGAGTCGTAGGTCGATGTCTGGTAGGGCGCGGTCATGTTGATGTCGCCGGTGAGCCCGAGTGAGGCGAGCGGGCGTCCTTGATCGCCGGTGCCGGGAGCTCCGGCGTTGATGTTGAGGAACCCCATCTGTCCGGTGGCCCGCGTCCCGATGTAGCCGACCTGGCCGGTGAATCGCATCGGCAACTCACGCTCGATCGTCAGGTTCCAGGACTGAATATATTTGCGTTCCCACTCTTTCGGATAGGTGGAGGTGCTGATGCTCGGGCCCAGCTTGTTGACGCCGCTGCTGAGGTCGGGCAGGGCATTGGGATTGATCAGCCCTTGCCGCAACGTGGTCACCGGGATGAAGTCGTTGTTGACGCCGTTGAACTGGCCACGGCGCATGGCCCAGATGATGACGGCCGGGTAGGAGTTCCGGAAATCGATGAAGGACCTGGGGTCCGCCGATTGTCCGTATCCGGCCCGAATCACCATCTTGTCGCCGAACCGATAGGCGAGGCCCAACCGGGGCAGGAACTGGCCCGGTCCGGAACTGGCGCCCGTGTTCTCCGGCACGCCGGTGAGGCCGCCGGTATAGACATTGCCGTCCGTGGGATCAAAGCGGTCGACTCCCGTGTTGTCCCGGCCCGGGAAGGGATATCGCTCCCACCGCAGCCCGTAGCTGAAGGTCAGCCGGTTCGTGATCTGCCAGCGGTCCCGGGCATAGAGCGCATACGACTGCAGCCGCAGCGCATTCGGATTTCTCAACTGCTCGACTTTGCCGGCGCCGCTGGGCAGCCCCAGCAGGAAGTCCGCCCAACTGTTCAAAAAGTTGGGATTGACCGCGCCGTTGATGATCTCGTTCCGCTCGTTTCTGATCGGCTCCAACGCGGTCGCGCTGCCGCTGAACTGGAAAGTGCCGCGGGCCGTCTGGAAGGTGCCCCCCTGCGGTTGGAAGTGGTTGAGCTGCTGGTTCTGATAGTCCAATCCGAACCGCAGCGAGTGCGCCCGTTTCTGCCACGAGAGATTGATCGCCGCCACATACTGGTTGTCACGGAAGATGAACGGGTTGCCGGTATTGGAATTGCCCATGTTGGCCCAGTTGTTGACGTTGAAGAACGGCACTCCGCTCTGCAACCGGTCCAGGCCGTTGGTCCCGGGGATCTTGAGGACGTCCAGTCCGAAGTTGGTCCCGATATCGGGGCCGATCGCGCCGAGCCGCTGGCGCGTGTAACCGAAGTTCGCGTCCATGGCCACCGTCGGGCTCAGGGTATAGGTCACTCCTCCGCCCCCGACCTGCACCCGTCCGGTCGCATCCCCTAACTGGCCGGCGTTGAGCGCGTCGCCGACCGCCTCGCCCAGGACCGGCGGATCGACGATCCGGGTGGGGGAGATGCTGTAACGCCCGAAGATCGAGAACCGCTCGCTGTAGTTGTAGTTGATCTTGTTGTCGATGTTGTTGCGGTTGAACTCGGCCACGCCGGTCGGCGTGAAGTTGTTCTGGAGGCCGGCCCCGGTGGGCAACGGCAACCGCTTGATCAGTTCCAGGGCCGCCGGATCGATGCGGTTCGCCGGAATCGTGTTGTTGGCGAAGGGCGTCCGCAGTTTGGGATTCGGGTTGCTGGTCGGATCATAGAGAGTCGTGCCGGTCGGGAAGATCACGTTCCCGTTGGCGTCCGGCCGCAGGCTGGCCGGCGCCAGGCTGTAGGTCTGGACCCGCGCGAAGTTGCGCTGCGTGGTCCGTTCCAGATCGGTAAAGAAGAAGAGCTTGTTCTTGATGATCGGTCCGCCCACCGCGTAGCCGAACTGGGTCAGCAGGTTCTTCGGCACCTGCGGGGTGGTCTGGAAGTAGTTCCGGGCCTGGGTCGCGCTGTTGGTGTGATAGACCCAACCCGCGCCATGAAACTCGTTGGTTCCCGACTTGATGATGACGTTGACGGCGGCTCCGCCCGCCAGGCCCTGCTCCGCGTCGAAAGAGTTGGTGACGATGCTCACCTCTTGAATGGCCTCGGCCGGCGGCACATAGGCGGTGTTGGTCGGCAGCCAGGGATAGACGATCCCGGCGCCGTCGATCCGGGTGTTGTTCTGCAGCCGCGAGACTCCGTTGACATTGAATGAGATCGACCGCTGCGGGCTGCCCGCGGCGGAGTTCTGCTCGCCGGCGCTGATCGCGCCGGGAATCAGCGACATCATGCTCTGATAGTTGCGGCCCAGCGTGCCGGTCAGCGGCAGATCGTTGATCTGCCTGGTCGTCTGCACCGTGTTGACGTCGGCCCGGTCGGTCTGCAGCGCCTCTTCGGTCGCCGTCACCGTCACCACGTCCTTGACCGACGAGACCTGCAACTGGGCGTCGAGCCGCCGCACCGTGTTGGTCTCGATCCGGACGTTCTCCTGAGTCAAGGTTCTGAAAGATCCGGCCTCCAGCGTCACCCGGTAGATCCCGGACTGCAGGTCGTTGAAGAGATAGCCTCCCTTGAGATCGGTGGTCGTGATCTTGGCGACGCCGGTCGCGACGTTGACCGCCTCGACCTTGGCTCCCGGAACGGCCGCTCCGGCCTGGTCCGTGACGTTACCCGTCAGCGAGCCGTAGAGCACCTGCGCGCCGGCGGTTCCCGGGACGGCGCAGATCCACAGCGCCGTTAAAAGCGTCAGCAACAGAGATTGCACTTTCATCGTAGGTCCTGGATCTCGGTTGATGGAATTACGGGCACTTGCTTCAGTTAAAGGGAACATCTGCATTTTCTCCTTCCTCGAACATTTAGCGGTTGCTTCATGTCTATTCCCAAGCCTATGGATTCCCCTTCAAAGCCGTGTTCGATCGTGGTGTTGGTTCGACGCTTCCGGCCGCCCCACCCTCTTTTTCGATAGCGTATTAATTCGTGTCGGCAACAAAAGATGTAAAAATACAAAGAATCAGTTCGGTTATGAGTGCCTTCGGCCCTGGCATTCATGAGCCTTGGACACGGTGGGGAAGGGCCAGCGTGTGAAGAAGCTCAGTGGTTTTAAATCGAAGTAGATGAGGTAACCCGCTCAACAAAGAAATGTGATAGCCAGGAACCAGGTTCCTGGCTATCAGAATGCCACTCTCGAGGCCATAACTGCAAATAATCATTCAATTCACTGCCATTGCACTTAAGCTCACAGGAGGTATGCGAGATATAAATTGATAAGTTATGATAGATTTGAGTCCTGTTTATAACTCATTACCTACTTTAACGTCACCTTCAGTTATCCTTAGTTACTCTCTCGCAAATACGGAGCCGCGCAAATTATGGATTGATAGGATTAGTTGATAATTCGACCCCCGAACTATAGCATCAATCCGGAATCTTGCCAAGAAATATTTACCGGACAGTACGCTCTTTACTATTGGTGATAAATCATCAACCGCCCTTGATGGCCAGTTGCAGTGGGTTGTAGACCTGGCGGCGGCCGGTCTCCCAGGCCTGGAAACACATGATGCTGGCGACCGAGTGGGCATATCCGACCTCGATCGGGGCATTGGGAGTCGAGCGCGAGCGGACGCACTCCAGCCAGTTGCGAACGTGGCCCTCGCCCTCGACCCGGGGATCGTGCTGGGCCGAGCCGGCGTCGCCCGGAGCAGGGGAGTTGGAAGCCGGGACTGCGGTCGTGCGGTTCGGTTTGGGAACGGTCACCGGTTGGGCGAGGGCGTCGGCGCCGCCGCCTTCACCGCGGGCGGTCCAGCTCTGGGTATCGAACGTCCCTCTGGTGCCGTAGAAGATGACCTCCGGAACGGCATGCTTGTTGCCGAGCCGCGTCGAGTAGTTGAGGATGAATCCTTTGGGATATTCGAGGAGGCAGTCGAGAGTGTCGGCGTGTTCTCGTCCGTCCTTCCAGACGTAGACGCCGCCGTGCGCGACCACGGAGGCCGGCAGCGGATCGTCCATGAACCAGAGGGCGACATCGATCAGGTGACTGCCCAGCAGCCCGGGAGTGCCGGTCGTGAAGTCTTTGTAGAGGTGCCACCGGCGAAACCGGGCGGCATTGAACGGTTCGCGCGGCAGGAACATGAGGTACTGTTCCCAGTCGAGATCCTCGCGCCTGACGTTGCCGTAGTCTCGGGCCCAGCGCGGAGCGGCATCGTGCCAGGCGGCTTCGACCTCGCTGATCTTTCCGAGCAGACCCGATTGGATCAGGCGGGCGCCCTCCTGATGGCGCGGATCGCTCCGGCGCTGGGTCCCGACCTGGACGATGGTTCGATTCTCCCTGACCAGTTTGACGGCCGCCGCGGCCTGGTCCAGCACCGTGGACATGGGCTTCTCGACGAAACAATCCTTCTTCAATCCGGTGGCCTCGATCAGAATCTGGGTATGGGCAAAGTCCGGAGTGGCGATGAGCACGGCGTCGAGATCTTTGACCGACAGCAGATCGTGATACCGGGCGAAGGTCTCCGGCCTGGTCTCTTGCCGGCCGGCGAGCCAACCGGCGGTCTGCTGCAGATTGACGCTCCAGACATCGCAGAGGGCGGCGACTTCGACGTTCAACGCCTTCGCCGCCTTGAGCGTCTCCGAGAGGAGATAGTTGCCGCGCGCGCCGCATCCGATCAGCCCGACGCGGAGACGGTCATTCGCGCCCAGCACCCGGCGGGACAGCGCCGCCGTGATCGTCAGTCCCGCCGCCGAGGCGACGGAACTCTTGATAAATCTTCGCCGGTCAGTCTGAGTTTTTTTCATGACGAATTCTCCATTGCGGAAGTCTGGAGAAGTCAAAACCGGTCCCGATTCGGACTGCTCCAGATTTCTTCCGACTTTTCCAGACTTCTCTAGACTTCTTTTATTTCACTTCCAGTTTCACTTTTTGATGTTTGGCCGAACTCGGTCCGACCATGATCTCAAAGGTCCCGGGTTCGACCACGCGACTCATGTTCAGGTCCAGGAACGACAGCTTATCGGGCGTGATGAGGAAGGTGACCGTCTTGCTCTCGCCCGGAGCGAGCGTGATGCGTTTGAAATCTTTCAGCTCCAGGACCGGCCGGGTGACGGAACTGAACAGGTCGCGAATGTAGAGTTGCACGATCTCGTCGCCGGCCCGCTGCCCGGTGTTGGTGACGGTGACGCTGGCCTCGGTCTGGCCGGAGGGCCCGATGCTTTCAGGAGCCAGCTTCAAATTCGTATACTCGAAGGTCGTGTAGCTCAGACCATGGCCGAAGGGGAAGAGCGGCGCCTTGCTCGTGAACAGGTATCCGCGTTTGGCCGATGGTTTGTGGTTGTAGTAGATCGGCAATTGTCCGACCGAGCGCGGGAAGCTGACGGCCAGTTTGCCCGCCGGGTTGTAGTCCCCGAAGAGGACGTCGGCCGCGGCGATTCCGGTCTCCTGGCCCAGGTAGAAGCCTTCGAGAATGGCCGGGACGTTCTCCGCAATGTAGTTGATGGAGAGCGGCGCGCTGTTGATCAGGAAGACGATGGTCGGTTTGCCGGTCTCCAGGACGGCCTTGACCAGATCGTTCTGCCGGCCGACCAACTCCAGGCTGTCGCGGTCGCCGAGATGATTATCGGCCCAGGCCTCTTTGTTGGTATCTTCGTTGCCGCCCACGACCACCACCGCGGCGTCCGAGGCTTTCGCGGCCTCGACCGCCTCGGCGATCAGCTTGGCGTCCTCGGCCGGAGTGCTGAGGCGGGACGTATCGGCCCACCAGTTGCCGCCCTCGACCGTGATCTTACAGCCCTCGGCGTAATTGATCTTGATCTGTGGGCCCACCTTGTCGCGGACGCCCTGGAGAATGCCGATGCCGCGTCCGGGATTGTCGCTGTAGCCGCCCAGATGCGCGGTCGCGGCGTTGGGGCCGATGATCGCCAGCGACTTCAATTTGCTGCGATCGAGCGGCAGGAGCCCGCCTTGATTCTTGAGCAGCACGATCGAACGGCGGGCGGCCTCCGCCGCCAGCTCTCGATGAGCCTGGCTGTTGGTCACTTTCGCGGCCCTCTCCGGATCGACGTAGGGGGTCTCGAAGAGGCCGAGCAGGAACTTGGAGCGCAAGACCCGGGCGACCGCCCGATCGACATGGGCCGACGAGACTTTCCCCTCCTTGAGCAATTGGGGGATCAGGGCGTAGCAGTCGGGGTCCGGCAGCTCGACGTCGACTCCGGCTTCGAGCGCGAGCCGGGCGGCGACCGCCTTGTTCTCGGCGACCGCCTGGCGGGTCACCAGCTCCGAAATCCCGAAGTAATCGGAAGAGACCAGTCCCCTGAACCCCCATTCCTGGCGCAACACCTTCTCCAGGAGAAAATGGCTGGCATGTGAGGGGACGCCGTCGATCTCGTTGTAGGAGGGCATGACGCCCGCGACCCCGGCCTCTTTGACCGCGGCCTCGAACGGCGGCAGGAAGACCTCGCGCAGGATGCGCTCCGAATGGTTGGAGGGCGCGATGTTGGTGCCGCCTTCCGGCTGGCCGTGCGCGGCAAA
>DATEFT010000891.1:0-4215 GCA_035280505.1 Blastocatellia bacterium | reverse complement strand
TGTTCTTGCCGAACGGCAGCTCATAGAGAAAGTTGGCGACGAACGAATGCGGGACGACGTTGGTGGACGGCGACCGGAGCGACTTCCGTTCGTAGGGGTTCTGAATGACGCCGGTCAACGGGCCGTTGCCGAAGAGGTCCTCGCCCGCGTCCGTCAGGAGTTTGGAGAAGGTATAGGAGAGGCCCATCTGCAGCCCCCTGGCGAAGCGCCGCTGCAGGTCGATCTTCAGAGCGTTGTAGTAACTCTGCCCTTCGCTCTCCATATGCTCGGTGATGCGGCCATACTGCGGGAAGGGCCGCAGGGCCTGGCCGACGGTGCCGGCGAATCCCGGGAAGACGGCGTTGTTGTCGGCCGGCAGCGAAACGCCGACGCTCTGCGCGTAGGCGCGCTGCTCGGGCGTGACCATCGCCAGCGGCATCGTCAGGAACGCATTCCCCAGTTTCAACGCATTGAGCGACAGGGCGTTCGGCGGCGAGAAGTTGGATCGCAGGCGCGTCCCTTTACTCCCGACATAGGAGACCGAGAGCGCCATCTGGCCCGGCAACTCGCGCTGGAGGTCGAGACTGTACTGGGCCGTGCGGCCGTTCTTGAAGTTCTGGTTAAATCCCTCCACGTCGGCGCCGATGAGCTGCGAGGTCGGATCGACGATGGGCAGCGTCGGGTAGGTGCTCAACCGGATATTCGCGTCGAAGCCTCCGTTGATGTTGGCGCCGCCCTGGATGGCATATCCCGCCAGCCCTCCGCGCCCGAAGTCGTTATAGAGCATCGGCGCATAGTAGAGCCCGTAACCGCCGCGGACGACGGTCTTGTCGTTGATCCGATAGGCGAACCCGAGCCGGGGACCGACATCGGTATAGTCGGGCTTCATCAAGCCGCGATACGGCGATTGGACTCCGCCCTCGCCGGCCACGCCGACGATCGCGCCCAGGCGCCCCACGACCGGGTTCATGGCCGTCGGGTTGAATCCTCGGTAGCGGTCCCGCGCCTCGACCCGCGGATAGGGGATATCGTACCTGACGCCGAGATTGACCGTCAGTTTGGGCGTGACCTTGATGTCGTCCTGAACGAAGAAGGTCGGTTCGAAGAACCGGAAGCCCGGATCGATCGACTGCACGGTGGCGAAGGAGAACTCCGGCGTGCCGGTGATCAGGCTCGCGACCGACCAGCCCTGGCCGGCGGCGGGATCACCGTTGGAGGTCTGGTTCTCCAGGAAGTTGAAATTGCCGCCGATGTCGAAGTGGTTTGAGTCGTTCAACTGTTGCCAGCGAGTCTCCGCCCCGAACTTCAGCGTGTGGCGGCCCCGCGAATAGGCGACGAAATCGGTGAACTGGACGGTATTGTCCCCGTCCTGATTATCGAAGAAGGTCGAGCCTCCGGATTGCAGGGCGCGCGGATCGAGCGAGACCACCGGATCTCCGTGCAGCGGGAAGCCGATCAACGGCAGACCGAGATTCTGGGTGGCGTTCGAGGGGAAGCCCAGGACCGTTCGCGGATCCATCCCCCTGGTGAAGTTCCGGTTCTGGACGAAAGAGCGCGAGAAACCGGCGTTGAAGTGGTTGAGCAGGTTGGGACGGATGGTGTAGTCGTCCTGCAGCCGGTAATACTGTGAACGGAACTCCTGCCGCCAGACCCCCGAAGCGACCCAGGGTTCCGAGAAGCGCGGGAAGCCGCCCTTGATGCTGTTCAGTTTGCGCAAGGTCGAGCTGAACGAGAGGCGATGCTTCTCCGTCAGGTTGAAATCGAGCTTCTGCACATAGTAGTTGGTATTGGCCGGAGCGCCGGTCGTCGTGCGGTAGTTGTGATAGACGCCCTCGCGCGTCGGCGCGGGGAAGAGCGTATTGAGAATCCGGAACCCGATCGGATCGATGATCGAGTTGCCGGCCTCGGTCCGGTAGAGGTCGAGCCGGTTCCCCTCAATCACCGGTCGAGTGCAGCAGGGGACCCGGTTGTCGTAGATCCGGACCCCGTTGGGGAACATGGTCCGGACATAGGGATCGGTCAACAGTTCCGAGAAATCTCCCGACCGCATCTTCATGGTGGGGACCGTCACATCGACCGTCTCGAACTGGCTCAGCCGGTAGCCGCCGTAGTTGAAGAAGAAGAAGGCGCGATTGCGAAAGCTCTTGAACCCGGGGCCGCCCTGGCCGAAGCGCGGCAGATAGATCGGTCCGCCGATGCTGCCGCCGAAATCGTGCTGACGATCGAGGGGCTGCGGGAGCCCCGTCAGGCGATTGAAATCGAGATTGGAGTTGAACGCCTCGTTCCGCACAATCTCGTAGAGTTCGCCGTGAAAACCGTTGCTGCCCGATTTGATGGTGAAGTTGACGACGCCGCCCGACGAGTTGCCGTACTCGGCGGAGTACTGCGCCGTGCTGAGCGTGAACTCCTGAAAGGCGTTCGGTCCCGGCGCGACCTCGGAGAAGAAGGTTCCGTTCTCGGCGCGCCTGATGGCCGCGCCGTCGACCAGAATCTCGGTCCCGAGCCCCTGGCCGCCGTTGACGCGGAAGTTGAAGCCGACCGTGCCTCTCGAGGCCGCGGCATTCTGATCGTCCACCACGCCGCCGGAAGAGACGCTGCTGTCCAGGAAGATGAACGAGAGCGGCGAGCGCCCTCCCGATTCCGCCCCGATCTGCAGCGGCAGTTCGCGGACCTGCCGTTCGGTGACGTTGGTCTGCAGGACCGGGCTCTCAGTCTGGAGCGATCCCGCGTTGGCCGTGACGGTCGTGACCTCACCGACGGCGCCCACTTCCAGCTTGAGGTCGATGCGACTCGTGACCTGCACGGCGACCTGAATCCGATCCAGGGTCGAGGTCTTGAACCCCGACGCCTCCACGACCAATCGGTAGGGGGCCGCCTTCAACTCCGGAATGACGAAGGTCCCCTCGGACGTGGTCAGGATCTGGCGGCTCGCGCCGCTGTCCAGATTGACGACCGTGATCTTGGCCTGGTTGACGGCGGCTCCGTTCTGATCGGTCACGGATCCGCTGATGGCGCCCCGATCGCTCTGCCCGGCCGCCGGTATTGATGCTACTGCGCTCAAGAGGGCGACTAGCAACTTCATTAGCAAGTGCTGGCGATATCTCATGGATGTTCTTTCCCGTTCCTTAAAGATGGAGATGGCCCACTATCCGCTACCGGCCGCCCTCACCGGGCGAAGCGTGTCGTGTACCGACAGAAAAACGTCGAGAGACTCGACGGTCTCCTCAAAGGTCGTTGATGATGATGGCGAATTTGCCAGAATCCATCCCAAGCACCAGCCTTAGATATCTATCCGGATCGGCCATCCCGGCCGCGGCGACTTAGATAGATAATTATGAGTGTATTATGACTGAATCTTACTGTTTTGTACGGGACGCGTGCACATTCTAAGGTAATATGAGCACATGTCAAGCGAAGTTTGGCTGATAAATGGGAAAAATTATGACACTTCCCTCACCTGAATCCGGTTGACTGATGTTCGTTTTAGTGGTAAATGAACATGTATTCTGCCGACATATCAGGCATATCCGCACAAAGATGTTGTTAGTTTAGCTACTGATTGGGGGAGAACTGGGGCCCGCCCGGTGGGCTCGACCTGCGATCGATCGCCTCCAGGGATCGGCTCGGCTAACGCCCCGCCTCACTCCTGGGTTTTGCTCCCGCGCCCGCTTGCGGGCCGGGGAAGAGACGAATCTTTGACCGACAGCACCAGTAGAACTATCTGACAAACCTATGAAAAGAACATCAATTCAACTGCCGAACTCCGGCCGCAAGTATGCATGGCTGATGATCCTGGGAATCGCCTTATTCTTGTGGTCGAGCCATGTTTCGTATGCCCAACCTCCCAGCCATGACCCTTCCCGAATGATCAGGAATACCGATGGCCGATATTGGGTCTTCACCACGGGTGATGGGATTTGGGCGATGTCCTCCAGCAACTCCAACTTCACGGACTGGAGAGTGGAACCGACCGTCTTTCCGATCGGGACCTGGCCGTCCTGGATCGCCAACTACGTCAGCGGCTTTGGCGGCTTCTTCTGGGCCCCCGATGTGGTCTTCATGAACAATCAGTACTACATGTACTACTCCTGCGCCGGGAACGGGGCGCCGGCCGCGATCGGGTTGGCCACGGCCTCCAACCTGGTCGGTCCCTGGACCGATCGCGGGCTGATCGTCGCCGGCAACAATGCCATCGATCCGTCGGTGTTGGTCGACGGCAGTAGCCTGTGGATGACC
>DATEFT010000890.1:0-18390 GCA_035280505.1 Blastocatellia bacterium | reverse complement strand
TCTCCAGTCTTACTCCGGCCGCTAGCTCCTCTGCGAAATTGCTCAATGGTTCGTTCTTTACTTCAGATAGTTTCGTCGACGATGGCCGAGACCGTCGCGGTTCATCCCCTGATACGTAGTTATCGTTCGATAAGGATTTCGCGGGGTTATTCATAATCATCTTTCTTCGGCACCTGGTTTCGCCAAAAAAGAGACTGCTGCGCTGACTGATCTGCTTACCTCGCAACCTTAAGTTTTGACCGTTTATCCTGACCTCAACACATAATTTTTACTCACACGGATTATAGCCGAGAGCTCGGGTTGTGTGAATGACCCCCCAGATGTGAGCTCACTTCCATGAGACCCCGATCAGCCGCCGAAGTTGTCGGGAGCCAATAGGATAGCCAAAAATTGGACCGCTCTGAATCGGCGCGGAAAAAGTTAGGAAAGCCTATGAAAGAAGTCTGTGAAGGCTGGAAAAGTCTAAACCTCTTCAAATGTGAGTCGGGTGCGATCAGGAATGAATATTGTATAAAGACCGTCTTCGCGAACCGTCTTAGACTTTTCTAGACTTCACCAGACTTTTCTAGACTTCACCAGACTTCTTCGGACTGCTCAATGTCTGATGATGGTATAATCTCGCCGCGATTCGAGAGGTGAAGAGATCAACTTATGTTTAAAGAAAAACTTCCCGCAATTGGCCGCGTTATCTCACTTCTGATTCTGATCGGCACCATCACCGTAATCGTGACGGCCTTCATCCGCGCGCGGCGGCAGCCGCGGCTGCCCATGACGATGCGCGCCGATTCCGCCCTCAAAGCCAATGTCTCTTCGGTCATGGAGGGGTATAGTTACGTCAAGACCGAGAACGGGCGCCGGACCTTTCAATTGCTCGCCGCGAGGGATACGACTTATGAAGACGGGCGACATGAGTTGGACAAGGTCGATTTCACGGCTTACGACGAGAAACCGGGGAAGAGCATGCGGGTGGTTTCGGATCGGGGGGCGTACCGGCGAGATACCGGGGTCGTGACCTTCGAGGGGAACGTGAAGGTGACGAGCACCGACGGGTTGGAGGTGACCACCGAATCGCTCAAGTACGAACAGGGGCCGCAGCTCGCGAGCACCGAAGTTGCGGTTCAGTTCAAGCAGGGCCAGGTCAGCGGCTCTTCGGTCGGCGCCCAGCTTCAAGTCAAGGACCATAATCTGACGCTGCTCAAAGAGGCCTATGTGGTCAGCACCAATCCGGATCTGAAAAAGACCGGGACGCCGGCCGCGCCCGCCAAGACGGCGCCTCCGGTCGAAATCCGCAGCGAGCGGGCCCACTATGCCGAGCAGAGCGGCCTGGTGCGGTTCGAGGGCAATGCCCGGGCCGTCCAGGGCCTCAAGTCGGGGCACGCGGATCTGATCACGGGCATCATCAACCTGCAGACCAAGCAACTGACGCGAATCGAGATGCGCGGCAACTCCAAGCTGAAGTCCGAGGAGAAGGGGAAGGCTTCGGAGATGCACGCGCGGGATCTGGATTTCTTCCTCGATGATCAGCAGAACCTCAAACAGGCGGTCGGCACCGGATCGGCGCGCGCCTGGTCGTTGGAGCCGGACGCGCCGCGGACGATCACGGCGGAGCGGATCGAGGCCAATTATCGAACTCAAGATCAGAACAGTATTCTGCAGAACATCAGCACGCAGGGCCGGACCACGATCAAGATCGAGGTCGGCGTGGGCCAGCCGAATGCGGCCGAGGTCTCGGAGCGCGTGATCGAGGCGGACGCGGTGCAGACGCTCTTCCGGGATGACGGCAAGAACATGGCCCGGGCCGAGGCTCACGGCGATGCGATTCTGACGATCACGCCGAAGAAGATCGTGCCCGATTCCGAGAAGAAGCGGTTGCGCGCGGCCAACTTCACGGCCGATTTCTACGAGACCGGCAACACGATCAAGACTTTTCTGGCCGACGGCAATGCGATCGCCGAGATCGAGCCGCTGGCGAAAGAGAGCAAGCGGAATAAGAAGACCCTGGCCGGGAAGAAGCTCACCGCCAACTTTCAACCGCAGACCCAGGATCTCACGGAACTGGTGGCGGACGGAGATGCGAAGCTGGTCGATGGCGATCGCCACGGCGCCTCGGCGCGGGCCACCTACACGGCTTCGACTCAACTGGTGGCGATGCGGGGCAAGCCCCTGCTCTGGGACTCTTCGTCGCGCGCGAATGCCGACGAGGTCGACGCGAATGTCGCGACCAACGAGAGTTTTCTGCGGGGCCACGTCCGGACCACCTACTACAGCCGCGAATCGACGGGCGGCGCCGCCCCGTTCAAGAACAAGAAGGCTCCGATCTCGGTCGCGTCCGACCGCGCCATGGTCAAGCATAACGAGGGCTCGGCCCGATACTTCGGCAACGTGCGGGCCTGGCAGGAGGACGATTTCGTGCGGGCCGAAAATATGGAGCTGGACCGGGGAGAGCGCGTCATGGTGGCCTGGGTCAACGCACAATCGGCTTTCTACGACTTCGAACGCGAGGTCGAGAAGGGACGCAAGGAGGTCGTGCCGGTCTTCGCTCAGGCCGATCGCATTACCTATCGTGATGAAACGAGGACGGCCCATTACGAGGGGACCGTCAAGATCCGCCAGGGGACCGATCGGATCGATTCGGCGCTGGCCGATGTCGTGATGGATGAGGATCACAAACTGGTCGAGATGATCGCCACCAAGAACGTCGTCATGGTTCAGCCCACGCGGCGAGCCACCGGAGATCAGGTCGTCTACACCGCGGCCACCGACACGGCGGTGCTGACCGGCAACATGGCCATGGTCCAAGATCTCGATCAAGAAGCCGTAACAAAAAGCCCAAAATTGACAATGCATCTTCACGATGCTAGGATCCAGGCTAATGATGAAAGCGGCAATAAAAAACGTGTGAAGACTACGCATCGCATCCAGAATTAGGCCGCCGTGGTATCAACCACAATCCAAGATGGCCGACTTCAAAGAGGTTTTTCAGGCCGGGAAATCAGGGGAATTAGAGAAGTTGTGATGGGCGAGTTTCTGATGCAGCAGAGGAGTGAGATTGGATGGTAAGCGAAACGCTTGAGCGCGTCAGCGCCGACCCGATCATCAGGCGATCTCCCAACGGCATCGGGGCACTGCGGGCGGAAAATCTTGTTAAGTCTTATCGCCGTCGCTGTGTGGTCAATAAAGTATCAATCATCGTCAATCCGGGAGAGATTGTCGGTCTGCTGGGTCCGAACGGAGCAGGCAAGACCACTACTTTTTACATGGTGGTCGGTCTGGAAGAGCCCGACGAAGGGCGCGTGTGGTTGGGCGAACAGAATATTACCAGTTTACCGCTCTACCGGCGCGCGCGCCTGGGGATCAGCTATCTGCCCCAGGAGGCTTCGGTCTTTCGCAAATTGACGGTCGAACAGAACATTATGGCGATTCTGGAAACGCTCAAGATCTCGAGTGCCGAGCGACACGCGCGCCTCGAAAAATTAATTGAGGAGTTTCGGTTGAGCCACGTCAGAAAGAACAAGGGGTATGCGCTCTCGGGCGGCGAGCGGCGCCGGACGGAGATTGCCCGCATGCTGGCGATTGAACCCCAATACATTTTGCTCGATGAACCGTTCGCGGGAATCGATCCGATCGCGATCGACGATATTCAACATATCATCGCCCGCTTGCGTGATCGGGGGATCGGAATTCTGATCACCGATCACAATGTTCGTGAGGCGCTGGAGATTACCACCCGCGCTTATATTATCAGTGAGGGTCATCTCTTCCGAACTGGAACCCCGGAGGACTTGACCAACGATCCAGAAGTCAGACGGGTCTATCTGGGAGAGAAGTTTAGGCTGTAGTTCGCAATCAGTTTTCAGACTTCAGTTTCAGTCGAGGGGGGTCTTTCCGGCGACTGAGGCTGCATACTGATTACTAAAAACTGATTAGAAAAACTGAAGGGTTATGTCGTTTAAACCAACACTCAGCACGCAATTATCACAGCGTTTGGTCTTGACGCCGCAACTGCGGCAGCGCATTGAGATGTTACAGATGACCAAGCTCGAATTATCGGATCTGGTCACCCAGCAGCTCAATGAAAACCCGGTGCTAGAGGAGTTGCCGCCTGAGGAGGTGACGGTTTCGGCCGATCTGGCCAATGTCGATTACAGCGAGAATCCCAGCAGCCTGATCAATGGTTCGACGATGTCGGAGGGCATCTCCGGCAGCGGAGAGGCGAGTTCGCCGTTCGAGAATTCGTATTCGGGGGCCGAATCGGGGGAGTTCGATTCGAACTACGGATTGAATTCGTCGCCCGAGTCGGGCGATTTTACCCAGGCCTCGAGTGACGGCAGCCGCGAGGGCGAGATCTCCGAAATTCGCGAGGGTGAGATGGGTGAACGCGACTCGTTCCAGGAGATCGATTTCGGTTCCACCTTCGAAGAGTATCTCGATCCCGGGTATCGCACCCGCGAGACCGAGGTCAAAGAGACCCCTTCTTTCGAGCAGTTCCTCTCGTCCGAACAGAGCCTGGCCGACTATCTCAATTGGCAATTGCGACTGACGATCACCACGCCGGAGGTGCGGGAGGCGGCCGAATCGATCATCGGCAACATGACCGATGACGGATTTCTGGACGGGACGCTGGAAGAGATTGCCGCCGTCGGCCCCTGGTCGATGGAGATCGTGCAGAAGGCCCTCGAGATCGTGCAGCAGCTCGATCCGACCGGGGTGGGCGCGCGCGATCTGCAGGAGTGTCTGCTCTTACAGTTGAACTACTACGGGTACGGCGACCGGTTGGCGGCGCGGATGATCCGCGATCATTTCTCCAAGCTGCAGAATCATAAATTGCCGGAGGTCGCCAAGGAGATGGGAGTGAGCGTCGAGCAGCTTGCGCAGGAGTTGAAGCTGATCCGCCAATTGGAACCGCGGCCCGGGCGCAAATACGCGCCTAAAGATGCGCACTACATCGAGCCCGAGGTCTACATCGAAAAGATCGACGACGAATACGTCATCCGGTTCAACGACGACGGTCTGCCGCAGTTGCGGATCAATCGGCAGTACCGGCAGATGATGGACAACAAGGAGACTTCCAAAGAGACGCGCGATTACATCAAGGACCGGTTTCGTTCGGCGGTCGACCTGCTCAAAAATATCGAGCATCGCAAACAGACGATCTACAAGGTCTGTGAGCGGATCGTCGAACGGCAGCGCGAGTTTCTCGACAAGGGAGTCGAGCAGTTGAAACCGATGATGCTCAAGGATATCTCCGAGGATATCGGGATGCATCTCTCGACCGTCTCCCGCGTCGTCAACGGCAAATATGCGCACACGCCGCAGGGCGTGATCGAATTGCGGCGGTTCTTCACCGAAGGCATGGTCAATGACGAGGGTGAAGAGGTCTCGACCCGCATCATCAAACTCAAGATCAAGAAGATGATCGAGGCTGAAGAGCCGCGCGAACCGTTGACCGACGATCAGATCGCCGCCCGATTGGCCCAGGAAGGCCAGAAGCTTTCTCGTCGCACCGTCGCCAAGTACCGTGACCAGATGAAAATTCCGGGATCGCGCGAACGGCGGCAAGTCGTTTGATTGCGGATTGGTGGTGGCAGCAATGAACCAACGTGTGAACAACATCGGTCATCCGCCAGCCCTTACCCGAAATCCGGATATTCCCATCCTTCTCAGATCGCTCTACCAACCGCAGGTATTGCCTGTTTGCCGGCCGCTCCAGGCGGGCCCAAAGCAAAGGAGCCTCAGGATGAAAATAGAATTTACAGGACGCAACTTTACGATTTCTCCAGCCATTAAAAAACACGTCACCGAACATTTCAGGAAAATTGCGACCGTGCTCAATGGAGCCACCAGGGCACACGTCGTTCTGAGCGTCGAGAAGCACCACCGCCACGTGGTGGAAATCATCGTCAACTGGCAAGAGCATGCCTTGACCAGTCGAGGCGACACTAGCGATATGTATGCTTCGGTCCTGCAGGCGATCGATAAAATGCGAAAGCAAGCGGTCAGGGTCAAGGGCAAGATCCTCGATCGAAAATACCACGCCCCGTCGGTCAGCGCCGTGGCGCCGAGCCCGGGTCCCCCAGTTCAGCCCACTGCCCCCGCCCCTCGGATCATTCGTTCGAGGCGGTATTCGGTCAAACCGATGACGCCGGAAGAAGCGATTATGGAGGTTGAAGAGGCGGCTGAGCAGTTTCTGGTTTTTCGTGATGCCGAAACGGATCGGGTCGGCGTCATCTACAAACGTAAAGACGGTAATTATGGATTGATTGAACCCTGAAGTATGAGTCTGGAGTCCGGTGTCTGGTATCCGTGCCCCGACGATTTTTTCACCTGAGCTGATGACTCCGGACTCGCGAAATCCGGAGGGATATGGTTCCGCAACTCATCATCATCACAGGTCTCAGTGGATCTGGAATGTCTTCAGCCATGAATGTGTTTGAAGACATGGGTTATTTTTGCGTTGACAATTTACCGGTGCAATTGGTCAACAGCTTCATTCATCTCTTCGAGATGAAAGAGTCCGGTATCACCCGCGCCGCGTTGAGCGTCAATATCCGAGAGGGCGAGTTCCTCAGGGACTTCCCACAGGTATACGCACAGCTCTGCGCGCGCGACGATTTGGAGACCACCATCCTGTTTATGGAAGCCAGCGATGCCGCGCTGCAGCGTCGATACAGCGAGACGCGCCGGCCGCATCCGCTCGGCGAGGGACGGGTCCTCGAAGCCATCTCCGAGGAGCGACGGCAACTCGAACCCATTCGTAAGCTGGCCGATGTCATCATCGATACTTCAGATCATACGGTCCATACGGTTCGATCCTGGCTCAAGAATCGGTTCGCGCCGGAGCATACGGAAGCTTCCACTCAGTTGAACGTGGTCAGTTTCGGTTTCAAACACGGAGTGCCGCTCGACGTCGACCTGCTCTTCGACGTCCGCTTTCTGCCGAACCCGCACTTCGTGCCGGAGTTGAAGGAGTTGACGGGGAACGACCGGCCGGTCGTCGAATATCTCGAGAAGAGCGTCGAGGTTGGGGAGACGGTCGATCGCTTCAACGATCTGCTCGATTATCTGATGCCCCTCTACCAGCGTGAGGGCAAGAGCTATATCACGCTCGGGATCGGGTGCACCGGCGGGAAACATCGCTCGGTGGCCATGGCCAATGCGATCAGCAAACATCTCAATCGCAAAGGTTTTCATGCCCGAGTGACGCACCGGGATATCAAGAAGTAAGATCTGGTTGAGGAGTTATGCAATTAGTCGGGGGCGTGGTGGTCACGCACGGAAACCTGGCCGCGGAACTGGTGAGCGCCGCGGAGACGATTATCAACGAGGATATTCGTCACATCACGGCCGTCACCATCGGCTGGCATGACAATATCGATGCGGCCCGCGAGCAGATCAGCAAGGCCATCGAACGGGTCGATCAGGGCGCCGGCGTCCTGGTCTTAACGGATATGTTCGGCGGCACACCGACCAATATTGCATGTACTTTTCTGGGTAATTCACCGATCGAAGTCGTCACTGGAGTCAATCTGCCCATGATCATCAAACTCGCCGATCAACAACCGGGGGAGAATCTCGCGGTCATTGCGCGTCGCGTGCGCGACCAGGGGCAGAAGAATATCTATCTGGCGAGCGAGGTCTTGTCACCCGGCAGACCGTAATGCAGCGACGCACCATGGTCATTCGCAATCGTCTGGGGCTGCACGCGCGAGCGGCGGCACGAGTCGTCAAGCTCGCGAACGGATTTCGAAGCGAGATTCAGTTCGCCCGCGCGGATGCGAACCAGGTGACCGTCGATGCCAAGACCATCTTCGGCGTCTTGCTGCTGGCGGCGACCCAAGGGACCGCGATTGAGATTATGGTCGACGGCCCCGACGAAGCCGAAGCGATAGAGGCGTTATGCCGATTGATCGAGGGAAATTTTGGGGAAGCTTGAGTCGGTAGTTCTCGTTGACGTATTTCAAACTTGAAATTTGTGGTCTCCCAATGCGTAGCCCAACGAGGAAATTACCTGAAGAGCGATTGGAAGGCATCGGCGTCTGTCAAGGAGTAGCGATTGGCCCCGCATTCCTGGTAGATGATTCATGGGGCCGAATCGTCCGTGTCTTCCTGCCGGCTGAACAGCTCGATGCCGAGGTCACCCGGTTTCGAGAGGCCGTGCTGATCGCCCAGCAACAGATCCAGGAGTCGATCGAGCGTTTTCGCGAAGCTCTGGGGTCGGAGCGGGCCTATATCCTCGAAGCCCACCTCTTCATGCTGCGGGACCGCAGCATCGGACGCCAGGTCGAGAAGTTCATCCGCGAGAATCACGCCAACGCGGAATGGGCGATTCGCGACGTGGCCAACCACCTGCTCGAAGTCTACGCCCGGATCACCGACGAATACCTGCGGGAGCGGGGCAGCGATATCGTCGACGTCTCGCATCGTCTGATCAAGGTCCTCTCCGGAACCAAAACGCTGGACCTCAATCAAATGGCCGCCGGCGCCATCATCGTCGCCGAAGACCTGATGCCTTCGGTCGCGGCGGAACTGGACCCGAAACGGGTTCTGGGATTCGTGACCAAGGTCGGCGGGTGGGCCTCCCACACTTCGATCATCGCCCGGAGTTTGAACCTGCCGGCCATCGTCGGCGTGCGCGACATCAACACCCTCGTGGGATCCGGCGAAACGATCATCATCGACGGGACCACCGGGACCGTGACTCTCAATCCGTCCCCTGAAACCTACCGGTTCTACACCGAACAGCGTGAGCGCCAGCAACAGCAGCAAATCCATGACATCGAGGAGCGCGAGCTGCCGGCCGTCACCCGCGACAACCATCCGGTCCGGTTGCGGGCCAACATCGAACTGATCGAGGAGATCGAGACTTTCCATCGGTTCAACGCGTCGGGCATCGGGCTCTACCGGTCGGAATTTCTCTATTCGCAAGCCTCGAGCGGCCTGCCGACCGAAGAGGAGCAGTACCGGGCCTACAAGTTTCTGGCGGAAGTGAGCGGCAAAGAGGGCGCGGTCATCCGCACCTTCGATCTGGGCGGCGATAAGTTGCACCTGGACGGTTTCAAAACGGAGCGCAATCCGGCCCTGGGGCTGCGCGCAATTCGCCTCTCGCTCAGTCTCCCGGAGATCTTCCGGGTACAGATCAAGGCCATTCTACGCGCCGCCGTGCATTCGGACGGCATCCGGCTCAAGATCCTGCTCCCGTTCGTCACCAATCCGGACGAGGTCCGAACGGCGAAACAGCTCATCGCCGAGGTCGAAAAAGAGTTGCAGATCGCGGGCGTGCCGCATGCCGAGCAGATCGAGATCGGGGTCATGATCGAAGTGCCCGCCGCGGTCATGCTCGCCGAATCTCTGGCCCGCGAGGCCGATTTCTTCAGCCTCGGAACCAACGATTTGACCCAGAGCATGCTGGCGGTCGATCGCGGCAACGAGAACGTCAACTATCTCTTCGATTCGATGCATCCGGCGGTGCTGCGCGCCCTCAAGTTCGTGGCCGATGCGGCGCATCGCATGCAGATTCCGATCAACGTCTGTGGTGAGATGGCCTCGAATCCGGTGCAGGTCATTATGCTGCTCGGGCTCGGATTGAAAGATCTGAGCATGACCCCGAGCGCCATTCCGGCCATCCGGCGGTTGGTGCGCTCGATGGATCTGGTCACGGCCCAGGCGATCGCCACCCAGGCGCTCGCGCTCTCCACGCCGGCCGAGGTTCATCACTACCTGCGCGCCCATCTCTCGGATTTCGGCGCCCAGTTCCTGACCTCGGCCCAGTTCACGCAACTGGTGAGTTGAGTCCCAGGTTGACTAACCGTGAAACACGCGAAAGACGTGAAAGCTTAGGGAGGGGTTGACCATGAGCATGCCTGAGACCAGACAGGCCATCGATGCCTGGGCCCAACCGGCCACGGCGAAGATCGCCCGGCTGCTGCCGGAGGTGGTCCGGCTTTTTCAACAGTCCGGATCGGCCCAACTGCTGGAGTCGGGAGTGACCACCGAACAGATTATCGAGGCCATGGATCGAGCCGGCGTTCAAAGATTGATGCTGTCGGCCTGGCATCGCCCGGGCCAGTGGGTCTATCACAATGACGAGGTGGCGGCCATGGTCGAACAGTACCCGGACCGATTCACCGGGGTCGCGGCCGTCAATCTGGAGAAGCCGTTGGCGGCCGTCCGCGAACTGGAGCGGGCCGTGAAGGAACTCGGCTTCAAGGCTCTCCGGGTCGTGCCCTGGCTCTGGAACCGGCCGCCCAACGACAAGTTCTATTTTCCGCTCTACGTGAAGTGCATCGAACTCGAAATCCCGTTCTGCACTCAGGTCGGCCATACCGGTCCCCTGATGCCTTCGGAGCCGGGGCGTCCGATCCCGTATCTGGACGAGGTGGCCCTCATCTTCCCGGAGTTGAGGATTGTGGCCGGGCACATCGGTTATCCCTGGACGGACGAGATGATCGGGGTCGCGTGGAAGCACGAACATGTCTACATCGATACTTCAGCCTACCTGCCGCGCTACTATCCGCCGCAGTTGCTCCACTATCTGAAGACCTATGGTCAGGACAAGGTTCTATTCGGATCGAATTTCCCGCAGCTCTCGCTGGAGAAGTGTCTGCGGCAGGTCGATGATCTGGGCCTGCCGGAGGAGATTCGATCCAAGTTCCTGACGAAGAATGCGCAGCGGGTCTTCAAGCTGTAGCCGATTCGCTGATGCGGGTGATCCCCTGGATGGGCCGATCGATCTGCTGGGCCGAATGGAGGCGCCATCCGTCGTCGTCGCGTTCGGTGAAATCGGCGCGGTAATGCGCGCCGCGGCTCTCTTCGCGCCAGAGGGCGGCCTGGGCGATCAATTTGGCCAGAGTCGCAAAATTGCGGGTGCGGGTGTTGAGGGCGTGATCGGCCAGTTGCGTCAGTTCGACCAGCGCCGTCTGCAGGTCCTCTCCGCGGCGGAGCAGGCCCACTCTCTGCCACATCAACTCCTGGACGCGATAGCGCGTTTGCGGATCGAGCATCCAATCGGTCGGCGAGACGCCCAGCGGTTGCGGTTCGTTCACCTCGCGCAGTTTGAGGCCGCGCGTGTCGGAGAGGGCGGCGGCGCCGGCCCGCGCGCCGAAGACCAGCCCTTCAAGCAGCGAGTTGCTGGCCAGCCGATTCGCGCCGTGGACGCCGGTGCAGGTGGCCTCTCCGGCCGCGTACAATCCGGCGAGCGTCGTGCGGCCCCGCGTCTCCGTCTGAATCCCGCCCATGATGTAATGGGCCGCGGGACTCACCGGAATCTGATCTTTGGTGATGTCCAGCCCGTAGCGCAGGCAGGTCAGGTGAATTTTCGGAAAGCGTTCGCGCAGGAACGCGGGTTCGAGATGGGTCAGGTCCAGATAGACCCATTGGCGGCCGGTGCGCGCCATCTCGGCCGTGATGGAACGCGAGACGATGTCGCGCGGCGCCAGCTCTTCGCGAGAGTCGTAGCGGTTCATAAAGGCCTCTCCCGCATCGTTGCGCAACTTTCCGCCCTCGCCGCGCAAGGCTTCGGTCAACAGGAACCGGGGGGCTCCCGGGGCCGCCAGCACCGTCGGGTGGAATTGAACGAACTCCAGGTCGCAGACGGTCGCCCCGGCCATGTAGGCCATGGCCATCCCGTCGCCGGTGGCGATCTCCGGGTTGGTCGTCTGCGAATAGATCTGTCCGGCGCCGCCCGTCGCCAGAATGACGGCTTTGGCCCGCATTTCGCGCACCAGGCTCTCATTCGGATCGATGTATTCGACGCCCACACACCTGCCGTCGTCGACCAGCAGGCTCAACGTGGCGGCGTGGGCCAGAAAATTGATGTTGGCATCCTGTTTGGCGCGGGCCAGCAGGGCTCGCACGATCTCGCGCCCGGTCGAGTCGCCGTGCGCGTGCAGAATTCTTCTGCGCGAGTGCGCCGCCTCGCGGGTGAAGGCCAGCGCGCCGCCCTCGCGGTCGAACTCGGCCCCCCATCGGATCAACTCGGTGATGTAGTGCGGTCCTTCTTCGATCAGGACCTGCACCGCCTGTTCGTCGCAGAGTCCGGCGCCGGCGTTCAGCGTGTCCTCGACGTGCAGCGCGATCTCGTCGTCATCCGACAACGCGACGGCGACTCCGCCCTGCGCATACTCGGTGTTGGACTCGTCGATCCGATCCTTGGTCAGCACCACGACGCGCCCCTCGCTTCCGAGTTCCAGGGCCGCGCGCAGGCCGGCCACGCCACTTCCAATCACGATAAAGTCGGTCTGATTCATAAATCGCCCTATCCGTTCGTCTGATGGCGGGCCGCGAGCTGTCCGCACGCCGCCGAGATCTCCTGTCCGCGCGGTCGCCGGATGAAGGCCGGCACGCCCTTCTCCACCAGAATCTGTTGGAAATTCAAGATCCGTTCCATCGGCGATGCTCGATACGGCAGCTCGGGCGCGGGATTGTGCGGGATCAGGTTGACCTTGGCTCGAATCCCGTTGAGCAGTTTCACCAGCCGTTGCGCGTCCGCGTCCGTATCGTTGAGGCCGTCCAGCATGACATACTCGAAGGTCAGTCGCTCGCGTTCGCCCAGCGGATATTTCCGGCACGCCTCCATCAACTCATGCAGCGGATATTTGCGGTTGATGGGGATCAGCCCGGTCCGCTGCTCTTCAGTGGTGGCGGAGAGCGAGACGGCGAGATGCGGGCGCACCGGCTCCCGGGCGAAATCGTAGATGCGCGGAACGATGCCCGAGGTCGAGACCGTGATGCGCCGGGGGGCGATGTCCAGGCCCTGCCGATCGGCCAGCAGCCGGATCGAGTTCATGACTTCGTGGTAGTTCAAGAAGCTTTCGCCCATTCCCATGAAGACCAGGTTGGTGCCGTGGGGAGGCTCCACGCCCGCGCCGTAGACTTCGTTGAGCACGAGGACGATCTGCGAGAGGATCTCTCCGGCGGTCATGTTCCGCTTGATTCCGAGCTGCGCCGTCATACAGAACTGGCAGCCGACCGCGCAGCCGACCTGGCAACTGACACAGATCGTGTCGCGGCGCTCTTCCGGCATGAAGACGGTCTCAATTTCACGGCCGTCGCCGAGTTTGAGCAGGTATCGCCGCGTTCCATCGGCGGCCGCGAAGACGGTCTCGATTCGAGTCTCCGTGATCTGCGCGGTCTGACCCAGTTTTTCGCGCAACGTTTTGCTGAATTCGGTGATTTGCGAGAGCTCGAGCTGTCGACGTTGATAGATGGCTTGATAGAGCTGTTTGCCGCGGAAAGGCGCTTCCCCCAGATCCTTCACGAACTCGACCAGCTCGCCTTCATTCTTGCCCAGCAGCACTTTCATGATAGAGGGATTCTAGCTTTGTGCGCGGCGGCTTGCAATTTTTCAAACCGCGAAACGCGCAAAATCGCCAGTAATCAGTCGTCGGATTTGATCCTCGTCCGGGCCCGTTTGCGCGCGCCCTGACGTTGCTTTTCGTCGAGTCTTCGGGTTTTGGAAGCGGTCGAGGGTCTGGTGGCACGGCGGGGCTTGCGAACGCGCTGCAGCGCCTCCAACCGTTCGGCCATTCGCTGATAGGCGGCGTCACGATTGGCCGATTGTGACCGCCGCTCGGTGGCGGTGACGACGATCCCGGTCGCGCGATGTTTGAGGCGGACCCCGGTCTCGACCTTGTTCCGGTGTTGGCCGCCCGGGCCGCCGGCCACGTAGAACTCCAGGTCGCAGTCTCGTTCGAGCGATTCACGATCGGTCGGGTATGGCGGCATGCGGTCCTTCCTCGGAAAGAGTGGGCGATCGGGTCTCCCCGGTCTCCCCGGTCTTTTCGATCAGAGGCTGCTCTTCGATGGCCTCCACCGGGGGGAGCGGCCGGTCCTGTTGCAGGTCGCGCCAGTGTCGCCAGAAGACGATCAGGAGCGCTCCCACGGGAATGCTCAGGAAGACGCCGGTCACCCCGCCCAGTTCGGCGCCGCAGAGAACGGCGAGGATCACCATCAGTGGGTGAATCTCCATTCCCGCGCCGAGCAGCCTCGGGTAGATCACGTAATCGTGGAGCATCCGGTAGACGCCCAGGAACCCGGCGACCAGCAGCGAGGTATGCCAGGAGTAGAAGCTGCCGACCAGGATCGCGGTAATTGCGAACGCCACGGGACCGACCAGCGGGATGAACTCCAGGAGACCGGCGACCACCGCAAAAATTAGAGCATAGGGGATTCCAATCAGCCAGAGGCCGAGCCCCTCGATGATTCCGACCAGGCAACAGGCGAGCAGTTGGGCCCGGATGAAGGCCGCCAGCGTCTGACTGACGTCCTTCAGGAAGACCGTCACGCGGTAACGCATATCGCCGTCCTGGAACGGCGCGGTCAGCTTGGTTTCGATCGCCTTCGCGTCCTTCAGCAGGAAGAATCCGATCACCGGGATCAGGACCAGCCACGGGAGATAGAGCGCCATATGCGCAATCCAGGTGGCGATCAACTGCACCCAGTTGAGGAGCGAAGACATGAGCGCATTGATGCCGCTGTCGAAAGATTGTCGCAGACTGGTCGGTAACCGGTACCGCTGAGGCAGGGAGGTCAACCATTTCATCTGCTTGTCGATCTGGGTCGCATATCTGGGAAAGTTCTCGAAGAGCGCCGTCAACTGTTCCGACAAGAGCGGCACCAGCCGTTCGAGGGCGAAGGCGATCCCCACGGCCAGCAACAGATAGACGATCAGGATCGCCAGCGCCCGCGGAATCCGCCAGGCGCGTCCGAGGCGAATCGGCCGGTTGATAAAATCAACGATCGGCGCGATCAGGTAGCAGAAGATGACGGTAAATGCCAAGAGCAACAGCACTACGCGCAACATGTAGAGGGCCCACCCGATCGTTACGGCCAGGGTGACCAGCAGGATGATCTGCAGGACGGTCCTCCGCACGCGCGCATCGTCGATCTGCTCCAACGATGATCGCCTCTGATCCAACATAGACATAGATAAACCGATTATACAACTGTGTCGGCGGCGCGTCAGTACCATCGGTAGCAATTATGCGGCTTTCGTGCGGCGTTGGCGGCGGCGGCCCCGTCATGGTCATGATTGCACGTCCCCCCAGCTTGCTTTCTGCTCAGTCGATGGGCGAAGATGCGGCTTCTTTCAAAGTTTTCTAAGAGGGTCGATTACTTACCAGTATGCCAAAAATTTTAGTTACTAATGATGACGGGTATTTTTCGGATGGGCTCGCCGCGCTGGCGGAGGCGCTGGAGGCGGTCGGGGAGGTGACGGTGGTCGCTCCGGCTTCGGAGCAGAGCGCGACGGCACATTCGTTGACTTTGACCCGGCCGTTGCGGGTGCGGCGGATCGGCGAACGGCGGTACTCGGTCGATGGGACGCCGACCGATTGTGTGACGCTGGCCTTGACGAAGGTGCTGCCCGAACGTCCGGATGTGGTCGTCTCGGGCATTAATCATGGAGCGAATTTAGGCGATGACGTGACCTATTCCGGCACAGTCGCGGGCGCACTGGAGGCTTCGATCTTCAAACTGCCGGGAATCGCCGTCAGCCTGACTGCGCGCGACGGAGATTTCAGCCATGCCGCAAAATTTGCCAGCGATCTGACGGCAAAGGTTTTGAAAGAAGGGCTGCCTGAGGGTACGATTCTCAATGTCAATGTCCCGGTAGGAGAGATTCGCGGCGCGCGGTTTACGCATCAAGGGGTCAAGATCTCGAGGGTCCGGATCGTCGAGGGGCGCGATCCTCGCGGACGCGAATATTATTGGATCGGCGAACAGGAGGTCTCCTGGAAGCAGGATCACGGCAGTGATTACGCGGCGATCGAGGAAGGTTTGGTCTCGATCACGACCTTACGGACCGATCTGACTGACTACCGGACGCTCGAAGCGTTCAGAAGCAAGGATGGGTTCTCATTGGATGCCAAGCTTTAATCGCGATGGTCAAGACACCAAAGCCTCTGCGCGAGAACGCGAAGAGCTGGTCGGGCGTCTGCGCCGTCGCTACCAGATCCGGAATGAAAAGGTGCTGGCGGCGATCGCCTCCGTGCCGCGTCATCTCTTTGTGCCTGAAGCCCTGCGCGGCCACGCCTACGGCGACCATGCGCTGCCGATCGATTTCAGCCAGACCATCTCGCAGCCTTACATCGTCGCCCGCCAGACCGAACTGCTCGAGGTGGGCGAAGGCTCCCGCGTGCTGGAGATCGGGGCGGGCTCCGGTTACCAGACGGCGATCCTCTCCCAGGTGGCCGGTCAGGTCTTCGCGCTCGAACGAATTCCGGAACTGGCTCGCGCCGCTCAACGATTAATCCGCGAACTCGGCATCTTCAATGCGACCATTAAATGTTTCGACGGCACTTATGGTTGGAATGAATTTGCTCCATATCATGGTATCCTGGTGGCCGCCGCGGCCCCGGATGTCCCACAGCCCCTCGTCAACCAACTCACCATCGGCGGCCATCTGGTGATTCCAGTAGGTCCGGAGAAAGAGCAACGGCTGATTCGAGTAACCAGAACCAAGGACGGCATCGAGACCGTTGATTTTGGCGGCTGTCAGTTTGTGAAGCTCATCGGGCGATATGGCTGGGAAGGATAGATCGACTAAGCATAGGTAAATGTACCGACCTGCATCAACGGCTCTCGTTTATCTCGCCGGTTTCACCTTCCTGATTCGATTATCAACTTTTAACCGCTGACTTGTAATGGAACTGATCAACTATTTCATCGACTTCGTGTTGCATCTGGATCAACATCTCGATGCGCTCGTCCGGACATACGACACCTGGACCTACGCCATCCTGTTTCTGATCATCTTTTGCGAAACCGGGCTGGTCGTGACTCCATTTCTGCCGGGCGACTCCTTGCTCTTCGCGATCGGAGCGATCTCCGCCAAGGGGAGCCTCGATCTCTTCTGGGTCATCATCCTGTTGACGATCGCCGCCATCATCGGCGATACCGTCAACTACTGGGTGGGCAACATGATCGGCCCCCGGGTCTTCAGCAGCTCGACTTCGCGCTGGCTCAATCGCAAGCACCTGGAACGGACCCATGAGTTTTATGAGAAGTACGGAGGGAAGACGATCATCATTGCGCGGTTCATCCCGATCATTCGGACCTTCGCGCCGTTCGTCGCCGGCATCGGCAAGATGAGTTACGGGAAGTTCCTGCTCTATAACGTCGTCGGCGGAATTCTCTGGATCTGCCTCTTCCTGTTCGCCGGCTACTTCTTCGGCAACATTCCGGTCGTCAAACGAAACTTCACGCTGGTCATCTTCGCCATCATCGTCATTTCAGTTCTGCCCGCGGTGATCGAATATCTGAGAGCCCGGCGGGAGGCCCGGGGCGTCAGCGTCGGGGTCAAAGGGTAAGTTTTTCGGAATTGAGATTCAAACCGCGAAACACGCGAAATACACAAAATCGGTCTATTTTTCGTGTATTTCGCGTGTTTCGCGGTTTAGTTTGAGTCTCAGGTCTCGACGCTGAGCGTGTTCAGGCCGACCACTCGCCCGGGACGGTCCCGTCCCAGCAGGTAGATCTGAATCTCCACTTCTCCGACCCGGTAACATCTGAGGTCCACCAACTCTTCCGAGAAAGCGGTCTGGAGGGCCTGGACCTGATCCGGATCGTTGCCCTGCCGTAACTCTTCGAAGAACTGTTCCGGGGGGATCGCTTGAATCGGCTCCCCGGGGTCTTCCCCGATCAATTCCAAAAACTGGGCAACCGCCGCCGGCGGCCATTGCCGCGCCGCTGCCGAATCGAGTTGATAGAATTCAAGCGGCGCATCCGTTTCACTCATATAGAGCAATCCTTCGGTCAACTCTTCCAATCGTTTTTGATCCATATCTATCTTCCCGTTCTATCAGCGATCGCTTTGATCGTGGGAGAGTTGAAGAGATTATAGCCGGTCTGGCGCTCGATTTCAGCCGCTCTGACCAGGTACTGCTGCCAGCGATCCTGTTTGATGCCGTCATGGTTGGGCATCAGGATCGCGAAGACCTGCGCCTGTTCCTGTCCGTCCGGGAAACTTTTGCCCTTCTCGAGCGCGATGATCACTTTCCAGGTGTATTCCGGGACATTGATGCCGTGGAAGAGGCCGTTGAAACCGCTCTGCGATCCGGCTCCGCCGGCGATCAGATAGACCTCGCGCCCGGCCTGGGCCAGGCTGCGTTCGAATCGTTCCGCCTGTTCCCAGGGGCCGCGGTTGTTATCGGGGGCCTGCGGGATGATGTTGAGCATGGTGAAGATCGCCTTGTTATTCTCCGGCGTGTCGCTTCGATCCTTGGAAGGGCAGAGATGGCCCCGGTCGTAACCGGATCTCGTGTAGTCTTTCGGTGAAGGCGTGTCGATCTCCAGATCGCTGTAGAACTGGCTCCGCTCCGTATCGCCGATGTCGCCGGCCGTCAGTCTCCAGGCCACCCAATTCGCGTTCTGCTTCCTGGCATTCCAGGAGGC
>DATEFT010000889.1:0-14786 GCA_035280505.1 Blastocatellia bacterium | reverse complement strand
GAAACTATCTGCGTGAGCTGTTCTGATGACAGTCGCTTCGTCACGTCCAGAAGGGAAGGAAATTCCGGCGGACTTCCGCGTCGATCTGGTCGGTGACATGCGGCGCAAGTGTTCAAGTAGATCGCTTCGCCGCTCAGCGCCCCGCCATGCGCCTTGACGCGCGGCTTGAGGGTGATGGTCCATGCCATTTCGTTTGAATTGATATAGAGCACGCCCGTCTCCGGGTCCCACGCCGCTCCACCATATTCGGCGCCACCGTCGAAGCCGGGGAACAGGATGGTGCCTTCGAGGGAAGGCGGATCGAATGCACCCCGATTGTTGAAGCCGGCCAGACGCGCTTTGACCGCAGCGTTCGCCTCCGGCGTGCGCTGAGTGAGGATGTCCTCGGTGAGTCGTTGCCGCGCGAAAGGCTCAGGTTCCGTGGGCATGACTTGCGTCGGGGAAATCTGTTCACCAGGGATGGTGGAAGGGAATACCGGAACTTCCTTGAGAGGAAACAGGCTTTCTCCCGTCACACGATTGAATACCCACACCAGACCTGTCTTGGAGATCTGCGCGACTGCGGGAAGATCCTTGCCGTCGCGACGAATCGTCACGAGAGTCGGCGGCGTGGGAGGATCCCGGTCCCAAAGATCGTGCTTCACGAACTGGAAATGCCAGAGGCGGCGACCGGTATTGGCGTCGAGCGCAACGAGTGAAGTGCCGAACAAGTTGTCGCCGTGACGGTCCGCGCCGTAGTAGTCCTTGTAGCCCATGCCGGCTGACGCCAGCGGCAGGAAGACAATGCCGCGCTCCGGATCCAAAGTGAGTCCCGACCATGCGTTCGCGCCGAGGGCAGTCTTCCAGGCATCCTTAGGCCAGGTTTCGTAGCCGTACTCGCCAGGATGCGGAATGGTGTGGAAGATCCAGCGCAACTTTCCCGTTCGAACATCGAATGCGCGAATGTGACCCGGCGTGTTGCCTGTGCTGCCGAGAACGATCAGGTCCTTATAGATGACACCTGGAGAGTTGACCGTGACCGAAATGGTGCTCGGATCGCGATCCATATTCTGCCGCAAGTCAACTCGCCCCTGCTCGCCGAAGTCCTCAAAGGTCTTTCCGGTCTTCGCGTCCAGCGCGATCAGAATGCCTTGATAGGTAAACAAGATTCGCTCTTCTTGTCCTTCGCTCCAGTACATCAGTCCGCGCAGTCTCGAGCGCGTGACCTTTTCTTCGCTGGCTGGATTGTAGACCCACAGATGCTTACCGGTAGCTCCATCCAGGCAGAAGATGCGTCCTTTGGGAGACACAAAGAACAATCTCCCGCGGACAACCATGGGATTGCCCTGCATGTCCCCGCCTTCAAAGGCGTCACCGGAATCGAAGCGCCAGGCGACTTTCAGTTTGTCGACATTGCCGGTGTTGATCTGATCAAGCGTGGAGTAATGAGTGTTATGCGGATTGCCGTGATAGGCGGGCCAATCTGCGCCAGCCCTGTCGGCGGACGCATCATGAGATTGAACCGCGCACGACGCCATGAGTGCCGACAGAAGCAAAACACAAAACTTTTTCATCGTCCAACCTTGTTATTCAGGGTTACATGCCCTTACAGCCAAGAGTTCTCAATCCGACGTTAGAACGTCGCTGGCACCGCGCTATCTGGTAGCGACATGACAGCACGCATCCACGCCCATCGCCGAGAATTATTTATTTGAAGGAAAGATGAGTACTGAAGAACGGGAGTATGTGTTTCTCCACCCGCTCTTGGGCACGATTCACGTGATCGCCATCGTAAAGCTCGAAGGAGCTCGTGACCCCACTCGCTAGAAGAAGGGCGTGCCCCCTTCTTCTAGGAAATCCTCACATCGCGTTGGAGGACCTTGAAGTCCATTTGACCCAGGCGATGCATTCGCGACAACATAACAAATTGGTCAGGCCAATTTCAACGGTTTAGTTGTTTAAATAGTACAATTGGAATTAATCGAAATTAATGAGGATGCCGTTGCCTTCGGCTTTATGGTCGTGTCGCTTATTTTCTAAGCAACACTCGTGTCCGTCAAACCGTGACCATCTCACTCTCACGTTATTCCGCCTCGCTAGTTTCGGACATCGGACTTCACGATCGCCCGCCTTGCTTATTTCTTGTGCTTGTACTTGCGAAACATTAGAACGGCCCAAAGCGCCAGCAGCAGGATGAAGGGTATCGCGGATATCAGATGTGGCTTCGACTTCTCGCCACCGGGAAGGGGATTCTGAATTACCAGAATGGCATAGCTGCGATTTAGCCCTAGGCCTGTCTGCCTCGGCTCCGCAATACACAGCTTCGGAACCGGGGCGTCATAAAAGGAAGTGCTATTGGCCGCCATCGCGGCAGACTGTGAATCGAATTCCGCAGTGAGGCGCGGCCCGCCGGAAAACCCGATTGCAGTCGTGACGCATAGCATTGCCCAACACCTGATCGCGCTTTTTAGTCTGGCCATAGAGATATCGTCCTTTTTCGGCTATTACAGGCCGTACTTCTTCTCCACAAACCGCTATTTCAATGGTAATGCTGATTTCCGTGCCATCTCATCGAGAGCTCCTAACGGATGGCGAGAGCGCGCCCTCCATGGCCGCGTCTTTCGATCAGAACGCAACGCCGATCCGATTTCACCGATCACCAGCCCAGGCAGAGAACCTCGACCCGTCACCGCTCGCCACAGGATCTGGCCTGGCCCGCTCGCTGATCTCCGGGCCGCTTACGAACTATTTGTCCAATTCCTCCGGCAGATGGTCTAGCTCCTTACTCAAGTATTTCTTGCTAAGCAAGTATCTCTTACTCAGCCGTTCCTCTGGCAGACGTTCTGACTCCTCGATTAGACGGAGGCGCTCGATAAACTTGACAATCAGCAAGGCCGCTCCAGCAAAGACTACCAGCAAACAATTTGATATAGCTCTCATCGCCAAAGAGAGATCAGTCGTCGCCTTCGCTCGAACGGCACGTCGTGGCAATACGCGACCGCGCAAGTACTTTCTCCCTGTCTTTTCATTCGGTTCCCACTCATCAGGGACAGTGAGCAACGCCATCCGCTCTTCCACCCAACGGTCCGCATCAGATTTAACCTTGTTCTCCATAACGTCTGACGTACTCCTTTCTGAAAGCTTGCTTGGCCCGGCTCAACAAAGTGCCAACTGAGCCTTCATTGAGATCAAGCACAATAGCCAATTCACTGTAAGAAAACCCCTCACTACGAAGCAAGAGCAGGCTTGCTTGAATGGGTTTGAGTGAAGCAAGCACTCGCCTCACCCGCGCTTGCTCCTCCCCCTGTTCTACCATTTTGTCCGGGTCAAACACTACGCCGAACCAGGAGGCGCGCTCTTCATAATGAGCACGGCGGCGCTCCATTTTCAAATAATCGAACGCCAACCGCAGCCCGGTACGATATAGCCAGGCCTCGATGTTGATGTCCTTTCTAGGAGGCTTATAGTACAAACGGCAGAAAGCCTCTGCCGCTAACTCTTCAGCCCGTACATTATCAGCCACGACACGGCGAAGAAGCCTCGCCAAACCTTTGTAATAGGCAGAGAATAGCGCATCGATATCCCAGACCACGCCGTCTGCATTCACTGATTGTGAGAGTCGATCGCTCCGTTCCATACAATCTTAACGACGCACAGCGGCAAAATGTGACAAGCCAATTCACATGAGGTCCACTCCCAGAAAAGATAACAACTGGGGCACCAAGACCACAGACATAATCAAATCTCACTAAATTCGCAGGGCTTCAATTAGCAGAAACCAGCCCGACCGAAAAGGGCCGAATTCCGCGAATAAATGCCCGTGGCTGGAAGCCCCCTTCCCTTTTGCACCCGGCCAGAAAATCGAATTCTGATCAAACTTAACGCAAACCAGCCCAGAGATACCAGCCCGCACTTCCCCGGAGGTCTAGCGCCGCCGGCAGCCAAGTCTACGAACTCACGATCAAAGGTTTGATTAGTGACTGGTGAGGCGACAGCAATTTGGACGGTTTTTCTGTACCGTTTGGACGTGATTACCGACAATCGCTTTTCAAGTGAGGCTCTCAAACGGGGGCAAAATTGGGGCACAACTTTCGAATTTTTTCCTTCCAAGCGAGTCACTACTGACACGCGCCGGGCGCCTGCCAGTAGTGATCGCCGAACCGGACACTGCTCTCAATCTAAAATGAGATCCGAGCGCTGAACTGGATCTGGCGGCCCGGAGTCGCCGCTTCAGTGATGGTTCCGAACTGCGGCGTATTCACGAAGCGGTTGGGCGTCCCGAGATTCGTATGGTTCAAAGCATTGAAGAGTTCGGCACGAACCTGCAGTTTCGCCTTTTCGGTCACTCGAAATTCACGGACCATCGCCAGGTCGAGAGTCTTCATTCCCGGGCCATAGATGGTGTTGCGTCCCACATTTCCGAAACTGAATGCCGCCGGAGCGGCGAAAGCCGCCGGATTGAACCAGCGATCCGCGTTTCGCGTGCCCTCACCGAAGATCGGTTGACCCGTATAGTTCGCGCGAATGGGATTCTCCCCGAGCAGCGTCCCGGCATTGGCCGTATCGCCGAAGACCGAGATCGTGAGCGGGAATCCGCTCTGAATTTGAAAGATCGTCGACAGCCGCCAATTCTGTGTGATTGCGCGCAGCGCACGAAAACGGCCCCAGCCGGGGATGTCCGTGATGGCGCTCAGGGCGAAACGGTGGCGGAGATCGCAGGCCAGCCCCTTTTCAGCGCGGAGGTTGTTGTTGTTCTGCGGAATGGCGGACTCAAACATGGGGGAGCGGAAGTCGGGAGCATCGCTCAGGCTCTTCGACCAGGTGTAGTTGGCCAGCAGACTGATGCCCCTGGTATACCTGCGCCGGATATTGACGTAGCCGGCGTCGTACCAGCTCCGCGCCGTATTCTCCAGAAGATTGATGCCGCTGACCGGGAAGGTCATGCTGGCGACCGTGATATTCGACGGCAAGACGGTTCCCGGAAGGAAGCTGAGAGTGCGATATGGACGGCGCGGGCCGATCGGACCGGTTCCGGGCGCCGCATTGTTGATCAGATGCGACCGCTGCAGGTGCAGGCCGCGCGCTCCCAGGTAGCCGACTTCGAGGGTCGTCTCGCGGCCCAGGCTCTTGCCCACCGTGAAACTCCATTGCTGAATGTATTGAGATGGCGCATGGGGATCGAACGCGGCGAAGCTGACCGTCGTCCGGCCCAGAACCGCGGGCGTGAAATCGAAGCCCGTGAGGGCCGGAACGAAATTGTCGCTCTGCTGGGTCTCCGGGAAGACGAAGGGAACGTTGTGACGCTGATTGCACCAGGTATTCATGTCGACCGGCGTATAGAAGATTCCATATGCCCCACGGATGACGATCCCATAGCGGGGGATGTTCTGCGCAATCCCGAATCGCGGCGCGAAGTTGAGGCGTTTGGAATAGAGCAGTCCTTTAGGATAGCCCAATTGGCCGCCGACGAAGACGGAAGGCCGTCCATCCTGGAAGATGAGATTGGTGTTGGTGTAGTTGAGATCGACCAGCGGGCTCATATATTCATAACGGAGCCCCGCGGTGATCGTGGTGTTGCTCGTCAGTTGGAGACTGTCCTGGGCGAAGCCGTCGGCGTACCACTGGCGAAGTTGCATCTGCGGAATCCCGGCCTGACGCTGTTTCACCGCGGGCAGACCGAGCAGAAAGCTGGCGAGAGCGGAGCCCGTTCCGTCGTTGGTTGCGGTTTCGGTGGTGAATCCGTTGGTGAATTGATAGTAACCGCGGTTCTGAAAGAATCCCCACATCGGCCAGATGAAACGCCGGAAACTGCCGCCGAATTTGAGACTGTGGCGCCCGTGCTGCCAGCTCAGGTGATCGCGGGCTTCCAGCACCGTGTCCCAGGCCTGCATCGGAGTGGCCGCGAAGGTATCTCCCATCCCGGAGTAGCCCTGGATGCTGAACCAGGGAGCGCCATAAGCCCCCTGGCCGCCGAATCCGATTCCCTGGATGCCAAGCTCGGAGACGATGTCATGGTCGGCGCTGTTCTCCGAGGAGCGGTGCATGACGAGCCGGGAGATCGTGATCGCCGCCGTATTGACGATCGTGGGGCTGATGATCCGGTTCCAGGAGATGCTCCCATGCTGGGAGAAGTTGTCGTGAATGGCCCCGAATCCGGGCAGGTTCTGGGGCATAAATCCATTCTCACCGCTCAGGGAGTAGCGGGCCGCCAGGCTATCGCCGCGGCTGAAGTTATGGTCGATCCGAATGGTGCCCTGGTCCGTGACATGCCGCTCGTTACGGACATCGAGATAGTTGTTGCAGGTCATGCCCGCCCCGACGACCGTGGGCGTGCCCATCATGGTCATGCCGCAACCTCCCATGCCCATCTCCAGATTGGGGCGCGGAATATATTTCTGGAGGAACTGGGCGGCGGCCATGTTGATCATCTGATCCGGAATCACGTTGTCGGGGAACGGATCGCGAATGATCTGTGAGTTGCTCGGACTCACCGGCCTGGTCGGATCGAAATTTGGATTGGGATGAGCGCTGAACGGATTATAGATGGTCGTTCCGCTCATACTGAAGTTTCCCATCGCCTCCATTTCGGTGGGGACCGTGTCGATCATCGTCATGGCCTTGGTATGTCTCAGCCCTTCGTAGTTGACGAAGAAGAAGGTCTTCTTGTGAATGATCGGCCCGCCCAGCGAGGCGCCGAAATTGTTCTGAACGAGATGGTTCGATGAATCCATCATCTCGTTGAAGGTTCGGGCGTCGAGCGCGCTGTTTCGCATGAACTCATAGACCGTTCCGTGAAACTGGTTGGTGCCGGAGCGGGTCACGATGTTGACCTGCCCGCCGCCGGCTCCCCCCATCTCGGCGGAGTAGCTCCCGGTTTGAACCTTGAACTCCTGCACGGCATCGGGAGAGGGGCTCAAATTGAGGGTATTGAATGTCGGGTCGGTATTGGTGGTGCCGTCGAGCAGGAAGTAGTTGGCGTTCGGTCGATTGCCCCCGATGCTCACCGCGGATCGCTGCCCCGGCCGCCAATAGAGCGGATTCATATCGCCGGTCTGTGCGCCGTGGCCGGCGTGCGCTCCGGGTACTGTCAACATGAGGTCGATCAGCATGCGGCCGTTGAGCGGCAAGTCGCGGATCGCCGCCGGTTCGATCACTTCTCCGACACTGGTATCGGATGTGCGCAGGACATCGACCGCGGCGCCCACTTCCATCGTGGTGCTCACCGAGGAGAGCTTGAGATTCAGATCGAGCGTCAGTTGCTGGCCGACTTCAAGGCGCAGTGACTGCTTCATCAGCGCAAAGCCAGGAGACTGGACGTTGATCTCGTAATCGCCGGGCAGCAGGCTCGTGATCTGAAAGATTCCGTACTCATTGCTCACCGCTTGACGGACGGCCTGCGTGCCAACCGAGGTGATCTGGACGGTGGCCCCGGCGATCGGGCGATTCTGCGGATCGGAGATCGTTCCGTTTAACGCGGCGTAATTGCTTTGGGCAAGAGCTGACGTAGAGAGCGTGGCCAGTAACAGGAATAGAAATATCTTCTTCTTCATGTTCTTCATGGGTAAACCTCCGGGCTTGGATCTAGTCGTGCGATTACTTGAGAATGGGTAACTGGTTAGCCAATCCGGGCGATAATTGCAATTTTCTGACCGGAGCCCAGACCTTCAAGCCATTAGCTCAGGGAAATTATTGACCTCGCTGGGAAAATATTATTTCCGGATGGGTTAATGGGCGTTGGATTCGGAAGGTTGAAAGTGCGAAATCTCACGCGAAGAGTGATATTTCATACTAAGAGGCGATATTCCGCGCGATCATGAGATCGGTCCTGATCGCTCCGGCGATTGATGCTGAAACCAACTATAGGTCATGAATCGGGAGCGGTCAAAAGCATCGGTCGATTTAGAGTTGACAGCATCAGTCGGATTCAGGTACTTATGTCGCTATGCTGAAACGGATTGCCGCACTATCGATACTTCTACTGATCGCCGGTCAGGCGTCGGCGGATGGGATAGTATGCGGTCTGGATCTGATCAGCGATGCCATCAGCGAAGCGAGCGAAATGTCTTGCCCGATGAAGGGCTCAGGTGATTGCGATAAGATGCCTTGCTGTAAGCGAGGGAAATCGCCGATCGGCGCGGCGACCTCCATGATCTGCTGCGAGGTGAAGTGCGGCGAATCAACCGGAGGCGCACAGTTCAATTTCACTCCACTTACGCTTGCTTTGGCGCCGCCGATTATCGGCATTCGTTTTATCTCGCTCGGCGTGTCAGACGATGCTGAATCCGGTTCCGTCGGTTCCCGCAAATCGGCGGAAAATAGTCTTCTCCATTACGATCCTCCAGATCTCTATCTCCAAAACTCCGCCTTTTTGATTTAATCCGGTCGTCGTGTGTCTACTCGCTCCGAAGAGGCCCTCAGGGCTCCTGTTTCGGGAGTGAGGCTGCAGTCTATTCAACTCAACTATTCGCAATAGCTGAAGGTGATCACCGTCGCCTACCCGGAAGACGATGGTCGACCATCAGATGCCTGGCAGATGCGTTCGGTCGGCATCGGCATCGTTGCGAATCCCGAGCGCAAGCTGAGGGTTAAAAACTGTTGTTCGAGGAGAGAAAGCCGATGGACAGATCAGTGGTAGAGAGATTGTTCGTGATTCCCCTGATCGTACTGATGGGATTTTCAGGGCCGGCACCGGCCCAATCACCAGGATCATCCAGAGAGCCGGCGCCCACCGCGCGAGCGGAGATTTTGACGCTCGATGAGCTGATTCAGGAGGCGCTCCGGCGAAATCCCGAGATTCGCGGAGGGATGAGAGAGGTCGATGCCAAACGCGCCCGCATCCCGCAAGCCGGCGCCTTGCCCGACCCGATGGTCATGTTCGGTCAGAATAATGAGTCGAACATCGTTCCATTCACCACGCTGGGCAAGTTCGACTTCAGCGAAGTTTACGTCGGCGTCACGCAAGAGCTGCCTTTTTATGGAAAGCGCGCCCTGAAAGAACAGATCGCCAGCAGCGAGGCCGATGCCGGGTGGTGGGAGTTCGAATTCACCCGGCGTCAGGTCGTCGCCAATGTCAAAGCCGCTTACTACGACCTCTCCTACTCGCATCGGGCTCTGGAGATCGTCGGGAAGAACGTCGAATTGATGGAGAATTTCGCCAAGATCGCCGAGGCGCTCTATAAAGTCGGGAAGGGGACTCAGGCCGATCTGCTCAGGGCCAACACGGAGATCTCCCGCCTTGAAGAGCGGCGGGAGTTGCTGAGGCAGCAAAGAGATCTCAGTGAAGCCCAGATCAATGCGCTGCTCAATCGGCCGATCGAGACCCCGATCGGTCGTCCCGCGCCGGTCGCGAAAGTCGCGCTGCCGTTCTCACTCGAACAGTTGCAGGAGATGGCCGCCGAACACTTCCCGCTGCTCAAGCGTGATCGCCGAATGATCGACAGCCGCGCGTCCGCTCTCAAACTGGCCGAGAAAGAGAGATACCCGGACTTCGGAGTCACTTTCGTCTATCACAACCGGGGTGGGCTGGCCGACTACTGGACGATTGGGGGGACGGCCAAGATCCCCGTCTACTTCTCGCGCAAGCAGCGGAGCGGAATTGAAGAGGCCGCGGCGGAAGAGGCGGCTTCGCGCGAGCGATACTCCAACAATACGGCGCTCCTCTTTTTCAAACTGAAGGAGCTCTATCTAAGGGCGACGACCTCGGACCGTCTGACGAGGCTCTATGGTGAGGCGATCACTCCGCAGGAGACGCTGACACTGGAGGCGACCACGGCGAGTTACGAGACCGGCAAGGTCGATTTTCTCTCCGTGACCGACAGCGTGATCAAGCTGCTGAATGACGAGCTGACCTATTACGAGCACCTGACGAAGTATCTCAAGGCGCTGGCCGAACTGGAGCCGTTCGTCGGAGCCGAACTGACACGGTGAAGTTCAGAAATGCGAGGCACAAAGATGGCGGAGCAAGATCAGAATTCATTCGGACGATCGGGCAGATGGAAGATTCCTCGACTGTTCACCATTCTACTCACGAGTGTGGTCGTTCTGGCTGTGGCCGGCCTGAGCCTTTACCTTGGGAGAGATCGTCCGGGCGGAACCCGGCTGGCGGCTCTTTCGGGCGCCGACGCCGAACGCGCGCAGGCACAGGGTGAAACTTACTACTGCCCGATGCACCCGGATTTCAAATCCGACAAGCCGGGCAATTGCCCGATCTGCAGTATGAAATTGGTGAAGCTCGAAAAGGCGCCGGGAGGTTCCGAAACCAAACCCGGAACAGCCGCGCCGCCGATGCCGGGGATGGAGATGGGCTCAGCCGGAGGACAGCTTTCACCCGCGGCCAGGACGGTCTTCATCGAGCCGCAACGCCAACAGTTGATCGGCGTCCGGTCCGAACCGGTCGTCAGGCAGCGGCTGACGAAAGAGATCCGGGCGGCGGGCAAGGTGACCTACGATGAGACCAGGGTGACTCATATCCACACCAAGATCACCGGATACATCGAGCAGGTCTTCGTCGATTACGTCGGCAAGGTCGTCAAGAGCGGCGAGCCGCTCTTCACCATCTACAGTCCGGACCTGGTCTCCACCCAGGAAGAATACCTGCTCGCCCTCCGCGCCAGCCGGCAATTCGCGGGGAGTTCCTTTGAAGGGGTCGCGTCGCGCGCCAATTCATTGTTGGAGGCGGCCCGAAGGCGGCTCGAACTCTGGGACGTCACTCCGGCGCAGGTCAAGGAACTCGAAAAGGAAGGGAAGGCCAGGCGAACTCTAACCTTCTACTCACCGGTCAGCGGGATCGTCACCGAACGCGCGGCTTATCATCATGGGAGATATGTGAGCCCGGAGATGGACCTCTATACCATCGTCGATCTCTCCACCATTTGGATCACCGGTGAGGTCTATGAATCCGAACTGCCTCTGGTCAAAGTCCGCCAGGCCGCCGAGGTCGAGTTCCCCTCTCAGCCCGGAAGAAGAGCGCTGCGCGGGACGATCAGTTACGTCTATCCATTTCTGGACGAGAAGACCCGCACGGCGAAGATTCGCCTTGAATTTCCCAACCCTGATTTCGCCCTCAAACCCGAGATGTTCGTCAATGTGAAGCTGAAGATCGACCTGGGAAACCGGCTCGTCGTTCCGGAGGATGCGGTGCTCGACACCGGCACCGAGCAGTACGTCTTCGTGGATCGAGGCGAGGGCCATTTTGAGCCCCGTCTCGTGAAGCTGGGACCCGAGGCCGGCGGCTACTACGCCATTGAGGGCGGGCTTGAGGCCGGCGAGCGCGTCGTGACCGCCGCGAATTTTATTATCGACTCCGAAAGCCGATTGAAGGGCGCCTTCGCCGATCTGGGAAAGCCGGGCGGGAGAGCCAAATGATCAACGCCATCATCGAATACTGCGCTACCCATCGCGGATTGGTCGTGGCCCTGGTCATGTCGCTGGTCGCGATCGGGGTCTGGTCGATGCGGAATGTGCCGCTGGATGCGATTCCGGATCTGTCGGACCCGCAGGTCATCATCTACACCGAATGGCCCGGACGCAGCCCTAACCTGGTGGAGGATCAGATCACCTATCCGATCATCTCGTCGATGCTGGCCGCGCCGAACGTGAGCGTCGTCCGCGGCATCTCCGACTATGGCTTCTCTTACGTCTACGTCATTTTTGAAGAAGGCACCGACATCTATTGGGGCCGCAGCCGGGTGCTCGAATACATGAGCAAGATCCAGGGGAAACTTCCGGAGGGCGTCAATCCGACCCTGGGGCCTGACGCGACCGGGGTCGGTTGGGCGTTCGAATATGCCCTGGTCGATAAGACCGGCCAGAACAATCTGGCTCAACTGCGATCCTTCAATGACTGGTACATGCGCTACTGGCTGGAGAGCGTCCCCGGTGTGGCCGAGGTCGCCACGGTCGGCGGATTCGTCAAGCAGTATCAGGTGAACGTCGATCCCAACAAGTTGCTGGCCTACAACCTGCCCCTCAACAAAGTGATCGATGTCATTCGCAACAGCAACAACGAGGTCGGCGGCCGGGTCGTGGAGTTCACCGGCAAGGAGTACCTGGTGCGCGGTCGCGGATACATCGGCTCTCCGAAAGATCTCGAGAACCTGTCGGTCGGGTCTGACGGCGAGGGGACTCCCATCCTCGTCAAGCATATCGCCAGGGTGGAACTCGGTCCCGACATGCGCCGCGGCGTCGCCGAACTGAACGGTGAGGGCGAAGTGACCGGCGGAATCGTGGTGGTTCGGTTCGGTCAAAACGTCATGGACGTGATCGAGCGGGTCAAGGCCAAGTTGAAAGAGAGCAGGCCTTCGTTGCCGGAAGGTGTCGAGGTCGTCGTCACCTACGACCGGTCCGATCTGATTCAGCGATCGATCGATACGCTCAAGCGGACGTTGATCGAGGAGCTGATCATCGTCAGCCTGGTGATCCTGATCTTCCTCTGGCACATCCCGAGCGCGGTCATTCCGATCGTCACCATTCCGATCGCCGTCATTCTCTCTTTCATCCCGATGTCCGGCACCGGGCTGACCTCGAACATCATGTCGCTGGGCGGGATTGCGATCGCCATCGGGGCGATGGTGGATGCGGCGATCGTTGTGGTCGAGCAGACGCACAAGAGGCTGGAGCAATGGGAGGCCGAAGGGCGGCCGGGAGATCCGGCCAGAGTCATCATCGATGCGGTCAAGGAGGTGGGCGGACCGAGCTTCTTCTCGCTGCTGGTGATCGCGGTCTCCTTCATGCCGATCTTCGCGCTGCAATACCAGGAGGGGCGGCTCTTCAAACCGCTGGCCTTCACCAAGAACTTCTCGATGGCGATCGCCGCCGTCCTGGCGATCACGCTCGATCCGGCCCTTCGGCTGCTGCTGATGCGGACCAGAGAGTTCACCTTTCGCCCGCGCTGGCTGGCCAGAGTCTTCAGTGCCGTCGCGGTGGGCAAGATTCACCGCGAGGAGCAGCATCCGATCAGCCGCCCGCTGATGCGCATTTATCACCCGGTGGTCAGGTTCGTGCTCAATTTTAAATGGCTGATCATTTCGCTGGCCCTGCTGCTGGTCCTGATCACGATCCCGATCTTCAAGAAGCTGGGATCGGAGTTTATGCCGCCGCTCAACGAGGGTACCATCCTCTATATGCCGATCACGCTTCCGGGCATTTCGGTGACCGAGGCCGACAAGTATCTCCAGATTCAGGACAAGCTGATCAAGCGGTTTCCCGAGGTGCAGAGCGTCTTCGGCAAGGTCGGCAAGGCTGAGACCTCGACCGATCCCGCGCCGCTGAGCATGGTCGAGACGACCGTCGTCTTGAAACCGGAGGACCAATGGCGAAAAACATATCGGGATCGATGGTACTCAAGCTGGGCGCCCGAATTTCTGAAGCCGGGATTGAGGAGATTCTGGCCGGAAGAGCGGCCGATTGGATGGGAGGACCTGATCGACGAGATGGACCGCTCGCTGCAGATCCCCTCATTTGCCAACGCCTGGTTGTTTCCGATCCGCACTCGCATCGACATGATCACGACCGGAGTCCGCACGCCCGTCGGGGTCAAGGTGTTGGGGGCGGATTTGGGCACCATCGAGAAGATCGGGATCGAGCTGGAACGGGTGCTGAGAGAGGTTCCCGGGACCCGCAGCGCCTTCTTTGAAAGGGTGACCGGAGGTTACTATCTCGACTTCCAGGTGAAGCGGGAAGAGGCGGCCCGCTATGAGCTGAGCGTCAACGACGTGAACAACATTATCGAGTCGGCGATCGGCGGCAAGAACATCACCACCACCGTTGAGGGGCGGGAACGTTACCCGGTCAATGTCAGGTATGCGCGCGAGCTGCGCGATACGCTGCCCAAGCTGAGCCGGATCCTGGTGCCGACTCCGACCGGCGCCCAGATCCCGATCACTCAACTGGCGGACATCAGGCTCCAGACCGGCCCACCGATGATCAATAACGAAGAAGGGTTTAAGGCGGGGCGTCTCTATCTCGATGTTACGGGACGCGACATGGGCGGTTATGTGGAAGAAGCGAAAAAGCTGGTGGCCGAGCGGGTCAAGCTGCCGGCGGGTTACAACCTCGTCTGGAGCGGGCAGTACGAATATCTGCAGCGGGTGACCGAACGTCTCTGGGTAGTGGTCCCGATCACGCTCTTCATCGTCTTCCTGCTGCTCTATTTCAACACCGGATCGCTGGCCAAGACCATGATCATTCTGCTCGCGGTGCCGTTTTCGGCCATCGGCGCGATCTGGTTTCTCTACTACCTGGATTACAACCTGAGCATCGCCGTCTGGGTTGGCCTGATTGCGTTGCTCGGTGTGGACGCGGAGACCGCCGTCTTCATGCTCCTCTACCTGGATCTGTCCTACAACGAGCGGAAGGCCGCGGGCAAGATGAGATCGACCGCGGACCTCAGAGCGGCGATCGAGGAGGGAGCCGTGAAGCGATTACGACCGAAGATCATGACCGTCGGCGTCATGTTTATGGGCCTCGTTCCCATCATGTGGGCCACCGGAGCCGGGTCCGATGTCATGCGACGGATTGCCGCTCCGATGATCGGCGGTATCTTCACTTCGTTCATTCTCGAACTGCTGGTCTATCCGGCGATCTACGAGATCTGGAAAGGATTTGAGGTCAGACGGCTCGCCGGAGCAGAGGAGGCGAGCGCGTGAGGTTCCCGGCTTACATCGCCGTTCCGGCGGCGATGACGATCGGTAAAGAAGGGTAATCAAAATGAAGAGACTGATCATGGTAAGTTTCGCTGCGGCATTCTTCCTGGCGCTGAATCTGCCGTCGATGGCTGTTGCGCAGAGTGTCGACTTTCCGGTGGAGCA
>DATEFT010000888.1:0-2110 GCA_035280505.1 Blastocatellia bacterium | reverse complement strand
CCAGGTGCCGCGAAGCCGGTCTGCAACTGACGGTCAACGATCTCTTCAAACATCCGACGGTCGCCGAGTTGGCGGCCATCGCCGATGCCGCATCGGCGGGCGGCTCCGTCTCGCTGGAGCTGGAGCCCGAACCGGGTCTCGCGGAGCTGATCGCCGGGGACGACCGGATCGAGGACGCCTACGGCCTCTCTCCGATGCAGGAGGGAATGCTCTTTCAATCCCTGGCCAATCCGCGCTCCGGGATCTATTTCGAGCAGGGCATGTGCACCTTGCGTGGAGGCGTGGACCTCTCGCGATTCGAGGACGCCTGGCGCGAGATCGTTCAACGCCATGCGGTTCTTCGCACCGCCTTCGCCTGGGAAGGTCTGCCGAGACCGGTCCAGATCGTTCATCGCCACGCGGACCTGCCCGTCGAACATCTCGACTGGCGGCGCTGGTCCGACGCCGAGCAGGCCCAGCGGCTTCAGCTCTACCTGGAGTCGAACCGGGAGCGAAGTCTCGACCTGAATCGGCCGCCGCTGATGCGCCTCTCGTTCATCCGGTTGGCGGACGATGCCTGCCAGGTGATCTGGGGAGTCCATCATCTGATCCACGACGCGTGGGCGACCTTCGCCATTCTGCGGGAGGTCCTGGCCGTATACGAAGCCCGCTGCTCGGGGCGCGGCCTCGAGCTGAAGCCGGTGCGGCCGTACCGGGACTTCATCGCCTGGTTGAATCGGCAAAGTCTATCCGCGAAATCCGGCGCCGAGACCTTCTGGCGCGAACACCTGGGCGGGATCGCGGCGGCTTCGATCGAGAGCCGCGAAGATCGGACGGCTCTCGCATCGAATCGGCCGTACGATCGGCGAGAGGCTCGATTGCCCGGCGAGACCGGCGCGGCTCTCAACTCGTTTGCGCGCCATCATCGCCTGGCTCTCAGCACCCTGATGCTCGGGGCCTGGGCTCTCTGGCTGAGTCGTCAGAGCGCGCGGACCGAGGTCGTCTACGGCGTCGCGGTCTCGGGCCGGTCGATCGAGTTGCCGGGCGCGGATTCGATGGTCGGACCGCTCTTCAACACGCTGCCGTTTCGCGTTTCGCTCTCGCCCGGCGAGTCGGTGAGATCGCTGCTGAAGAGGCTGCAGGCCGGGCAGTCGGAGATTCAACGATACGAACAGACTTCGCTGAGAGCGATTCAGGAGTGGAGCGGCGCGCCGAAGGGGCAGCCGCTCTTCGAGAGCGTGCTGATCTTTCAGAACGTCTTCGGCGACATCTCCGGCGCCCACGCCGACTTCCGAATCGAGAACGTCAAATCGCTGGGCTATTCGAACATGCCGCTGACGATCAGGGTCACCCCGCGAACGGAGTTGTGGATCGAAGTTCTCTACGACGCGCGCCGTTTTTCGGCGCCCTGGATCGCCGCCCTGATCGAAGAGTTCGGCGAGTTGTTGCGCCGGATGGCGGCCGAGCCCGAGGCCGAAACCAGCCGCTTGCTGGGTCAACGTCCATCGAGTGCGCCGAAGCCGTTGAAGAGGCTGAGCGAATTGCGGCCGAAGGTGATTACGGTCACGTCTCAAGACCTGGTGCAGACCGGCCATCTCGATCCGGACCGGTCCTTCCCACTGGTGCTGAGGCCGGCCGTCGACGATCTGGACCTGATCGAATGGGCCGCGGAGAACCGCGGTCGTCTCGAGGAGCAACTGCTCGAACACGGGGCCCTCCTCTTCCGTGGATTCGAGCTGCCTTCGGTCGCGGCTTTCGAGCAGTTCATCAAGTGCCTCTCTCCGGAATTGATGGAGTATCGTGAGCGGTCGACGCCCAGGACCCAACTGGGCGGAAACATCTATACCTCGACGGAGTACCCGGCGCATCAGCAGATCGCCTATCACAACGAATTCTCCTACGCCTACACGTGGCCCATGAAGATCTGTTTTCATTGCGTTCAACCGGCGGCCCAGGGCGGAGAGACTCCGATCGCCGACAGCCGCCGGGTCTTTCAACTGCTCCCCCAGCCGATCAGGGAGCGGTTCATTGAAAAAGGGGTGATGTACCTGCGGAACTATGGGGCCGGAATCGATCTGACCTGGGAAGAGGCCTTTCAGACGACCGACCGCGCCGCCGTCGAGGAGTACTG
>DATEFT010000887.1:0-7525 GCA_035280505.1 Blastocatellia bacterium | reverse complement strand
GAGAATCGTACCGTCGATCGGCGCGCGAATCTCCGTGGCCTCCAACTGGGTCTTGGCGTAATCGAGCGAGGCCTGAGCGGTTCGCACATTGGCACGCTGGGCCCGGATCTGCTCCTCCCGGGGACCGATCTGCGAAAGGTCCAACGCCTTGTTAGCCGATTCAACCTGGGAACGAGCAACGTCGTGGCGAGCCTTGGCGTCATCCAGATTCTGCTGAGTCATGATGCCGTCGCGCACCAGTCTTTCCGTGCGGTCGAGCGTGACCTTGGTATTGAGCATGTTGGCCCGGGCCAGATCCAGATCGGCCTGACCGCGGGCGATCTCCTGCGGACGCGATCCGTTCTGCAGTTCGGTCAACCGTTCCTGCGCGGCCAGGAGCGCCGCCTGGGTCTCGTTGACGCGGGCCCGATACTCCTGATCTTCGAGGCGGACCAGTAACTGGCCCTTCTTGACGAAGTCACCCTTCTCGACGCCGATCCAGGCCACCTTGCCCACCACCTTCGAACCGAGTTGAATCTTGTGATGCGCAATGATGTATCCGCCCACGGTCAAAACCGCGGCCGCCGCATTCTCCGGAGAATCGGTCTGCAAGGCCACTCGCGCAGTCTGGACCTCCAGGGCCCGACCACTGAAGAGGGTCAGGGCCGAGAGGCCGCCGCCGACCACGACGGCCGCGATCAGCAGCATCAGCCAGGGACGCCGCCGGCGCGAGACCTTGAGGCCGCTCTTCATCTTGGGGTCGATCTGCAAACTCTTCAATTCGTCGTCAAGAGATTCTTGGATTTTTGCCATATGAATATTTCGCCAGTCAAATTGGTTTGCAAACCGCGAAATTCGCGGTTCGAATCTCGAATATCAATCTCAAAATTTCCAGTCAGCGCGAGCGCAGCGCGTTGACGATCTTCTCGCGTGCCGCTTTGAGCGCGGGCAGCGAGCCGCCGATGAACCCGATCAAGGCCGAAAAGACCAACCCGGTGATAATCAATTCCCGCGAAACGCGAAATTGAAAAGCGATCTCGCTGAAGGTGCTGAAATTGGTGGTCCCGGTGCTCATGCCGTTGACCGGGAACGCCACCAAACAACCGAGCAGGCCGCCCAGAAAAGCCAGGGCCACCGACTCAATCGCAAAGGAGAGCCAGATGCTGAAGCGCGAAAAACCGAGCACCCGCAGAGTGCCGATCTCCCGCGTGCGATTCGCCACCGCCGTGTACATGGCGTTCATCGCGGCGAAAGCCGCTCCGATCGCCATCAAAATCGCGATAAACGTGCCCAGGACCTGGACCGGCAACGCGGAGCTCGTCTGCTTGGCGTAATAGGCGGTCTCGCTCATAGCATCGTGGCGCAGGTTGCGATCTTCCTTGATCCTGACGGCCAGCCCGTCCAGCACTTCGCGCCCAGTGGTCCGGGCCATAATGGATGAATAGATCGTGCGATTGTAATCGTTCATCAACTGGTTGACGTCGCACCAGATCTCCGAGTCGTAGGCCGTTCCGCCGGCGGTGAAGATTCCGACCACCGTCCACTCGCTCTTTCCGAAACGCAGGTGCTGGCCGATCTGCGTGCTGACAAAACGCCGCGAGGTCGATTCGCTGACGACCACCTCGCGCGACCCCTGACGAAACCAGCGGCCCTCTTTGATCTGAACCTGCGGCCTCAACTGCTGGCCGATCTCGCCCAGGCCGCGAACGATGATGTTCGACCCCTGCGGATTATCGATCCGGGGCAGGTTGATCAGGATGATGGTCTCGGCCGATGCGATCGGCATCCCGCTCGGATCGCGGGCGATGCCGTCCAGATATTTGATCTTCTGAAAATCGACCGGGGCGATGGTGCTGTTGGTCTCGGTATCCGAATTCTGCCGCAGGACGATCAGGTTGAGCGGATTTCCGGTGGAGATGAAGGCGGTCTTCAGTCCGTTCGCCAACGCCATCATGGTCAAAAAGACGGCGACGGTCAGCGCGATGCTGCCGGCCGTGAACATGGTGCTGGTCTTCCGCACAAAGAGGTTGCGCCAGTTGTATTTTAAAGGAATGGCCATCTGCGCCCTTAAATGTTCCGCAAGGCGGTAGCAATCGTCATGCGCGCCGCTCGATAGGCCGGCACGATCGTACTCAACAGGGCAATCAACATGGAGACGCTGAACCCGATGGCCAGCGTCTGGGGCGTGACATTGAGCGCCTGGATGAAAAGGAGAGGGGTCTTGGAGAAATCGATGCTCGAGAAGAGAACCCGCGCGCCCACCGACCCGAGCAGCCAGGCGATGAAGCCCAGACAGAGCGACTCCCCCACCAACAGAATCAACACCAGCCGGGTCCGGAATCCGATCGTCTTGAGCACCGCGATCTCGACCGTTCGTTCGCGGATCGACATGCCCATCGTGTTGGCGACCACCAGCAGGATCGTAAAGACGATCACCGACGAGACCGAGATGATCAGCGTCTTGATGTTGCCCAGCATCGCCACGAAACTCAACTGAAAAGCCCGCTCGGTCTCGGTCTTGGTCTGGGCCAGCGAGTTGCGGAACTTGGTGTCCACCGCATCCATGATCTTCGGCACCTCGTCCGCCGACTTGGCCATGATGTAGAAGGTGCCGATGTAGCTCTCATTCGCGCTCCCTCTCATGCTCTCGTCCAGATACTTCTGATTGAAGAAGAGGGCGGTCGGATCGTCGCTGTCGTAGATGCCGCGAATCGTCAACTGCAGATCGACCGGAAAGATGCGACCCTGCAGCGTCACCCGGTCGCCGAGCTTCCAGCCGAACCGCTCGGCCAATTTGGTCCCGACGATCGATCCGGTCCGATCGCGAATGAAGCTTTCAAGCTGCGCGGGGTCGATTTTGAAGTCCGGAAAGACCCGGGAGACCTTGTCGGGCTCGCATCCGAATTGAGCGAAGAAATTGCGTTCGTCGATGTAGACGCCGCCGAACCATTGCATCTGGGAGGTGGCGGCGACCCCGGGCATCTGATCGATCACTTGCTGATAGGCGACCGGCAGAGGATTGGCCAGCGAAATGGCGTTTCGGGTCACCAATCGCAGCGTCGCCTCCTGCGACGCCGGCGGCTTCTCCAACTCCGTCACCACCGTCAACAGCGTCGTCATCAGAAAGAGCGAGAGCGCGATACTCATGATCGTCAGGGTCGAACGCCGCCGATTACGCAAGGCATTACGCCAGACCAATTTCAGATATTTCATGATCCCTCCTCCATCTCACCCGGCGACTCACCCGGCAGATCTTTCGGTCGCGCTTACACTACCACTCTTTGTCTCAAACATGAAACAGGATTTTCCAGGATGTTGAGTCTCCAGTCCTCATCTATATTTTCTCGACTGTCTGACTTGCTAATTATCTAAGTTGCTAAGACAATTACGAGGGTATTTTAGGTTTGGTTCCCCATATGTCAAGTCAACAGGAAAAACGTGGAGCGATGATCGAAGCCATCAACCTGGCGGGGCGGGAGCTCAGCACGGCGGGGGTCATGTTCCATTCGGTGGTGGCTGAGCGTTTGGGGTTGAACACGACCGATCACAAGGCTTTAGATCTGCTGATCCGGCTGGGCCCGATGACGGCCGGGCAATTGGCGGAGCTGACGGGCTTAACGACCGGGGCGGTGACCGGGATCATCGACCGGCTGGAGAGGGCCGAGCTGGTGCGCCGCGAAAGGGATCTGAACGACCGCCGCCGCGTGATCATTCAGCCGGTCCTCGATCCCGAACGGATGAAGGAACTGGAGGGGCTCTTCAAATCGATGGCCCAGGCGATGGCGGAGATGGCCGCCAGTTACAACGATCAAGAGCTGAAGATCATTCTGGACTACATGACCCGCAGCAAGCAGATTCTCCAGGAGGAGGCGCTGAAACTGCGGATGAAGCCCGATTCGGATCAGGGATGAACCGCGAAACACGCGAAAGCTCGAAGATTGGTGATTTCGCCTGTTTCGCGGTCTCTCTCAACTACCTTTTGACGGCGCACAATCTGGCGCCGATCCAGCAGCCGAGCGCGGCCACCAGAATTCCCGCGAAGACATCGACGACGTAGTGGTAACGGCCATAGACGGTCGAGACGCAGATGCTCAGGATCAGGGGCGTCAGCCAGTAACCGATCCGGCGCGCGAAACGGAAGGCCGAGAAGAGCACCACCATGGCGCCCGCGACGTGTGTGCTGGGGAAGGCGCCGCCGTGAACGCGACCGTGCTTTTCGATCAGGTTGATGAAGGCCGTGAAAGGTCCGCCCGTCAATTCGACCTGCTGTAGATGGTTTAGCGTGTGGTGAGGGCTCTCGATGGGAAAGAGGACGAAGATCACATAGCTCAGATAGTAGGCGGCACAGGTCGAGGCCATGAAGACGGCGAAGTCCTGATGCCGCCGGCGGAACCAGAGATGGGCGCCCAACCCGATCGTCAGTAGAAAGTAGCTGGTATAGACCAGTTGCATATACTCGTTCAGCCAGAAACTGCTGAACTGTTCGACCCAGAGCGTCGGATGCACGCCGAAGATGGCCCGATCGGCCTCGATCAAATAGGCGTCGAACCATCCCGGAAAGATGGCGTGCACGGTCGAACCGATCTCTTCGAAGAAGAAGAGGAAGATAAACGGTGGGTACCAATGGCTGAGGACGCTTAAAATTTTGACCCCGCGCGAACGTGCGAAGGCCAAACCGACGATCATGGCCAGGAGCCCGAGGTGGATCGGGAGCAGGATCGCCCAGGGTTTGACGTTCTGGCGGCAAACGGCGATCAGCGTGGTCGAGAAGATGAGGTAGGCCGCCGTCAACCGATCGGCGATGTTCAACGTGGCCAGGGCTCCGATCAGTCGGTGGCGCCAGGTCCGCGGACCGGTTCGGCCCGTGTACTCCCGCGTCAGTTGCCGGCCTCGCGCCGCGTTAAGCTCGATCATACGTTGCCTCCGGATAAGAGCGGTCTTTTGTCGAGAGTGAAATCTTCCATCATCCAGCCGCGGCGACCGGCCAGCAGTCTCAACCGGGCGTCGGGGTTGGTCGCCACCGGATTTCCCACGCAAGCCAGCAGATGGCGATCGGGATAGGCGTCGGCATAGGCAAACGACCTCTTCCGATTGAAGAGCCCGAGGCGGCTCATGACCATCAGGCACTCCGCCTTGGCCTCGCCGAACGGGTGGACGCCGGCCAGACGCCCGGTCAAATATCGGCCTTCCAATTCCAACCGGGTGCCGATTCGCGCGCTGACGCCCAGGTACTCCGCCAGGAGTTCGAGCAGCAGGTCGAGAGTCCCCGAGAGCAGAATCACGAAATGGCCGGCGGCCTGATGCCACCGCAAACGATCGATGGCTTGCGGCAATAACCGCGGCACGATCTCCTGATCGAAACATTCGCGCGCCAGCCGCCGGATGCGCAGCACGTCCTTGCCTTTCAGATAGATCTTGCTGGCCCGCACGGACCGGCGTCCGGTAGCGGCCATCGCCAACGTGGCGGCGCCGCAGCGGACCAGTTCCCGCCAGTTCAATTCGCCGCGGCGCCATAAAAATCTGATGAAGATCCGCTCGAGCGAATCGCCCGCCACCAGCGTCCCATCGATATCGAAGACCGCCGCAATTCGGGTGCTGTTCATAAATTCATCTCCAAAATCGAACTACCAGACCTTGGGCAGAACCAGGTCTTTCCGGAAGAACCTCAAGCCCTCGATGATCACCGGGACTCCGCGAACCAGACAGCAGGTGACGGAGGCCACGGCCAACGCCAGCGCCCCGATTCTCACGACGTCGAGCAGGCCGGCCGCCAGCCGCGCCTGCCATTCCGGGGCGTCGGCCAACACCAGCCAGAGGCCCAGGGCCGAGAAGGCGGCGCATTTGAGCAGTCCATAAGCGGTCCGGCTGGCTCTGGAGCCGACCAGCAGCCGCCCCCACCAGGTCCGCATCATCGTCTTTTCGCCGAAAGCGGTCCGGCCGCGCGCGAAGGCGATCGCCCGCAGGAAGTCGGTGAAGCCTCCCCGCGCCACCACAATCACCGGAATCCAGAACGAGATCAGGCCGACCGAGGAGAAATAGATCCAGAAGACGCTCTCGATGATCCGATCGGCGGCGATATCGAAGGCCGCTCCGACGTCGCTGGTGAGCCCGAATCGGCGAGCGACATAACCGTCGACCGCGTCCAGGGCCAGCGCCAAAATCAGTAGCAGCAGAGCGGCCAACCCGGCATAAGGTCTCAGCTCGGCTTGCGCCCGGAAGAGTGCGACCGAACCGAAGGCCATAAAAATGCGGACGAGCGTAATGAGATTTGGAGAGATCATAGTAACCCCTGCTAAATTCCGATGGTCCCTTCCAGGTTGTTGAGACCCCTTGCTGCTGCCGTATGTGCATCAACAACCTGAAAGGCGCTTCGGCCGTCACCATTTTCAAGTTATGTGCCAGTTCTAAAATGAGTTTGAAAAGTCTGCGGGTATTGCATTTCCGGGCCTGGAGAGATCAATATACCCGGCTGTGGATTGGTCTGAGTGCCTGATTTTTCCGACGACTGATGTTTTTCAACGCCTCCGCGAAAACTTTTATTCGCGCTCCACGTATGAAGCGATATGCCGGAAATACCCAATAAAACCTATCGCGATTCGACAATCTTCCTGATCGCCGCCTCGGCGGTCACGATCCTGATCTCATTCATTCCGCTGGCCGAGTTTGTCGTCTACCCTCTCCGGTTGTTCGTCACCTTCATTCACGAGAGCGGCCACGCGCTGGCCGCCCTGGGAACTTTCGGTGAGGTCGACGGACTGGCGATCTATGCCGATGCGAGCGGTGAGACCTACACGCGGGGTGGATATCAACCGGCCATTGCCAGCGCCGGATATCTGATGAGCACGGCCTATGGGGCCAGCCTGCTGGTGCTGTGTCGCGACGGAAGCAGAGCGAAAGCCGTGCTGACGGTAACGGCCGCTTTGATCCTGTTCCTGGCGGGCTTCTACGCGCGCGATCCTTTTAGCTGGTTTATCGGGATCATTCTGGCCATCGGCCTGATCGTGATCGCCCTGGCTTCGAGCATTCGGATGGCCCACTTCTTCCTGAGCTTTCTGGCCGTTCAATGTTGCCTGAACGCGCTGTTCGACCTTAAAACGCTCTTCATGCTTTCGGCGACCGGGAGTTCGCACAGCGATGCCGCGACGATGCAGGAGTTGACCCCGATCCCGGCCCAATTCTGGGCGGCCTTCTGGTTCCTGATCTCGATCGTGACCCTGATCGTGGCCCTGCGCAGCCACTTGCCCCAAAAGAGCGTCGAAGTGAAGTCCTGAATGAAGCCCTGACCGGCCCGGATCTCCGGCGATCCGGGCCTGAGACCCTCCCTTCTCCCCGGCCAATCCATATAGTAATATTTGGAACTGTCTTGATATTCAATCGTTACAGAAACCTGAGGACCACAGACCGTTCTACCTTTTCCATCGTTAAGGAAGGAGTCAGGAAACTTTATGAACCATAAGCATCTATCTCGCCGCCAGCAGGCGGGTTTTTCGCTGATCGAGCTGCTGATCGTGGTGGCGATTATCGGGATTCTGGCGGCCGTCGCCGT
>DATEFT010000886.1:0-18167 GCA_035280505.1 Blastocatellia bacterium | reverse complement strand
CGGCGGGACCCTCGCTTATCACGACCGGAACGGGAGCCAGGTCCGCCTCGATTCCACCTATGCCAATGCCTTCGTGCGCGTGCCCGCTACCCGCGAGGCCGTGATCGAAGCCCTGGCGACCCATTAAGCCGAATTCTCCGTTCCGATCTTCAAATGTGAAAGACGCGAAAGACCATTCATTTCGCGTCTTTCTCCTTTTTCTCGGTTGAGAAAAAGGAAAAAACGGAACTCCGGTGAGATTCATCGAATCTCTTGATCGGACGTTCCGTTTTTTCGGTTACTGACGTTCTATTTCTAAATTTAATTAGAAGGGATAGACCGGCATCGTGATGGTGGTCGTGTCGACCAGAGTCAGGGCGTGCAGGTTATGGCCGCCGTTGAAGACGTCCGCGCGAGTCGCCGTGCTCGGGTTGTAGTTGACCACTGCGCCCAACAGCGGGGTGTTTCCGAGGGTCGTCTGGATCCTCATCCAGCCGGAGCGGCCGGCCGGGATGACCGCCGAGAGACGACGCGGAATGCGCGGCTCGGCATCCGAGAGGACGACTCTCTTCTGGCAAGCGCCGGGAGCCAGCGAGGCGCTGAACGGATTCTCCTGGTCGTCGTAGACCAGCACGAACAGCCTCGGAACGGAGTTCATGGTCTGCGACAGATCTCCGCTGAGGTTGTTGAGGATCAGCGTCGTCTCGTTGCCGTCGAGGCGGCTCGGGATGTTCGAGACCGCGACGGTCGCCGGAATCCGGTTGTAGCCGTTCGCCAACAGCGGGTCGGTGATCCCGTTGAAGAGCAGGTCCGCGGTGGTCGCATCGGCGACATAGTTCGGAGCGATGGTGCCCGTCTCGCCGTAGAGCGCCGTGAAGGCGACGGCGCCCAGGTTGGCGGCCGTGCCGTTCGGGAGCTTGAAGTACTCATCGCCGATCACGAAGTTGAAGTTGATCGGCGCGCCCGTGTCCGTGTCGGTGGCGACGGCGATGATGTAGCCGTTGAAGCCGGGATCGAACTCCGCGACGTTGATCGCGAAGGTGAAGTTCGGCGACATCGGCAGTTTGAAGTCCGCGGTCGAGCAACCTTCAGCCACGAAGAAAAGGTGCATCACGACGCCGAGCGTCGGGTTGGTGTTGGTGATGTTGACCCGGGTGTTGTGGGTCGGGCTCGGAGCGGCCGCCGAGGTGTAGTAGTTGTAGACCAGAATGGATCCGGCTTTCTGATCGCTGGCTTCAGACGTGATCGGGTAGGGTACGCCAGGATCGGCCGCGAGGGCGGCGGTTGACAGCACGGCGACCGCCAACAACGCAAGGATAGTGTGTGTTAGTCTGCGTGAGGTTTGCATTTCGCATTTCTCCTTAATTGGGTTGTATCCGAAAATTGGGTTGACTCCGAACTACGTTCGGTTGATGCTATGGGAATTCGGCAGACCGCTGGGATGTAACAAACACGGCTGTCTAGTCGACGCTCCACGCGTCTGATGTCGGAAAGACAACTACTGCCAGAAAGTCAGTGGAATTGTTTTCCCAGTGAAGAGACCCAGTGAGTGGTAATGGTGGCGAGAGGATAAAGCTATCGCACTCGTGCTTGCATCGAGCTCTCTGGGATGCTGCCGGAGTGAGGAAAACTCAATGCTGGCCTCTTATAGCACGTATGAAAGAATCAATGCAACAATAATATTTCGCTTTTAATCTGTGTGGCTCTTCCCGTCGTCGCAGGTACCACGGCCCTGGTACCTGTGTGGTATACGGCGAGGTACCATGAAGTAGCATGAGGTAGTCTGTGAATAATATGAGTTACTTCATGGTTTAGGCGCAGTAGCGGAATCACTAAGCGGAATGGAGCCGGGCCTCACCGGCGAGATTGTTTCATCCTTCGGACATTTTGAGGATCAGGCTGACGGCTTCGGTCAGCCGCTCCCAACCGGCGGCCTCGGTCTCGAGCTGGACTCGCCCCTTGCGCGTCAGGCGATAGAACTTGGCCTCGCGCCCGGTCTCGGTCTCCTTCCAGTCGGCGGCCAGCAGGCCGCGGTTTTCGAGCCGGTGCAGCGCCGGATAGAGCGAGCCCTGCGGCACCTGCACCACGCCCCGCGACACCTGCTGCAATCGTTGCGCGATCGCGTAGCCGTGCACCGGGCCCAGCGCGACCACCTTCAGGATCAAGAGATCCAACGTCCCCTGGGGCAGATCTGATTTCGTCGGCGTCATCACTGTTACCTCCTTCTCCTGCATCTTAAAGCAGGACGTGTAGTAGTACAAGGTATCAGTCGGGAGCGGGGCTCGAACTGACCCGGCGGCCAGTCTTGCCTCCCACTGAAGAGAAGTGATAGGCTCAGCCGGCTGGCAGATTCGGCGGCTAAGCCCTAGAATGCCGCCAGCCGTCATCGCGCACACCCGCGGTGACCGGCCGGGTTCGGATGGTGTCGTCAGCGCGGCCCGGACTCTCCGTCTCAATCAAGCTGATGACATTGAGACACGCAATAGCATAAGCGATCACCGCTATCCATCATTCACCGCTGACAACTCGCCGCGGGCATGGCGGTCCGGCGTCAACCGGCCGGCCGGCCCTGACGGGTGAGGGGTCTTTCCGGCATCTGTCGAGGATCGAGATGAGTATTCAGTATGATGTGCTGATCATCGGTGGCGGGCACAATGGTCTGGTCACCGCGGGCTATCTGGCGCGCGCCGGATTGAAGGTCATGGTCTTGGAACGGCGCGAGACGCTGGGCGGCGCCTGCGTCACCGAGGAGGTCTGGCCCGGGTTCAAAGTCTCGACCCTCTCGTATCTCTGCAGCCTGTTGCAGCCCCGCATTATTCAGGACCTCGAACTGCACCGATTCGGGTACCAGATCTATCCCAAAGACCCGTCGTTCTTCACGGCTTTCCCCGACGGCCGCCACATCTTCTTCTGGCAGGACCTGCGGCAGACGGTGGCCGAGATCGCCAAGTTCTCGACCCGGGACGCGGAGACCTACCCTCGCTACGAAGAGGAGCTGGCGCATCTGGCCGAATGGGCCGAATCGTTGCTGCTCGAAACGCCGCCCAACATCGTCCGGCGCAAACTGGGCGATCTGCTGAAGCTGGGCGGTCTGGGGATGCGCACTCTGAAGCTGGGCGACGACGGCCTCGTCCGCCTGTTCAAAATCATGACTCAGAGCGCGCGGGAGTTTCTCAACGAGCGTTTCGAATCGAACGAGATCAAGACCACGCTGGCGACCGACGGCGTGATCGGGACCAACGGCGGACCGGCGACCCCCGGGACGGCCTACATTCTGCTGCATCACGTTATGGGCGGCGCGGCCGGGCCGCGCGGATTGTGGGGATTCATTCGCGGCGGCATGGGCGCCATCAGTCAGGCGCTGGCCGATTCGGCCCGGGCGAAGGGCGCGACGATCCGCGCGGGGGCCGAGGTCGATCAGGTCTTGATCAAAGACGGCGCGGCCTCCGGTGTGGTCCTCCGCAACGGCGAGGAGCTGCGCGCGAAGGTGGTGGTCTCAAATGCCGACCCGAAACGCACGTTCATGAAATTGGTGGCGCGCCAGCACCTGGACGCGGATTTCCGCCGGTCGATCGAGAACCTGCGGATCGAAGGCTCCTCTTTCAAGATCAACCTGGCGCTCGACGGGCTGCCCAATTTCAAAGCCTATCCGAGCCGGAGCGACGGCCAACCCGACCTGCCGCACCGGACGACCATGCATGTCTGCCCGTCGATGGACTATGTCGATCGGGCCTGGGAAGACGCCAAACAGGGGCGCCTCTCGGAACACCCCATGCTGGAGTGCACTATTCCGACGGCGTACGACGATTCGATCGCTCCGCCGGGCAAACACATCATGTGTATTTTCGCGCAGTACGCCCCCTACACCCTCCAGGACGGCGTCTGGAACCAGGAGCTGAAAGACCGCTTCGCCGATCGGTGCCTGGAGGCCCTGGCGGAATATGCGCCGAACATCAAAGAGATCATTCTGCATCGGCAGGTCATCTCGCCGCTCGATCTCGAAGAGGAGTACGGACTGACCGGAGGCAATATCTTTCATGGCGAGATGGAACCGGATCAGTTGTTCTTCATGCGTCCGGTCGCCGGTTGGGCCCAGTATCGCACCCCGATCCGCCGACTCTATCTGTGCGGTTCCGGCGCTCACCCGGGAGGGGGAGTCATGGGCGCCCCGGGTTACAATGCCGCCCGCGAAATCTTGCGTGACTTGAAATAAGAGCCCCGACCTCGGCGCCCGGCGGAGACCGGGCCGTAACCAGGAACTTTGATGAAGACTATTATTCTGCTCACCCTGTCCAACATCTTTATGACCTTTGCCTGGTATGGACATCTCAAACATAAGAGCGCGGCCCTCTGGAAGGTGATCTTGATCAGTTGGCTGATCGCGCTGCCGGAATACTGTTTTCAGGTGCCCGCCAATCGTTCTGGCTCATACCAGTTTTCGACGGCGCAGTTGAAGATCATCCAGGAGGTCATCACGCTGGTGGTCTTCTGCTTCTTCTCGGTGCTCTACCTCAAAGAGGGATTGAAGTGGAACTACTTCGTCGGGTTCGCCCTGATCCTGGGCGCCGTCTTCTTCGTCTTCAAAGAGTGAGTTTCGGGAGCCGCCCGGCGGAGGCCCGACCATCAGCCCCGCGCCCTTCTTAATCCTTGCGTTTCTGGAGTTTCTATGGATGCCATAACCATCAGTTTTGTCGCGCTGGCGGTGATCGCCCTGCTGATCATCGCGCGCCTCGCATACCGCATCGTCCTGGGTCAGGAGATGACGGCGACCTTGATCGACCAGGACAATAAAGCGGCCGCCATCGCGCTGAGCGGGTTCACGCTCGGCGTGATCCAGGTGATCATTCCGATCCTGAGCGCCCCCAGCCATTCGTTCTGGACGGATGTCAAAGGGGTCGCGCTCTACGGAATCGGGGGCATCGTGGCGATGACCCTCGCCGGCCTCGTTTTCGAACAGTACAGCCGCTGGACCGGCGTGCCGTTGCGTGAACAGGTGGTGCAGGGAAATGTCGCCGCCGGAATCGTCGACGGCGCCATCTATTTCGCCTCGAGCCAGCTCGTGGCCGGGGCCCTGTCCGGGGACGGGGGATCGTTCACGCCAACCTTGATCTTCTGGCTGGCGGGGCTGCTGGCCCTGATCGTGTTCACCCACATCTTCCGGCTGCTCACGACCTATCACGATGCCGAGATGATCAAAGAGGGCAACGTCGCGGCCTCCCTGGGTTGCGCCGGCTTGATCGTCGCCATCGGGATGATGGTCGGTTATGCCGTCTCCGGCGACTTCGTCGGGTACGGCGCCAGCTTCCGCAGCTTCGGGTTGATGCTGCTGGTGATCTTCGCGCTCTATCCCGTCCGGCAGATCATCGTGCAGATGCTGCTGCTCGGAGGCGGATTCAGCCTGCGCAGCGGCCGGCTCGACCGTGAAATTGCCGAGGATCGCAATATCGGCGCCGGCCTGCTCGAGGCGGTCGGCTATCTGGCCGCGGCCCTGATCGTCACCCGGATCTTTTAGGTTAATTTTTTTAACCGCGAAACACGCGAAAGACGCGAAACGTATCTAATACGGCGGAGCCCCTCGCATCTTTCGCGTGTTACTTCTTTGAGCACGGCTTTCCGAGGAGAGACCCATGAATCGTATCAGATCGATCATCACCGGCCTGTTGGTCCTGAGCGTTTTGGCGTTGGTCTTCGCCGTCAAGCCCCAGGCTCAGGATCTGGCGTCGAAAATCGACGAATACATGAGCGCGCTGGCCAAACAGGAGCGCTTCAGCGGTTCGGTGCTGGTGGCCCGCGACGGCAAAGTCCTTTTCAGCCGGGGCTACGGGATGGCCAATCTGGAGTTCGAGGTCCCCAATACGCCTCAGACCAAGTTCCGGATCGGGTCGGTCACCAAGCAGTTCACGGCGGCCGCGATCATGTTGTTGCAGGAGCGCGGAAATCTGAGCGTCCAGGATCCGGTCTGCAAATATCTCGCGAAATGTCCGCCGGCCTGGGACCAGATCACGATTCACCATCTGTTGACGCACACCAGCGGAATTCCCAATTTCACCAACTTCCCCGAGTACGCCAAGACGATGACGATCCCGGCGACCGTGGATGAGCTGCTCGATCGGTTCAAGGATCGGCCGCTCGACTTCAAGCCGGGCGAGAAGATGAGCTACAGCAATTCGGGCTATGTCACGCTCGGGGCCGTCGTCGAGAAGGCGAGCGGCACGTCATATCGGCACTTTCTGTGGCTGAACGTCTTCGAGCCGTTAAAGATGACCAGTAGCGGCTACGACACTCCCGACCAGATCTTGAAGAATCGCGCGGCCGGCTATTCCATGAACAACGGCAGGAAGATCAATGCCTCCTACCTGGATATGACGATTCCGCACGGCGCCGGGGCTCTCTACTCGACGGTCGAGGATCTGTTTATCTGGAACGAGGCGCTCTTCAACGATAAACTTCTCTCGGCCAAATCGCGCGAAGCCATGATGACGCCGGTTCTGAATAATTACGCCTATGGACTGGACGTCGATCGGAAGTTCAATCGGAAGGTGGTCGGCCATAGCGGGCGCATCAACGGGTTCATGACGGTCTTGACGCGGTTCCCCGAAGAGAAGGTGACGGTCGTGGTTCTGCGCAATGCCGATTTCGGAACGCCCGCTCCGGGCCGGATCTCGGATGATCTGGCCGCCATCGTCTTCGGCGAGACCTACGACATCCCGCGCAATCGCGTGGTCGTTCAGGTCGACCCCAAGATTTATGACGCGTATGTCGGGAAGTATCAGGTGGCCTCCGATTTCGTCTTCGACGTCATTCGCGACGGCGACCGGCTGATGGGCGCGCCGGTCGGAGCCCCTAAATTGCAACTGCTGCCCGAATCCGAGACGAAGTTCTTTGCCCGCGAGATCGACGCCGACGTGACCTTCGTCAAGGATGAGAAGGGGCAGGTGACGGGCCTGATCTTGAATCGAAGGCAGGGTAAAAAACTCTAGCCGGCTCCCGGCCGCCGGTTCCCCATCGAGTTGACCATCCCCGCACGGTCGCGGTACTGTACTTTCCTATCTCCTGATTATTTTACCTAAGTGGTTAGCTGTGTTTAACTTAGTGGGTTGGAAAGGAAGTTACTTGAAAATTTTATTTCAAACCGCGAAAGACGCGAAAGATTGGTGTTTAGCGTCTTTCGCGGTTTAAACCTGAAATCCAAATAACTTTCTCTCTAAATTACTGATCCGTGGGAGACCTAGCAATGACGGTACATCGCAAAACGCGACGAGAATTTCTGAAGACCGGATCGGCGGTAATGGCGGCGGCGCCGTTTGTCAGCCGGCTGCCCAGAGCACCCGCCTCGGCCTCGAAGTTCGATCCGAATTTCGGCACGGCCACCCAGGCCGTGCAGGCGATTCGCAAGGGGGTGATCTCTTCGCGTGAACTGGTCGAGCATGTCTTTGAACGGATCAAAAAATATAATCCCAAGATCAACGCCTTTGTGACGATGCTCGAAGAACAGGCGATGGCGCAGGCCAAAAATGCCGATGAGAAGCTGGCGCGGAAGGGCGCGCTCGGCGCCCTCCACGGATTGCCGATCGTCGTCAAGGACGCCTTCGCGACCGAAGGGGCGCGGACGACGGCCGGCGCGAAGCGGCTCGAGCACTACGTGCCCAAGGAGGACGCGGTGATCGTGGCGCGGCTCAAACAGGCCGGCGCGATCATCGTCGGGAAGACCAACGTGCCGGAGTTCGTCTCCGATTGGCAGTCGTACAATCAGATTGTCGGGACCTCGAACAATCCCTGGGATCTGACCCGGACGCCGGGCGGATCGACCGGCGGCGGCGCCGCGGCCCTGGCCGTGGGGTTCGGTTTCCTGGAGGTCGGCAGCGATATCGGCGGGTCGATCCGCCACCCGAGCAATTTTTGCGGAATCTACGGGCACAAATCGACGATCGATCTGGTGCCGACCCGCGGTCACATCCCGCCGATGCCCGGAGTGGTGGTCCCGGATGAACTCGCGGTCGCCGGCCCGCTGGCGCGCAGCGCCGAAGATTTGCGGCTCGAACTGGAGGTGATCGCGGGGCCTCTGCCCGAGGACTCCATCGCCTACAGTTGGCACCTGCCCGCGCCGCGCAAGAACCGGCTTCGGGACTACCGCATCGGCTACGTGATCGAGGACCCGTTCTGCCCGCTCGATTCGACGGTGAAAGAGGTCCTGCTGAAGGCGATCGAGGCTTTGCGCAAGAGCGGCGTGCAGTTGATGGAAGGCTGGCCCGCCGGAGTCGATCCGAAGGTGCAGTCGGAAAACTATTCGTGGCTGCTGGCCGCCTCGGTCTCGGCCGTGTTGCCGGAGGCCGGTTTCAAAGGGGTCCAACAGATGGCCAGCCTGCTCGGAGTCGAGGATACCTGGGTCAAGGGGCTGACCTCGCTGCACCGCGACTGGCTCGGACACAGCACGGACCGGATGAGATCCCGCACGCTCTGGCAGGAATATTTCAAGACTTACGACGCGTTTCTCTCGCCGGTCAGTTTTCTGCCCGCCTTCCCGCATACTCAGGATCATACGCAGTACGATCGAAAGCTGATGACGACCGAAGGGCAACGCCCCTACCTGGATCTGGCGAGATGGATCTCCTTCGCCACCCTGACCGGGTGCCCCTCGACGGTCGCGCCGGTCGGCAGAACCAGAAACGGGTTGCCGGTCGGAATTCAGATCATGGGCCCCTTTCTTGAAGATGCGACGCCGATCGATATCGCCATGAAGATGGTCGATGCGACCGGGACCTTTGTGGCCCCGCCGGAGTTTACCTCGTGAAAATTTGGGAAATCATGAATAAAAATTCGCTCGCTGCGATCTCAATTATGTTGATGGCCGGATGGTTCTCGGGCTGCGCCGGAAGGCCGTCGGAGGCCATGGCGTTGGCGGCGCCGTCCGCCGCCGTTCAAGCGCCCGCTCCGTCGGTCTACGAGACGCGCCGGATTCACGATCCGGACGGCATCGGCAAGTTTTACATGGGGCGCGAGATCGCCTACGTCATGGGCCATCAGGCCGCCGATTGGCTGGAGCGTCCGGATCGGGAAGAGACCGAATTGCCGCGGCAGGTCGTCGAGAAGATGAATCTCCGGCCGACCGATGTCGTGGCCGATATCGGCGCCGGAACCGGTTACTTCACTTTTCGGATGAGCCCGGTCGTCAGCCAGGGGCGGGTCTACGCGGTCGACATCCAACCGGAGATGCTGGCCATCATCGAGGAGCGGAAGAAGAAGTTACAGGCGGCCAACGTCGCCACGATTCTGGGTGAGGAGACGGACACCAAGCTGCCGGAAGGTGGCGTCGACGTGGTCTTTCTGGTCGATGCCTATCACGAGTTCTCCCATCCGCGCGAGATGATGGCGAGCATCGTCAAGAGCCTGAAGCCCGGCGGGCGGGTCATCCAGCTCGAGTATCGCGGCGAAGACCCGCGGGTGCCGATCAAGAAGGTTCACAAGATGACCGTCAACCAGGCGCGCAAGGAGATGGCGGCCGCCGGATTGGTCTGGAAAGAGACGAAGGATTTTCTGCCCCAGCAACATTTCATGGTTTTTGAGAAGCCGGCGCAGAGATAGCGGGAAACGGCATTGGTGAAGGATCGATCGCTCAGTTACGGCGAATTTGCCAGGATGCTCTACGGCACGGGGATTTTGTCCGATCCGTGGCTCAGGGGGCGGGAGCGATTTCAGATCCAGCCCAGCCTCCTGACCGGCGAGCAGGCCGAGGCCCTGCAGTTGACGGCCGAGCGGATCGGAACGATCTATCACGAATTGACCGAGATCGTCCGGCAGCGGCCCGAACTGCTCGAGCGGTACTTCGATCTCACGCCCTGGCAGAAGGCCATGTGGCTCGCTTCGGAGGGGCGTTGGCATGGCATCGCCCGCGTCGACCTCTTCATCTGCGCGGACGGCCGAATCCGGGCTTGCGAGATGAACTCCGATACGCCCTCCGGTGAAGCCGAGGCCGTCCTGCTCAACCAACTGCTCCATCCATATTATCCGGAGACCGTGGATCCGAACACGGAGCTGGAAGAACGCTTCTGGCGGATGCTCGTGGCTTCGCACCGGGCTCGATTGGAAGCGGAAGACTCGCTCGCCGCCGCCTCGAACGAGCGGCCTCTCGATCGCGTGGCCATCATCTATCCGACCGACCTGCCCGAAGATCTGAGCATGATCGCCATCTACAAGCGCTGGCTGGAGGCGCGGGGCGTCCGCGTGGTGCTCGGATCTCCGTACAACCTGGGAGTTGACGGGCAGGGGCGGGTGACGGTGCTCGGCGAACCGGTAGATCTGATCGTCCGCCACTACAAGACCGATTGGTGGAGCGAGCGGGAGGTGATCTGGGCCAACCAGGCTCCGTATGCCGATCCCGACCCGTTGGATCGCGAGCTGACCCTGCTGCTCGAGGCCGAGCATGCCGCCGCCCTCACCGTCGTCAATCCGTTCGGCTCCGTGGTGCCGCAGAACAAGAAGGCGATGGCCTTGATGTGGGAACGATCGGAACTCTTTTCGGCGCAGGCTCGCTCGTGGATTGCCGAGTACCTGCCGGAGACCCGGCGTTTGACCGCGCTCGATCCGGATCAATTGCACCGCGAGGAGTGGGTCTTGAAGTCCGATTACGGATGCGAGGGAGACTCGGTCGTCTGCGGACCGTTCGTCAAACTGTCCGACTGGCGGTTGGCGCTGGCGGCGGCCATTCCGAACCACTGGGTCGCCCAGCGATTTTTCGAGGTGGCGCCGACGCCCGAGGGCCTCCTGCCCAATTACGGCGTCTACCTGATCGGCGGGCGCGCCGCGGGCTTCTACACGCGCCTCTCGCCCAAAGCCACCGACTACACGGCCGTCACCGCGCCGACCTTCATCGCCGGAAGCTGAACCGCAAAAGACGCGAAAGACGCGAAATCATCCATCTTTCGCGATCAAATCCCGGGCCACCTCGTGCAGGAGGTTCCGAAACCAGGTATGGGCCCGGTCGAGTTCCTGGTATTGATGGTACTGCAGGACCTCCACTCGCGGCGGCATCTCGAACGGAAGCGGCAACAGTTTGAGCGGCAGGTATTGAGCGTAACACCTGGCCAGTCGAGTCTGGATCGTCGCGATGCGTCCGGTCCCGATCACGAAATGCGGTAACAGCGAATAGTACGGAACGACGATCTCGGTGTTGCGTGATTGGCCGGAGTGCCGATGCCACCATTCATCGTAGGTCAGGACGCGGCCCTGGCCCAGCTCCAGGACCACCTGTCCCGTCTCCTGGTATTGCCCGACCGAGATGCTATTGGCGATCCGCTCATTCTGCGACCAGGCGATGCAACAGTAGGTATCCTGAAATAACAGTTCGCTGGGATAGTCCTTGAGCGAAAAGATGTCCGGGGAGATGACCAGGTCGATATCGCCGCGCTCCAGTTGTTCGGGGTAGTCCGAATCGACCGGCCGCATCAGAATCTTGACCTTGGGGGCCTCCAGGCTCGCGCGTCTGAGGGCTTCGGAGAGGAAGACCGGCCCGAGATAGTCCGATCCGACGAGCATGATCGTCCGCTCCGACGATTGGGGATCGAAGTCCGGCGCCATCGATGTGATCGCCTGAATCCGCATCAGGACCTCGCGCACCGGTTGCGCCAACTGGTTGCCGAGCGGGGTCAGGATCATCTTCCGACCGACCGAGATCAAGAGTTTGTCTCCGAAAGATTCGCGCAATCTACCGAGCGCGCTGCTCATCGCCGACTGGGAGAGAAACATGCGTTCGGCGGCTTTCGACACGCTCTTCTCGGTCAGCAAGGCGTCCAGAGCCAAGAGCTGGTTCAAATCGAATTGACTAAGACGCATCCAATCCTCCTGGTGCTTTCAATGGCCTTCCTCTGATCCGAATCCCGCGCCCGGTCCTGAAGCCGCCGGGCCATCTCTAACAGCCGGCTCAGGATCTGCGGGGAGCAGGCGCATCGTGTGATTTATCTCACCCCTGTACCTACCTCTTGCTCCGACTATTTCTAACTTCTTCGGATGCTACTTTGAAGCTGGATCTATTCATCATATGGATGGATAGTATCCATATAAACGTGTACCAGCGGATTTGCCAGATTGCATATAATGCCCGCGTTTTACCAAGGGTTTCTTCAATTATTCATAATTTGTACATCTTCGTCCGGCCAGGCCGCGCGCATCGGTGAGCGGGAGCGGATCTGAGCAGAGGAGGCGGCCGGACCTTCGAATTGCTGACAGGCGAGGCGCTGTCCGAGCATGCCGAGCCACAACGGCCGAGGCCTTCGCTTGTATTGCCTCCTAAGCCGGTGGTGAAGGCGCGGCGGGAGTGGTCCTACGTTCGGATGCGTCTCTTCTGCGGGTGCCCGGCCGACCTCATGAAAATTGACTAGGCCGGGCGCCGCGTCTCTGGAAGGAGCAGATTCCTGAGGAGACCGGATCCGGGTTTCAAGCTGCCCCACCATTCGCCGAGGCGCACAACGTAGTCTCGCACGTCCCCCTTTAAAAACACGGAGATCGCGCGCCGCGCGCGGTCTCCTGACGTGGCCCGAGAGGCGATCGGGCGTGATAAGCGTTTAATATTCGCCGGCCGGTCGACTGGAGCGAGGGAAGCGCTCTCCGAGATCGCGGCGCCGACGGCGTTCTCGCCAAGACGTTGGCCAGTGACGTGCTTGGGCGAGAACGCCGTTGTCTTGATCGTCGGTTGCCGATCGGCGGGCCCGAAAGAGGTCGATATGAATGATCGTCTGAAGCTCAGGATTCTTCTCGGAATCATCATCCTCTCCGGGATCTCGTTTCCTGCCTTCTCACAAGTCAGTATCAGTGTGGCGCAACTCAACGGAACGGTCCGGGATGAAGGGGCGGCGGTCATCGTCAATGCCTCGATCACCCTGCGCGAACTGGAGACCAATCGGGTCTATCCGGCCTCCGCCAATGAGACCGGGTTCTACGTGATCCCCAATCTGGCTCCGGGGCGTTACGAGTTGAAGATCGCCGCTCCCGGTTTCTCCAGCTATGTGCGATCGGGGATCGTGTTGAACGTGGGCCAGACCGCGACGATCGACGTCGCGCTGAAGGTCGGCTCGCAACAGGAACAGATTCAGATCACCGACGAAACGCCGCCCATCGAACCGACCCGCACGGAGATCAGCCAGGTGATCGACACCAAGCAGATCGCCTCCTTGCCGATCAGCGGCCGGCTCTTCACCGATTTCGCGCTGTTGACCCCGGGGGTCTCCACCGGCCGAACCAGCCTCGGGACGACCTTCACCGAATTCGAAGTGACCCGCATCTCTTTCGGCGGCATGCGCGATTTCAGCAATATGGTGACCGTGGACGGCGCGGACAACATCAATACGGCGACCGGGTCGCAGCGATCCGCGCCTCCTCAGGAAGCGGTCAGCGAATTCCGCGTGGTGAACAACAGCTTCGGTTCCGATTATGGGCGGGCGCTCGGCGGGATCGTCAACATCGTGACCAAGTCGGGCACGAATCGTCTGCATGGCTCGGTCTATGACTATTTACAGAACGACGCCGTCAATGCGCGCTCGCTGCTGCAACCCGAGCCGCGAGCCGATACCCTGCGGCAGAACCAGTTCGGCGCCGCTCTGGGAGGGCCGCTGCGCAAGGACCGCACCTTCTTCTTCGTCAACTATGAAGGGCAGCGCCGCGCGGAAGCCCCGACCTATCCGGCCGAACTCCTGAACAACCTGGCGACCTTCAATGCGGCCAAGCTGGCCCTCGGCCTGGCGCCCGAGAACCTCGAGATCCTGAAACGGAAGGCGCACGATTACGGTTTCGCCCGCGTGGATCATGAGCTCAATCAGAGCCATCGCCTGATGTTGCGGTATCATATCGAAGACGCGCGCGACCCGAATCAACTGATCGGCAACACGCTGGACGGCGGCGGCATCGGCGCTCCGAGCGGCGGGCGCAACCTTTTCATTCGCGATCAATCGCTGGTCGGCTCAGTGGCGACGATTATCAATGCCGGATTGGTCAATACCGCCCTGGTCCAGTATGCGAGACGGCACTACGATTTTATCGGGACGACCGGAGAGCCCAACCTCGATCTGCCCAACACGCTGGAGTTCGGGAACAATTTCGGAGTGTTCGATCAGATCCATGAGAGCCGCGTGCAGTTCTCCGATACGCTGACCTGGGTTCGGGGGGCGCACAACTCCAGGTTCGGAACGGATCTCAACCACGTGCGGAATTTCATCAACTATCCCGGGTTTACGCCGGTCCGCGTGATCCTGCCGTTTCCCAATTGTCTGGTCGATTTCGCCAATTTCGTGAACATCCGAAATTCTCCGACTCCGGTTCCGCAAATGCCCGGGCCGTCCTGCAGCCCGGCGCTGGATCCGTCGCTCAACGGAACCCCGGTCGTCTTCTGGGGAGTCGGATTTCCACAGGGCCCGATCGCTCCCGGCAGCGTTCCCGCCACCTCTCCGGTGCCGACCACCTGGCGGACTCCGTATCGTCCGGACCGGGCGGAGCTGTTCCATTACCGGCTCAACCACAGCTACTACGGATTCTTCGGGCAGGACCAGTGGCGGATCAGGCCGAAACTGACCTTCAACTACGGGTTGCGTTACGATTTTGAAACGGGGCTGTCGGATCTGATCGACCCCTCATATCGCGGCCTTCAGCCGCGGATCGGGCTGGCTTACTCGCCGGACGGCAAGACGGTGATCCGCGCCGGATTCGGAAAATTCGACGATCGGCACAGCCTCACGTTCTTTTTCATCAACGGCTTTCAGCGAAACGTGCAGATCCCCGGGGTCGATTATCCCGGTTCCTCGAAATCGACGGGGACCTGGATTCTGAACCAGTTGACTCCGGGGCCCTGGTCCGCCACCACCGGGCTGCCGGCAGAGGTGGCCCGGCAGATCCTCACTACCGGTCAGTATCCGGGACAATACCTCACCGGTTCGTGCCCGCCCTCCTGCACGGCGGGCGGCGGCGGCATCGACCGTCACGCGCGGATCCCCTATTCGTTGCAGGCCAGCCTGCAGGTCGATCGCGAAGTCGGGAAGGGGATGAACGTCAGCGTCGGGTATCTCTTCGTCGGCGCGCACAAGCTGATTCGCGGCAATAACCTGAATGTTCCATGCCCGGATGGAATGGCTTCGACGTTCGGCAGCAACGGCCTGATCGCCGGTTGCAGCGGGACTCCGGACCTGGTCTTCGGCAAGCTTCACTACGGCGGGCCGCTCTTTTCCAATGCCGGATTGATCGATTACAACAACTACGTCGCCAACGCCGCCTATCACGGTCTGGCGGTTCAATTGGCCGAGAGGCTCGGACGGCATCTCACCCTCAATGCCAACTACACCTTCTCGAAGACGATGGACGACGGGACCTTCACGACCTTCATCAGCCTGCCGCAGGACCAGTACAACCTGAGCCTGGAACGGGCGCTCTCGAATCAGCATCTCCGTCACCGATTCTCGGGAAATTTCGTCGCGAGCGGGCCGAACCGGGGCCTGCTCCGGCAGTTCCAGTTGAGCGGGATCGTCACCTTGCAGTCCGGCCGTCCGTTCACGCTCTTCGCCGGATTCGACGCGAACAACGATACGAACCCCGTGACCGATCGCGTGGGGCCGGTCGCCCGGAATACGTACCTGGGCGATCACCTCTATTCCACCGAGTTGCGACTCTCGCGTTACTTCAAACTCAAGGAGGGGGTGCGGCTGGAGATGGCGGTCGATTCGTTCAACCTCTTCAACCGGCCGAACGTCGACGAGGTGACGACGGTCTATGGTTTGCCGGTCTTTGCGGGGTCGGTCCCTCAACGTTACAAGGACGGAGTGACGAGTCCGGGCAATCCGTCATTCGGGATGCCGAGGACCATGCTCAACCCGCGACAGTTTCAACTGTCGGCGAAATTATCGTTCTAGCTTGCCACGGCGCACAGGGGAAGAGTCGAGGCTGTCAGAACTCTCCAGACTGAGGGGCGACGGATTCTGACCGACTTCGACTCTGCGCCGGGCCATTGAAGAAGTCTAGAGAAGTCGGGGAAAGTCGGGAAAAGTCGGGAAAAGTCGGCATACTATTCCGGGCTTTCTCAATTTCCAAAGGAAGTCGATAAGAGACTGGAAACGTCGAGAACCGTCTTTTGACTTTTATAGACTTCTCTAGAATCTTAAATTATGTTGACCTACCCGCATCAGCCGCTGCATGCGGCTCTCCGCGTCAGGGCGCATGATCAGCCGCATCGCACCGCCGTCGTCTTCGAGGGTCGTGAGATGACCTTCGCCGAACTCGAGATCGAATCGAACCGTCTGGCGCATGGGCTTCGTGTGCTGGGATTGGAGCCCGGCGACCGGCTCGGTCTGTTCATGCCGAACTGTCCCGAGTTCGAGATCAGCTTCTACGCCGCCAGCAAACTCGGCGCGGTCGCCTGTCCGCTCAACTCCGCGTATCGCGAGCGGGAACTCGTCTATCAGTTGAACGACGCGGGCGCCGGCATTCTGCTGACCCACGCGAAGCTCTGGCCGCTGGTCGCCGCCGCTCGTTCGCAACTGACGTCAGTGCGGATGATCGTGCTGATCGGCGACGAGATGGCAGACTCGGCGCCGGACGTGGTCCGGTACCGCGACGTGGTCTCCGGCCAATCGGTCGATCCGCCGCCGGGAGAGGTCGATCCGGACCGGTTGGTGGCGCTGCCGTATTCGAGCGGGACGACCGGGCTGCCGAAAGGCGTGATGTTGACGCACCGCAATCTGGTCTGCAACCACGAACAGTATGGACGCGCCATGCGATTGGGGCCCGACGATTCCTACATCGTCTACATGCCGCTCTCACACATCTACGGCGTGGCCCTGATGGGGGCGGCGATCCGGTCCGGGGCGAAGCAGATCTTGCTCGAACGCTTCGAACTGGAGACGGTCGTGCGACTGATTCAGGAGCATGGGGTGACGTGGTTCTTTGCCGTCCCGCCGATTCTGCTCGCGCTGGCGAACGCGCCGAATCTGGAGCGTTCGCAGTTTCGCACCGTCAAATACGGCTTCAGCGCGGCGGCGCCGCTCGCTCCCGACCTGGCCCGCCGAGTCGAATCCCGCCTGGGGTTCCGGATCATCCAGGGATACGGTCTGACCGAAGCCTCGCCCGCGACACATAACAATCCGCTGGAGCCGGACCGCATCAAAATTGAGAGCGGCGGCCTGCTGTTGGATGGCACCGAGCATCGAATCGTCGATCCCGAGACCGGCGGGCACGAGCTGCCGCCGGGCGAGGTCGGCGAGATCCTGGTGCGCGGCCCGCAGGTCATGCAGGGCTATTGGAACGCGCCGGAAGAGACCGCTCGCGCTTTACGCGACGGCTGGTTGCATACCGGAGATCTCGGCCGGGTCGATGAGGAGGGATATCTCTATCTGGTCGCGCGCAAGAAGGAGATGATCAAGTATAAGAGCTTCAGCGTTGCGCCCGCGGAACTCGAAGCCGTGCTGCTGGAACATCCCGACGTCGTCGATTGTGCGGTGATCGGGATTCCGGATCCGGACTCGGGCGAGGTGCCCAAAGCGTTCGTGGTGCCTCGCGCGGGACAGGTCGTCGATTTTGAGGCGCTGGCCCGGTTCGTCTCCGAGCGGGTGGCCGGTTACAAACAGATTCGCCACTTCGAACCGATCGATTCGATCCCCAGGTCGCCTTCGGGCAAGATCCTGCGCCGGATGCTCAACGGTTAAGCCGCGAAAGACGCGGAACACGCGAAATATGGATAGCAATGATAGAAGATGCTCTTGATGGCGAGGATCTCAGAAGATGGTCAAAGTCCATCCTCGCCGAATGATTGAAGAAAGGGCTGACAATGATGATCTGGAGGCTGAAATTGGGAAACGCACTGCTAAGGGAAAGAACGATCCCACTCGATGATGCAGGTCAGGCCGTCTGTTACGTCCTTAACAATGTAAATAAGATCGTGGGTTTTAAGGTTTAGTCTCGGGAGCGTTCTGACTGCGGGCTTTCTTCACCGGTTCGATCACGACATTCTGAAACGAGATGGAGCCGGCGTATTGCACTGAATCGCTCGACTCTATTCCGCGGAACGTGCAGTTGGCGAAGCGAATCCCCTCGATCACCACTCCGGGGAAACCGGCGATCCACAGGACCCGCGGGCTGCTGGCGCTCTGCACATTCTCGAGGTTGACGTTGCGGAGGACGGGCCGGTGCGGACCCTGGGCGCCCGTCTCGTAGAGAAAATC
>DATEFT010000885.1:0-10892 GCA_035280505.1 Blastocatellia bacterium | reverse complement strand
TGGTCACCATGTTCTGGTCCAGCAGCGAGAGCAGCTCTTCGTGCCGTTCAAAATATCCTTTGAGATCGCCGGAGGCCTCGGCATATTTCCGCTTCTCCTCCGGGGAGGCCAGGAGCGGGGCGAATTGCCGATCCAACCCGTCATACGCTTGCCGGGTGTCTTTAAACTCGTCTTCGAGCTTGCGCCGGTCGTCCCGGGCGGAGGCCGAGAGGATCCTGGTCTCCAGCACGCGCAGACGATTGAGCTCGGCGGTCATCAGGCCGACATACTGGGTGGAGGGAAGCCATTTGGAGCCGATCTCCACCGCGTCCGCATTGAGCACGCTCATTCGGTGCAGGGTGAAGAGGCCCAGGACGAGCACGAGCGTCGCGCACGCCATGAAGGCCGCCAGCATCTTTTTCTTAATTGTCCAACCCATATCTTGTTAGTCCTTAAATTCTCTGGTCTTGTTGGTGGGGGGAGCGCCGCGCGGAGCAGCACGATCCTCATATCGGAGGGCTTGCCGCAAACTTTAGGCTAAATGCCGCGAGGGCTTCTGCCGTTTCCGTTATTCTCATTTATTTCGTATGCTTTACGGCTTCCCCCGGCGACTTTTAACCATTCCCCGCGACTTCAACTATCAACCTGATCTGGAGGAGACCCGAAAAATGTGGAGAGAGTTCAAAGAGTTCATTAATCGCGGAAATGTTATGGACCTGGCGGTCGGCGTGATCATGGGCGCGGCTTTCGGCAAGATCGTCTCTTCAGCCGTCAGCGATCTGATCGGCCCCATTCTGGGGAAGGTCCTCGGCGATACCGGTCTGGCGGGCCAGGTGCTGCATCTGGGATCGAAGCAGTTGCCCGATGGCAAGATCGAAAATCTGGATTTTAAATACGGCAGTTTTATCCAGAACGTGATCGACTTTCTGATCGTGGCCCTGGTCATCTTCGTGATCGTCAAGATCTACAACCGCTTCCGCAAGTCGGCGCCGCCGCCGCCGCCGACTCCGACCGAGACCCTGTTGACCGAGATTCGGGATCTCTTGAAGAGATCGTGAACAAAATCTGATCCAAACCGCGAAACACGCGGAATCCGCGAAATCATCGCGCTTTCGCGTGGTTCGCGGTTTCAACCGGAACTGAGCTTTGACCAGTGCTTGGCGGCGAGGTTGCGGCCGCACAGGATGATGACCACGTTCTGTCCGGCATACTGTTCGTGTGTTTTGAGGAAGCCCGCGACGGCGACGCCGGCCGCGCCCTCGACGATCCATCGTTCCTGCTCGGCGATCAGCCGCAGGGCCTCGTAGATCTCGGGTTCGGAGACCAGGACGTGATCGTCGATCAACCGCTGGCAGAGCGGTAAGGTGAGCGTACCCTCTTCAGGCCCGCCGGCCGTACTCTCGGAGATGGTCGGCTCTTCGGGCCATTCGATGACGCGACCGGCGCGCAGGCATTCGTAGAGCGATCGCGCCTTTTCGGGCCAGCAGCCGACGATGCGCGTTGCGGGATGGACCGATTTCAGGAACTCGGCCACGCCGGAGATCAGGCCGCCGCCGCCGACCGCGACGAAGACCGCGTCGATGCGGTCGAGCTGGCGCGCGAGTTCGACGGCGATGGTGCCCTGGCCGGCGATGATCTCCCGGTCGTTGTACGGCGAGATGAAGACCTGGCCGGAAGCCTTCGCGGCGGCGCGGCCCTGGATCTCCGCTTCGAGACAATCGTCGCTCGACAATCTGGTCTCCCCGCCGAGCGCTCTCATGGCCTCCAGCTTATGCTCGGAGACCTGGCGCGGCAGGTAGATGGTCGCCGTCGTCCCGACCTCTCGGGCGGCATAGCAGACGGCCAGCCCGTGATTGCCGGTCGAGGCCGCGATCACGCCTCGCCGCAACTCTTCGGCGGTCAGTGACCGCAGCTTGTTGAACGCCCCGCGCAGTTTGAACGAGCCGGTATGCTGCAGATGTTCGAGCTTGAGATAGACCTGGGCCCCGCCCCGGCGGCTCAGGTAGAATGATCGCTCGACCGGCGTTTCGCGGATATCCGGGCGGATGCGCAGTTCAGCGGTCTGGACCTCTTCAGCAGAGAACATAGTTCAGATTATTTTCGTTTGACCTTAATGTTCAGCGGGTTCGGCTTGATTTAGTCAAGCCCCGCCACTATATCCATTTCGATGCATTCAATCAAACTGTGTGGCTGTGGCACAGTCGATCCTTGGAGGGAGGCTATTTATGGAATATTTTCATGGTCTGTGGGGGGACGTGGCAATGTGGTGCGTGGTCGCTTCTTTCTTGCTGCCCTCGACCCTGCCGTTGACGCCGGATGCTTCCGACCCGGACGGTCCGCCGGCGGCGCCGGTCGAAGCGCGCCTCAAACAGATGCATGCGCTGTTGCATGAACAGTGGGAATATCACCTGCGCACGAATCCGGAGTTCGCTTCGCTCCTCGGCGATAAGCGGTTCAACGATCGGCTCTCCGACTTCTCGCAGGCGGCCATCGACCGGCGGCTCGAGCAGCAGCGCCTGTTTCTGCAGAAATTCGAGGCGCTCGATGCGACGGGCTTTCCGGAGCAGGAGCGGCTCAACCGCGATCTGATGATCCGCAATCTGCGGCAGGAACTGGACGGCGCCAAGTACCGGGAGTGGGAGATGCCGGTCAGTCAGATGGGCGGAGTTCACCTCGACATGCCGCAACTGGCGGCCGAATTCCCGTATACGACCGTCAAAGACTATCAGGACTACATCGCCCGGTTGAAACAGTTGCCGCGCCTCTTTGACGAAAACATGGCCCAGATGCGCAAGGGCATGAAGGATGGGCTGATGCCGCCCAGGATTCTGCTGACCCAGATTGCGGAACAGGCGGAGAGCATCGCCAAGCAGAAACCGGAGGAGAGCCCCTTCGCGCAACCGCTGGCCAAATTTCCCCAGGAGTTCTCGCCCGCCGATCAACAACGCCTGCGCGAGGGCGTGCTCGCGGCCATTCGCGATCGAGTGCTGCCCGCCTATACGAAGTTCACCAACTTCGTCCGCCAGGAGTACGTCCCGAAAGGGCGCACGGAGATCGGCGTCTGGTCGCTGCCCGACGGGAACGGCCGATATGAGCGCGCCGTCAAGGTTATGACGACCACCAACATGACGCCCGAGGAGATCCACCAGCTCGGGCTGCGCGAGGTCGCCCGCATCGAGGCTGAAGAGCTGGTGATCGCCAAGCAGCTCGGCTTCAACGACCTGAAGAGTTTCAACGAGTCGCTGAAGAAGAATCCGGAAGTGCACCCGAAATCGCGCCAGCAGATCCTCGATGAATACCGGCAATACACCGACCAGATGTGGCAGCAGTTGCCGAAGCTCTTCGGCCGGTTGCCGAAGGCCAAGGTGGAGATCAAACCGGTCGAGGCGTTTCGCGAGAAACAGGCGGCCGGGGCTCAATACAATCAAGGCACGCCCGACGGTTCGCGCCCGGGGCACGTCATGGTCAACACCTACGATTATGAGAATCAGTTGACCGTGACCAACGAATCCACGGCCTATCACGAAGGGGTTCCCGGACATCACATGCAGATCTCGATCGCCCAGGAGCTGCCGGAACTGCCTCCGTTCCGCCAACAGGCGGGTTATACGGCGTATGTCGAGGGGTGGGCTCTCTATTCCGAACGGCTCGGCAAAGAGCTCGGCTTCTACCGGAACCCGTACAACGATTATGGGCGGCTGGAAGATGAGATGTGGCGGGCGATCCGGTTGGTGGTCGACACCGGAATCCACTATAAAAAATGGACGCGCGACCAGGTCGTGCAGTATATGCGCGACCATTCCAGCACCAATGAGGCGAATATCCAGGCCGAGACCGACCGTTACATCTCCTGGCCGGGACAGGCGCTGGCCTACAAGATCGGCCAACTGACGATCCTGCGGCTTCGCGACAAAGCGCAGCAGGAACTCGGCGACAAATTCGAGATCCGCGCCTTCCACGATCATGTGCTCGATGGCGGCGCGCTGCCCATGGACATCTTCGAGCAGCGGATCAATACCTGGATCGAGCGAGTCAAAGCGGGCCAGAAGCCCTAAGTCCTTGGGAAAGTATCTTCCTTGAAGTTTTGATTCGGAACCGCGAAAGACGCGGGAGCGGGAAAGACGGAAGATTTAGCGTGTTTCGCGTCTTTCGCGGTTGACCTCCAAAAAATTATTGCGGTCGGCCGGGCGGCGGCGAAAATTTGTCCGGTCTCCCGGCTTTAGCATCCGACAGATCCAGCCCGATGGGGAAGGTTGCGGCATAGCCCCGATCGGTCTCGGTCAAGGCGACCAGGGTCTGCTCTCCGCCATTTTTGTAGACCCGGTCGGCGGCGTTGTTGGTGTCGCGCTTCCCTTTGGTGTAGGGCGCCTGGGAGACGATCCGGTCGCTGACCCGGTCGTCGAAGTAGACCTGGGACGTGAATTCGTAGGCCTGGTTCGGCGAAACCTGGGCGCGAATCTTGAAGTGAATGTGAATCGTGCGGCCCCGGTACCAGCCGGGAAAGATCGTTAAGAACTTGCTGACTCCACTGGCATCGGTCGTCTGATAACCCCGGAGAAATTTCTTCCCGACGGTATCGATCCCCAGCGTCCGGTCCGAGACGCCGGAGTAGACCCCCTGCGCATCGCACTGCCAGATATCCACCTTGGCCCCCGCCAGCGGGGCGCATTTCTGATTAGCAATTTGTGAGACATTGAAGGTCAGGACGAACGGGATGCCCTCGCTGATCGACCCACTGGACGGTTCGGCTCGGACGTCGGATCGATTGAGCTGTTCGTCCACGAAATAGGGACCCTCGGTCGACTCCGGAACCACGATGCATGACGGCGCCTTAACTTCGTCCGCGATCACGGTGCCGGCCGGACCTCTGGTCAACCCATAAATTCCTGTTGCGCCGAGGAGTATTAAAGCTTCGCGGCGACTCAAAATTCGACCGATTTGTTGATCATCATTATTGTTCATAAGACTAGGTCTCCTCATTACCCGGTGTTGATGGCTGGCCGGGTGGCTAATTGAACTTTCAAGATACAAATTCCTAGCCGTGGCACAAAGAGACAAAGACTTGAAAAAAAATGGGTTCTTTCTCCCTTTGCCTCGGGGCTTCTTTGTGTTAAAAAAAAGCTCAATTCCTGTCAGTGTCCAGTATACGATGAGGGCAATCGGGTCACAACACTGACATTTTCAATCTTGAACAGATCATTCCGCCGTTGATTTAGGTCTCCGCGAATCCTGATTGGACACAATGGCGGAGTAGTATAAAATTGCGCGGGGCACATCAAATATGGCATTGGAACTTGGATCCAGAGTTGAAGGCAGGGAGGGCCAACGGCTGCCAGCCGAGACGGTCGCGGCCTGCCGTGAAGCGCTCAAGGTCTATACCCGCGAGCAGGCACCGCAACAATGGGCGATGACACAGAATAACCTGGGAATGGCCCTAAGTCTACAGAGTGAACGAGCGAGCGGTGACGAAGGCCTGGGATTGTTGGCCGAAGCCGTCGCCGCCTATCGCGAAGCGCTGAAGGTCTATACGCGTGAACAGGCGCCACAGCCCTGGGCGGTCACGCAGAATAACCTCGGCGCGGCTCTGGCCAGACACGGGGAGCGGGCGAGCGGAGAGACGAGCGTCAGGTTGCTGAGCGAAGCCGTGGCGGCTTGCCGCGAAGCGCTCGAAGTTCGAACCCGCGAACTGTCGCCGCAGCAGTGGGCCATGACTCATAACAATCTGGGGAAAGCCTACTATCTGTTGAAGGACTGGCGAAGTTCGGCGGATAGCTACTCCAACGTGCTGTCGGTCTACCCGAAGTATGAGGACGGTTACCAGCGGCTGAGTTCGCTCTTTCACGAGCATCTCTTCGAGTATGCCAAGGCTTTCGACCTGCATGCGAGGTGGCTGGTCCATTTCCCGGACGAGATCTTCGCGCTGGCCGATTTCGCGGAGACGCATTTCACGATGGGGCGGTTCATCGAGTTCTCGGATCGGATCAAACCGGTCTTGACTCATCCCCGGCTGCCCTCCAAGACCAAGATCGCTCTGCGGATGGTCGAGGTGGCGAACCTGATGGCGCTGGAGGAGACCGACCTGATCCCGACGGCGATGGACCTGCTGCTCCGGGCGATTGCGGTTCAGCGGCGGGATTTTCGCATGACCTGGTCTTTCAGCGGGACCATGCGGTACATCGAACGTTACGAGAAGCTGGCGTTCTACCGCGTCTGGTTGACCCGGTTCTTCGCCGCCGCGCGGGAGACCAATCGCGACGCGATCCTCGAGAAGTTGCGCGAAGCCCAGATGCAGTTGCCGGTGCCCAGGAGATAGAAGAGGGTATCCGGAGCCAACGGAGAGCGTCATCGACGCGCCGTTGGTTCCGGATTCTCCCTACCATTCCCCCTGCAACGTGAAGGCCGCCCAATAATAGGGTGCATTCCATTTAGACTCCTTCCACATCGAGATCTGTGCGGCCCGCAACGCCGCGGCGGGCGGCAATCGCCGAGGGCCCAGCAGCTCGCGGTAGAAACGCCGCATCAATTCGGCGGTCGCCGTGTCGCTGACGACCCATAAACTCGCGATCACGCGCCGGGCCCCGGCATAGAAGAACCCGCGAGTGAGTCCCATCAAACCTTCGCCGCTCTTCTCTTTGCCCAGCGCGGTGCGGCACGCGCTCAAGACCACCAGTTCCACCGGCAGTTTGAGATTGTAGATGTCCTGTGTGCGGAGGATTCCGTCCTGCCGGCGCCCCTCCCTGTCGACCAGCGAGAGGACGAGGCCGGAGAGTTCCGGATGCTCGCTGTTGAGCAGCCCGTGGGTGGCGAAATGGAGATAGCGATACTGTCCCAGCGCGCCGCTCGTGGCGGTGGCCCGGCTGGCGTCGAAATCGAGCGCGACCTTTCTCTGGGCCTCGGTGACGAGCGAGAGGATGGCCTCGGCCTCGCGCCGCGTGCCGGGCAGTCGCGGCAGATCCGGATGGCGGTCGGGATTCTGGTCGGCCAGGCGGAAGATCTCCTCGCCGAGAGTCTGTCGCGAGGAATCGCCGGCGGGCGGGGCCGGAGTCCGCGAGCCGCCGGCGAGACGCTCGTCCTGACGGCCGAAGACCGGGTCGGCCAGGACGGCCACCGTCAGCGGGGCGGTCTCGCGCCCCTGCAGTTCCCGGCGCAAGACCGCGAGGGTCGAGGCCGAGGGGATGGAGACGATCTCATGATCGATCACCAGCGGCTGCCGGCGGCCGCCCGGATCCGGCAGCGCCGCAAAGGGCAGGTATTGGAGCAGGCCGTCACTCACCACCAGCAGCCGCTTCCGGCCGAGCAGCTCCCGGGCGGGGGCCAACAGGATCCGGCTCAAGGCGGATGCCGCTTTCAGTCCCCGCTGTTGGAGGCTCTGCTCCGGAACCATCGAGGCCAGCAGCTCGGTGATGAGCGGTTCGATCTCGCGGCGTCCGGGCAGCGTAAAGGCCTGAATTCGGGTCGGAGTGACGGCGAACAGGAAGCTGCGCTCTTCGCCGAGCGCATATTCGAGCAGCAGCGTGTCGGAGTCGAGGACCTGCTGTTGAATTTCCGCCAGGGTGAGCGGGTGCGGCTGTCGCAGCGCGGCATAGCGTGGACTCTGGATGCGAATCCGGGCGGAGAGGTCGCGTTGTTCGAGGGTCAGCGAGTCCAGCTCCGTTTTGATCGCCGCGGCCGGCCCGGCGGCGGCCCCCGATTGACCGAGCCTCCAGAGGCGCTCGGCCTTGGCCGAGATCCGCTGCTGCAGCTTGCGCTCGCGGTCGAGCAGTGCCGGATCGATGCCCTGTCGGATGTCGGCATGGGCTTCGGTCAGCAGGTCGAGCAGGCTGCGGCCCCGGGCCCGTTCGACCGCCTGCAGCGCCAGCGCGGCGAAACGGCTCTCGCCTCTCTCCCGCGCGTGTTGAGCCATGAGCGTCCCGATGTAGGCTTCATAAAAGGATTGAGTGGCGCTGAAGAATGAGACCCGAAAATCGGGGCTGGCGATCCGGGCCCGCGAGGTCTCGATCAGGTCGAGCGCGGTCTCGAGCAGCGCCTGCGCCTCCCGGTCCTCGCCCTGCATCCGGGCCAGCCGGGCCAGCCCTCCCAGCGCCTGAATCTCAAAATCGGGCAGGCGTTTGTCCCGAGCCTTGCCGAGGGCCTGCCGAAAGCTTTCGGCCGCCTGTTCGCGATCGTCCAGGGCCAGATAGGCCGCCCCCAGCATCCAGAGGATTTCGGTCTCGCGCGCCGCCAGCTCCTGTTTCCGGCAGAGCGCCAGCGCCGGTTTGAGCTGTTCGACGGCGGCGGCCGGTCTCCGGCGCAACAGTTCCAACTGCCCCAGTTGTTTGAAGGCTTCGACGTCGCTGCTCGGCGTTCCGTTCTCGCGGAAAGCCTCGGCCGCGTGCTCGAGATATCTTTCGGCCTCCGCCTGCCGTCCCAGCCGGATCGCGACCCCGGCCAGATCGCAGAGGCTCAGCGCCCGCAGGTATGGATCGCCGGTTGCGGTGCTGAGATCGAAGGCCTGATCGAAACTGTGGAGAGCCTGCTGATCGTCTCCCAGGGCCTGATAGATCCGGCCCAGCACCAGCCGCGTGTGCGCCTGCCAGTCACGGGATCCGATCTGGCGATAACTCTCCAGCGACAGTTGGGCCTGCGCCAGCGCCTCCTGCAACTCGCCGGTCTGGAGCTTGAGCCGGGCCAGATTGAAACGGATGTATCCCTGGGCGTGAGCATCGAAGACCGGGGCCTGGATCTGGAGGGCCCGGTTGAAATAGGTCAACGCCTGTTGAGGCTCGCCCAGGTAGACCCGTCCGTCGGCGATCTGCGTCAGGGCGAGTTTCTCCCCGATCGACATTCGGGCGGCCTGACAGACGGAGAGGGCTTCGCGGTTGTGCTGCTCCGCCGTCCGCACGTTCCCGGCGGCGTTGGTGATGCCGCCCAACAGCAGCAGCGTCCGGCATTGTCCCGGCCGATCGCCGCGAGCGCGGGCCATCTCGAGCGCTTCCCGGGCCATGATCACTCCGCGCCAGACCTGCCCCTGTTTGGCATAGCCGTAGCTGAGGTCGGTCATGGCCTCGACCTCCAGCGATTGCTGATTGGTGGCGCGGGCGATGGCGAGCGCTCTCTCGAAGTGGTCGGTGGACTGCGGCAGATCTCCCTGGCTGCGGTAGACCGTGGCGAGCGAAGAGTAGGTGATCCCCTCCATCGTCCGATCTCCGGCCGCCTGCCACTGGCGAATCGCTTCCTGGAATTCGGCGATGGCCTGCCGGGACTCCTCGTTCCAGTGCAGGCGCCGCCGGTGTGCGCTGGCGAAGGCCCGGTTGCCCAGCACTCGATGCCGGTCCGCCTCGGTCGGCGGGCCCAGCGCGACCATCTTCAGACGATAAGGTCCGCCGGCCGCTTGCGGAAAGAGGAGCCGGATTTCGAGACGATAGGTTCCGTCTTCCGCGGCCAGGTGGTTGATGATTTCATCGCTCCTGTTCTCCCATTCGCCGCCGGTCTCCGCCAGCGTCTGCCCGCTCGGCGAGACGATCCGCACATCCAGCACCATCGCCCAGCGCTCCACCCGGGCCTCGAAGAACTGCCCGGCGCGCAACTGCAAGGTATAGAGATGGGTCTGGCCGGCCGTCAATTGGCGTTCGATCGGATGGTTCAACTCCAGCGGGATGGCCTCGACTCCGTGGACGCTCGCGGCGGACAGGCCGAACCCGCCGAGACTGAGGACCATCACGGCCAGGACGGCGACCGCGCGTCCGCTACCCTTAGTGAACATGATTGAATCTTCCAGAGCTTGTTTGACGGGGCAGCGCTCGTTAGCTTGGGGAGGTTAAAGTTGACTGAGAGGCACGGCGCGTAGTCTAGCGCAAATAGGCGGGCGGCGGTAAGGAAAATTTTTTCGAGCGGGGGCGGAATTGTGCGGGCGCGGGGTTTTGCGTCTATACTGAGTTCACGCATGAGACGTTTCGGACCGTCGCAATGGGTAATGCTCGCGATCTTCGCGCTGACGCTCGTTTTCATCGGGGTCGTCGGCACGCGCATGGTCCGGCGGGCGGTCTACTGGCACTATCATCGTGATGAGCCGATCCGCTCCTGGATGAGCGTGCCGCATATTGCCCACTCTTATCGAGTCCCGCCGCACGTGCTCTATCAGGCGATCGGATTGACGCCGGGTCCGCCCCGCGATCGGCGCCCCTTGCGCGAGATCGCCCGCCAGCAGCACCGCGACGTGGGGATCCTGATCTCCGAATTGCAGAACGCCATTATCCATTCGCGGCCGCCATATCCGCCGCCGCCGCCGCCGCCACCACCGCCCCCCCCGAAGTCTGAGGGGGACAAGTCGCTATGAGGCTGAGCGATTATCTGCTCAGTTTGCTGGGCGTATACGGACCTCCGGTTCTCTTCCTGACTCTGGTGATCGGGTCGGCCGGCATTCCCATGCCGGCGACACTCATGCTGATCGCGGTCGGCTCTTTCGCCGCGCAGGGCGCGATCGATCTGTCGTGGGCGATTCTGGCGGCCAGCGCCGGAAGCATTGTGGGCGACAATTTGGGCTATGCGCTCGGACGCTGGGGCGGCCATCGGGTGAAACAGTATGTCGGCCGGTTGAGTAACGGCACCGCCAGGCTGGAGCAGGCTGCGCAGTGGTCGGCGCGGTGGGGAGGACTCGGCGTCTTCCTGAGCCGCTGGTTGCTGAGCCCGCTCGGCCCCTGGGTCAACCTGGCGAGCGGTCTCGCCAACTATCCCTGGCCGCGCTTCTTCTTCTGGGATGTGGTCGGCGAGGTGCTCTGGGTTGTCCTGTACGTCATGCTCGGTAAGTTCTTCAGCGACCGGGTGCAGGCGTTGAACGAGTTGTTGGGCAACCTGACCAAGATTCTGGTGGGATTGCTGGTGGCCGTCCTGCTCGGTTGGAAACTGGTGCAGTACCTTCGCTCATCGCCCGCCGC
>DATEFT010000884.1:0-10903 GCA_035280505.1 Blastocatellia bacterium | reverse complement strand
TGCCGCCTCGCATCTGCTCGGCCTCTTCAATCCGCCTGACCACGATCCGGTCATGTAACGGTCTCAATTGATTCATATCCAAGAGTCCTCCTTATGCGTATTGATGATGATTCTCATTTGGCCGGCCGGTCAGGTTTCGGTTGCTGACCGGATCCCGAGAGTCAGGTTAAGCGCAAGGCGGGTGCCAGAACCGAAGCGGAGTTAAATCCTTCGATAGTTATCACCCTCCAGAAGCGCATGGGACAATTTGTCAAACCGGAGACCGGAATTGTCACACTGGGGACACACGAAGCAAGAGCCATTCCTCGAAGTCCGGCTTTTGACATAAGTGCCTTGTCCTCAAATTCCCGCAACTCTTTGTCCGGCGCATTGGTGCAGCCGGCCTGGCCGGATTCTCCGGACCTCCTTGGGAATGGCACACCTGTTGATTTGACTGGAATGGGATAAGCTTTGAAGTATCACCTGCATTCCGCCAGGCTGAGGACTTTCTTTAATCAAGGAGGATATTGTTATGGCATCAGGGACTGCTTTGAGACGCATTGATCCTTTCCAGGAGTTCCTGGGAATTCAGGATCGGATGAATCAACTTTTCCGGGGGACCTTCAGCGACGAGCAGGCCATGACCGGGGCCTGGGCGCCGGCGGTGGACATCTATGAATCGCCCCAGGCCATCGAGTTGACCTTCGAGATTCCGGGAGTCGATAAGAACGACGTCAAGGTCAACCTTGAAAACAACCAGCTCACCGTCACCGGCGAGCGGCAGCTCGAGCACGCGGACCGGCATGAGGGATATCACCGTGTCGAGCGCAGCTACGGCAGCTTCGTCCGAAGCTTCAGCCTCCCGAACACGATCGATCCGAATCGGATCAACGCCGAATACCAGAACGGCCTCCTCCGGCTGTCCTTGCCGAAGAGGCCCGAGAGCCAGCCGCGCGCAATTGAGGTCAAGATCAAATAACTCGACCTTCTATCGGAATGGGCACGAACGCGGCTCGGAGGGGGGTGATATTGAACGAATTGAAATGAATGTGAGGGAATTGAAATAGGAAAGCCGGGGGTGGAGCGTGTGAGGAGCGAAGCCCCCGGCAGACGACTATCGGGAGGCAGCGCCATGGAAATCACCGAAGAGGAAGAATGGAAATCTTCTCACCCACCGCCCGCCTTAACCAGGACGTCAGGGTCCTTGGAGGCGGCTGAATTGCGGGCGGAGAACGACCGGCTCAGGTCGGAGAATGAGAGGATCAGGAACGAGTGGAGCCGGGAGCACGAGATGCATATCCGCGCGCTGGCCGACTTCGACAACTATCGCCGCCGCATCGACCGGGAGCGTGACTCCGTGGCTCGCCAGGAGAATTTAGGGCTCATGCGATCGTTGCTCGATGTCGTCGATGATCTTGAGTGTGCCCTGAAAGACGAGAACTACCGGCCTGAAACAGTATCCGATCACCTGCGAGCAACCTACCACCGTCTATTGGTTGTGCTCGAAGAACAGGGAGCCGTTCCGTTCGAAAGCCTGGGACAACCATTTGATTCAGTGCGGCACGAGGCCGTCGAAGTACTTGAAAGTGACATGGAACCCGGCACGATCCTGAACGAAATGCGCCGCGGTTGGCGCCGGGGTCGGGACTTGCTCCGTCCGGCCCGCGTCATCGTCGCCCGGTGACTGTACGGCCGGCCACGGGACCACGCCTATCCCCCCCCAACTCTAGCTTCAAGTAGCTCTTTGACGACATTCGCAATGACCTCGGGGTCGCAAGGCTTGGTCAAGTAGGCTTGCGCGCCTTTACTCAGCGCCCGCGCCTTTGTCGTTTCCCGAGGATCGCCCGAAAAGATGAGTATCGGGATACGAGGGTCACATTCACGGATGCGCCCGTACAACTCCTCGCCACTTTCCGGGTCCGTCAGGCCAGTGTCGAGGATGTAGAGATCGAAGCTCCTGGTCGTTGCCAGGTGAAGAGCTTCGGTCGCGGCGCCGGCGGAACATACCAGATACCCGCGCTGTTCAAGCCAGATGGAGAGAAATTCCAGGCTGTCCTCGTGGTCATCAACACACAGAATGTAATGCCGCATACTGGAAGTCATATGATAGCAATGTGTATTAACAAAGATTGGGATGCCCAATTATTTAAATCGTTGATATAGCGAATAAATGGCTTATATCGACATCTCATGCTTTGTCCGTCCTCTAGGGAACGGAGGATTGATTTTTTTCGAACTGCATGGGCCTTATGTACGGTATGGTACCGATATTGGTCAGGCATTAATACATACTTCACGCATTGCCGGATCGATTTAAGCCTGCATCTGGATGCGGAAATGCATCCATCAATTCTCCCCCCTAACAGACACGTAAGACTCTATGGCATCGGAATCTGTTAAAAAGCGGATACTCTGCGTCGAAGACCATCAGGACCTCTGCGAAATGATCGCCAACCTCCTGGGCGACTATGAGGTGATCGCGGCGTACAGCAAGGCCGATGCTTTGATCAAGGCTTTGGGTGAACCAATCGATCTATACCTGATCGATTATCACTTGCCTGACGGCACGGGTGTTGAGTTATGTCTGCTGATCCGCACTATTGACCAGAATACTCCGATTTTTTTCTGCACCGGGAATTCCTCACTTACCGAAGCCCAGATTTTAAAGGCCGGCGCACAACGTCTCATCAGAAAGGGACCGGATTTCACGGAGGACCTGAATCAGGCTGTCTCAACGGCATTTCAGTAGCTGGTACAACCCGGGTGGATTGGGCCGTCCCCGAGCCGCCGGGATCATCTTCTCCTCGCCGGGTGAACATTGATTATCTCTTCTCAGGCCCCGGCGTTGTTTCCGTCCGTGAGTGGCGGGGTTGTGAGACCAGTACGGCCAGGTCTCGGAAATGTTCCTCCGAGAACGGCGCGCGGAGTTGAACGCTATAACGGCTGAGCAGCCACAACTCAGGCAAGACCTCGGCGATCAGGTTGCCGCCATCGAAGACCCTCACCATCGCGCTTTCGGAGACGACGACGGCGATGGCCCCGGTCACCCTGGAGATGGAGGCCGCCGCGAAATGGCGGCTGCCGAGGCCCAGCGGCAACTCCACGTCGGAGACGGTCGCGTCCAGGTAGCGGCAGGCCGAGACGACTATCCCCTCGTCCGAGATCACGAAGGCGCCGTCGAGTTGCGCCAGCTCCTTGAGCGTGCCGCGCAGGTTCGCATTCGTAATATGACGCACGGCTTCGGAATGCCCCGTAAGCGGATCCAGGATCAGCGAGCGCGAGCGCTCAATCACCGCCGCCGCATCTCCGATCGTAAAGATGGTGCCGATCCGGCGGCCTTCGCGGCCTTCACGAGCGATCTCGATCGCCAGCTCGATGGCCGGCTCGAGCACCTGGTTGTAACGTCCATCGGTTCTGGCTTGAATGGTTTCAAACATAGTTCATCCATGTCCTCTCGCCTGTTCACCATGCGGCTGCCGGATCTTCTCGACGCCCAGCCGCGACCAGAGCTTGCGCTTGATCTGTTCGTCACAGAGCCGCCACTTCCACTCCATGAACTCGTCGTCGTAATTGCCGACCAGGAAGCCGATGGCGATCTCGAATCCGCCAGCTTCGCGCCGTCCGCCACCGTAGTAGCGCCCCGCTTCCGGCCCGCCCAGGGCCTCTTTCAGAAAGGCGTCAGGGTTGAGGGTCGCTTTCTTCGTCCGTAAGCTACCGGCGCTGCGCAACCATTCGGTCAAACCCGGCGTCGTGCCCTGCGTGTCGATAAAGACGCTTCCCTGATAGCGCCTGAGGTCGCCGTCCAGCAGGTGAAGTTGCATGAGTTCCACCAGCGCGATGTTCTCGTGGTGGCTGATGCGCCCGTCATAGGCGATGTCGCATTCGATGCCGTAGCGCTCCGCAATCATCTGGTGAGCGAACGCCGATGAGATCGCGTCCGGGTCGGGGAAGCTCTGCAGCACGATGATATGGCGCTCGCCCCGATGCGCTTCGAGCAGGGCGCCGAGTTGTTCGGTTCTCGACTGAACCGGTGAGGCGGGTCCATTCCCGGCCGGGACTTCGCGCAATGCGGAATTCTCTCGTACTCCCATTTTTATCGAGACCTTTCTTGAATGGCATATCGCGTCCAATCGCTTCCAAGACATCTGGCAAGAAGCATTCCGTTCTCTAGTGACCACAACTTCGAGGATCTCGCCAGCAGTGAGGCATTTTTACTCATGCGAAGGGAAAAGTTGTCACTCGCCACTGCCCCGGCTATCTGCGGCACGGTATACGCAGCCGGGTTCCGGGGGCAGGCGCCGGCCCGGACCATGGCATATTGTTTGCCGGCTCATAAACCGGATGGGCCCCGTTCGGTTCTGGAAAGCGCCACTACATGGAGGAGACCGACGAATATGGTAACCGCCAGATCAGAAGACTCGATTCCCGCAGGTGCGCCGCGGCAGGCGCTGTGGCTCGATTTTTACCACGCTCTCGCCCGTCGCAATTTCATTCGTGCCGTAGATCTGGCCCACCGGCTGGGCATCAACGAAGAGCGCGCCAGGCGAATCGAGCGCGATGCTCTCAAGCAATTCATCGCCGAGTATCGGAACTTCGACGCGGCGGAAGATCTCTGCCGCGAGTTCCGCTTCAGCTCCGGGGAGTTCGCCGCCCTGACGGACGAAATTTTGAACAGCAGCGATTTGGAATCGCAATCGAACTTTACGATGCGGTCCGGCACCCCCGCCTACCTGAGCGTGGCGCAGCAGATTCGCGGTTTTGCCCGGCGGCAGATCGAATTATTGAGGACGCGGGAACGCCGCCACGCCGAAGATGGCCGGCAAAAACGGTGGGTCGCGGCTATCAAATCCAATCTCGGTCGGCTGTTCAACTCCGGGCGCTCCACATCCGGCGGCCTTGCTCCTGAATAGGGCCTGGCTCACCACAAAATCGATGAGAGGAAAATAAAGATGAATATCGCGGCCATTTCTCAACTGATGAAGCTGAAGGCGGCGCGTTACGGACTGCTTGGCGCCGGGTTGCTCCTGATCGGGCTGGTCTCGGGCGCGGCCGCCGGCGCCAAAGGCTGGCTGCCTTTTGGAAACGATAGCGCCAGGGTCCCGATCTATATTACGGGCAGCCCTGGTGTGACCGGCCAGGTCACGATCAACACCGGACTCGCGCCGGTGGCAAGAGCCGTCACTCCGGCGGTGGTGACGGTGCGAACCTCGAGCCGCGCCAGGCCACAACCGTTTCAATTCTTCGATGGTCCTTCCTGGCCTTTCGGAGACGATCCATTCCGTGACTTCTTTCGCCGGGGGCTTCCCGATGACAATGACCGGAGAACGCCGCGCCGGCAATCACCCGCGCCCAGCCAGTCTCCTGAAAATCGCGGACGGCTGGTCCCCGGCGGCCTCGGTTCCGGTGTCATCATCAGTCCGGACGGCTATATTCTGACCAATAACCACGTCGTGGACGGCGCCGAGAAGGTCGAAGTGATTTTGAACGACCGGCGCAGCTTCACGGCCAAAATCATCGGCGCCGACCCGCCGAGCGATATCGCCGTGCTCAAGATCGACGGCGGCGGATTCCCGGTGATTCCCCTGGGGGATTCCGACAGGGCCGAGGTCGGTGATGTCGTCCTTGCCGTGGGCAACCCGTTGGGAGTGGGCCAGACCGTGACGATGGGCATCATCAGCGCCAAAGGACGTTCGACGAGTTCCGGTCTGGGCAGTGGAAGTTATGAAGACTTTCTGCAGACCGACGCCGCCATCAATCGCGGCAACTCTGGCGGCGCGCTGGTCAATCTCAAAGGCGAGTTGATCGGCATCCCGTCGCAGATCCTCTCGCAAACCGGCGGCAACATCGGCATCGGTTTCGCCATTCCGTCCGGAATGGCACGGTCGGTCATGGACCAGTTGCTCAGGGGCGGTAAAGTCCATCGCGGCAAGCTGGGCGTGACGGTTAGTGATTTGACGCCGGGCCTGGCCGCGCAGTTCAACTTCAAGGGAACGCAGGGCGCATTGGTGCAGGAGATCGAACCCGGCCAACCCGCGGATCGCGCCGGCGTCAAGGCCGGCGACATCATCACGGAGTTTCAGGGCCGGCGGATTGACGATTCGTCGCGCTTGCGCAATCTGGTGGCGCAGACCGCTCCGGACTCGAACGTCAGGTTTAAGGTCTGGCATGATGGGGCCGAACGTGAATTGACGGCGAGACTGACCGAGACGGAGTTGAAGGATGCCATCAGCGGCGCCGGCAAAGGCCCATCGAGCCCGGCGGCCGGCGCGATGGCCGGGGTCAGCGTGGAGACCCTGACCCCCGAGACGGCACACCGGTTGAATCTTTCACCAGCCGTGCGCGGAGTCGTCATTACTGAGATCGACGCTGATAGCAGCGCCGCCGGTTCCGGACTGCAACGCGGGGATGTGATCGAGGAGGTCAACCGCCAACCGGTCTCGAACGCAAACGAATTCGATGCGGCTATGCGGAAGGCGGGCAAGGACGGAGTCCTGCTGCGGGTACGCCGGGCCGAGGGGGCACGCTTCATCGCCGTGCGGCCGCGTGAATAGAGCGGCGTGCCGGAGCCGTGCCGTCACTCATAAGAGAACCTGCAGGCGGTTCCGATCGCCTGCGGAAACATCTCCATATGGTGTGCGAGAATCAACAGCCATGAAAGGAGGAACAGACAATGAAGAACGCTAACTCTGAACGGCATCGCGAGAACAGCCCTCGAGGCGGACGCCGGAACAGTGGATCTCAATCGGCTTCCGGGCAACCTGGAAGCCGGAGGGCGCGCAACAGTCCGGACCTCTCATTGCTATTCCCGCTCAACCCGCATGATCTACCCGGCGCCGGACGCTTCGAGAGTTGCTGGTGGGTTTCGGCGCCGCAGTGGCGCATCGATGTTCAAGCCGGCCAGTCTTAGAACGGGTTTGGCGCGAGGACAATTTCAACAGGCCGATTATCATTTCAGGCGTGAGCCTGATACCGGAACAGAGGCCGGTCTAGAGGGAGATTCCGAATATACAACAGCGACAGCTTGCGCAACGGCGTGGCGCTCCGTTACGGCTTCTGGTTCTAAGCCGAGGTGTGCAGCAATCAGCCCTCTGCGGGAGAGGGGCGCCGCTGCGCACCGCGGGGCGTGCAGCGGTATGCTCCTGTGGGAGGAAGGCTGCCGCTGCACGTTGCTGCCTCGTTCGTGAACCGCATTAGGAAAGGAGATGAAGAGCTATGCTAGATCGGACCATGAATCGTTATGCCTTTTATGCGCCCTTGGCGCTGCGTGTTGTGGTTGGAGTGATCTTCCTGATGCACGGCGCGTAGAAACTCTTCGGTGCCTTCGGCGGCGGCATTGATGGCACTGGGCGCTTCTTCGAGCAGGCCGGCCGCGCCGCGACTCGACTCGAAATGCGGTTTGAGTTCGGTTCGGTAATTCCAACCAGATGTGAAAAAGGAGGTGTGGTGAAATGCCGGCAAGCAAGACGATTGTCCCTGACGCCGCCATCGCCCATCCGCAGGGCGAGACGCGGCCATGGGGAAGTTTTATGGTGCTCGATGAAGGCGCCGGTTACAAAGTGAAGCGGATCGAAGTTCTGCCCGGCAACCGGCTAAGCTATCAGCGGCATGCACGGCGCGCCGAACATTGGATGGTCGTCGCCGGCACGGCGAAGATCACGATCGACGGGTTCCAGATTACTCTCGACGAAGGCGGGAAGATCGACATTCCCGTCAGCGCGGCGCACCGCGTCGAGAATCCAGGAGACGAGAAGCTTGTCTTCATCGAGGTTCAACGCGGTGACTATCTCGGCGAAGACGACATCGGGCGTCTGGAGGACGATTACGGGCGGGCGTCGTGAAATTCCAATTGATGGCGGCCCGAAGCGGATGAGATCATCAATCCAATCGTCCGCTCATGCCCGGAAGCCGGATATCCTCATTGCTTCCACCCCGTCCGGTGGCGAAGCCGTGCCGTGCTGAGGGCAGCCCATCTGTCATTCGGTGAATTCGCCCGCCGGCAGTTGGTAGCTCTTCAATTTGCGATAGAGCGTCCGGCGATTGATCCCCAGGATCTCGGCCGCGCGCAGATGATTCCCGCCGGTCTCCTCGAGGATACGCAGGATGTGACGGCGCTCGACGTCTTCGAGCGTCCGGCCTTCGGCGGCCGGTTCGATGCTGACGTTTTTGCCTACCAACCCGCTGATTTGCATCGGCAGATCCTCAATCGTCAGGACCGGGCCAGTCCCGATCGCCAATGCGTACTCGACGGCGTTCTGCAATTCCCGCACGTTGCCCGGCCACTCATATTCCAGCAAGAGCCGCATCGCCTCGTTCGAGAAGGATCGAGGCGGATCATCTCCGGCGTAGTATTTGAGGAAATGATCGATCAGGAGCGGAATGTCCTCCCGGCGATCGCGCAGGGGTGGCAGGAAGAGGCTGACGACGTTGAGCCGGTAATAGAGGTCTTCGCGAAACTCGCCTCGTTTGACCGCCTCGCCGATGTCCTGATTGGTCGCGGCGATCACTCGCACGTCGACCTTGATATTCTCGCGCCCGCCGACGCGCCGGATGACGCGCTCCTGCAGGGCCCGCAGCAGTTTGGCCTGCAAGTCGGGCCTCAGCGTCTGCACCTCGTCGAGAAAGAGGGTGCCTCCGTGCGCCGTCTCGAAGAGGCCTTTCTTCGATTCGCCGGCGCCGGTGAAGGCGCCTTTCATGTGGCCGAAGAGTTCCGATTCCACCAGTTGTTCGGGCAGCGCGCCGCAATTGATGTCGACCAGCGTTTTTTTGGCGCGCGGGCTGTTGAAATGGATCGCGCGGGCGGCGAGTTCCTTGCCGGTGCCGGTACGTCCGGTGATCAGGACGGTCGTGTTGGTCGGAGCCACCCGCTCGATGATGTGGAAGACGCGTTGCATGGCTGGTGACTTGCCGATGATCTGGCTGAACTGGTAACGGTCCTGCGCCTGGGCCTCCAGCCGCGCGATTCGTGAAGAGAGCGCCCGGCGTTCGAGCGCCCGCTTGATACTCATTTGCGCGTCGGCCAACTGCAACGGTTTGCTCAGGTAGTCTTCGGCGCCACGCCGCATCGCTTCAACCGCCGAGTCGATCGAGCTGAAGGCGGTCATCATGATGACTATTGTTTCCGGATAGCGCTCCTTAATCCCGGCCAGGAGCGCCAATCCGTCCATGTCGGGCATGAAGATGTCGGTCAGGATCAGGTCCGGCAGCACCGTCTCCATCATCTCCAGCGCCTCACGCCCGTCATGCGCTGACGCCACGCGGTAGCCGGCGCGCATCAGGAACGCGGCGATCGTCTCGCGCAGGTGGGAGTCGTCCTCGACGATCAATATCGTGTGTTCTTCTTTTCCCACCGTTTCTTTCATGTCTCTCGAAAACCTCCCCATCAACTCTCTTCGCGCCGTGCCATCGAATCGCTGTGTGTCTCCTCCGGCGGGTTTCGGTGTTGGGGAAACGCGGCCGGCAACGTAATGAAAAAGCGCGCCCCACCGCCGTCGATATTCTCGGCCGTAATGCGCCCGCGATGCCCCTCGACGATCTGCCTGGTGATGGCAAGTCCCAAGCCCGTGCCGCCGGCGCCGCCACGGGTCGTGAAGAAGAAGTCGAAGATTTTGTCCATGGCCTCCGGCGCTATCCCCGGGCCTGTATCTTCCACGATGAGCGCGACGGCATTCGGCTCGCCACGGCGGCTCTCGTCACCGCCGATCCGGATGGCGATGCTCCCGCCGGCTTTCAGCGCCTGCATGGCGTTGGTCAGCAGGTTGAACAGCACCTGCTGCAACTGGCCGCGGTCCCCCCATACCGGAGGCGCGGCAGGGTCGATCTCAATGTGCGCTTCGATGCCCGCCCTGCGGAGTTCGTAGCCGATCAACTCGATAGTTTCTCGCGCCAACTGTCCGAGATCGACCGCCACATACTGCGCCGGGGCCTGGCGGACGAAGTCGAGCAAGCTTCGCATCATCTCGGCGACCCGCCGCGCCTGTGTGATGATCTTTCCCAGGTCGGCGAAGAGAGGCGAATCCGGTTCGGCGTCGAGCCGGAGCATCTCGGCGATGTTCGCCACGACGCTCAGGGGCGCCGCGACCTCGTGGGCGACGGCGGAGACCATCTGCCCGGCGAGCGACATGCGTTCGGATTGGACGAGATGACGTTCGATGACGCGTTCCCGCGTGATATCACGAATGACATGGACGAACCCCATCGCGCTGCTGCCGGGATCTGCCACGCGGCTGACGCGCAGATTGAGCAGGCGGTCGCGCACGCGGTTGAGTAGCTCACACTCGATCACGCCCTCGTCTCCAGGCGTCTGCAAATGGGGGCAGCCCCGGTTTTCGTCCAGGATCGAATGGCAGGTCTCTCCGATCACTTCCTCGGAAGCGCGACCGAAGAGGCGTAACACGGCATCGTTGGCCTGGGTGATCCGTCCCGCCGCGTCGGTCACGATGATCGCGTCGCTGATCGCGTTGAAAGTGGATGCCAGCAACGCATGCGCGCGGCGTGATTCGGCCAGTATCTCACTCTGTCCGCTCAGAGCCTGCTCGAGCAGGCTCGTGCGTTCCGAAAACTCGTCGATCTTCAGGTTGGGGTGGACTGTCGGCTTGCTCATCGGTGCCCTCAATTATATGAATCTCCGGATAGTTTGCTAGACTACGCGATTGTTCGCAACCTTCAGTAATCAAGGATGCACGGCATCGTTTGAGATTTGCCAGGAAGTGACAGAGAGATTCTCATATGGAGAGATTTGCAAAAATGTTGCTCACCAATATCCGAGGAGTTGCAGGAAAAATCAGGCTATGATCGATCTATTTGCTTTGCGATCAGGAAATTGTGATTGAAAGCCCGACGCTGACAAACTTTATAAGTCATGAAAATTAATTGAAGAATGGTTCGGCTTAAGCGTCATTCCTGTTCTGTTGCTACTCAGAACCGA
>DATEFT010000883.1:0-4324 GCA_035280505.1 Blastocatellia bacterium | reverse complement strand
CGATCTCGAGCTCTCTCTCGAAGACGGATTGACGGTCGCCAGAGTCAAGGTCGGAAAGATCAAGGGCGCGTCCAGAGTCTTGCGCGCGGCTCGCGAGATGAGGTTATCCATGACTCTCTGGCGCAAGGCCCGGAATTTCTGGCGCGAGCGGTCGTGCGATCTGATCATCTTCTATTCGCCGACCATCTTCTTCGGGTCGCTGGTCCGCAGGCTCAAGTCATTATGGAAATGCCCGGCCTACCTCATTCTGCGCGACATCTTTCCGCAATGGGCGCTCGATGCGGGAGTGATGCGGCCGGGCCCGATCTATCGATTCTTTCAGATGAAGGAGCTGGAGCAGTATGCGGCCGCCGACTTCATCGGCGTGCAGTCCCCGGCCAATCGAGAGTACCTGGCCCGGCGGCTGCCGGAACTGGAGCCGCGGCTGGAGGTCCTCTACAACTGGATGAAGTTGGATGAGGGCCCGCCGCCCGTCACCCACTACCGCGATCGGCTGGGTCTGCAGAACAAGGTCGTCCTGATCTACGGCGGCAACATCGGACTCGCCCAGGACCTCGACAATCTGATCCGATTGGCGTGGAACCTGCGCGACCGGCCCCACCTCCATCTCCTGCTGGTCGGAGAAGGGAGCGAGGTCGAACGAATCGAGGCCCAGATCGCCGAAAAAGGATTGAGCAATATCCGCCGGCTGCCCGCCGTTCCACAGGAGGAGTACCTGGCCCTGCTCTCCGAGTTCGATGTCGGGCTGGTCTCGCTGGATCGTCGATTGAGCACGCATAACTTTCCGGGAAAGATCCTGGGATATGCCTACCTCTCGCAGCCGATTCTCGGCAGCGTCAATCCGGGCAACGATCTGAAGGACCTCCTCGAAGTCTACCAAGCCGGCCTCTGCAGCTTCACCGGCGACGACGAAACGCTGTGCGCGAACGCGCTGGCCCTGGCCGATGACGCGGCCCTGCGCCTGAACCTGGGCGGCAATGCCCGCCGCCTCCTGGAGGAGAAGTTCTCCGTGACCGCGACGGCTCGACAGATTCTGCTCCATTTCCAAAACCCTCTGCCCGCCTGGATCAACCGGTCCGGGGCCGATCACGGTGATTATTCCGGTCCTCAATGGCAAGTCGAAGGTATCAAAGCATAGACCTGGTCAAGGCCGCCGATGACGAATATGCGGCGCCCGACGAAGGGTTCGAGAGCGTCAGGGAGACGAGGACGCGGATTCCGCTCCGGCTGAGGCTGGCGCGCAAATTGAACAACGCCGTCTTCTGGGGCGCGCTCCTGACCATCATGGTCTTCGCCGTTCCTTACGGCTCGGTCGAAGCCTGGTGGGAAGCCTCGTTCGAGTGCACCGCCTACCTGCTCACGGGCCTCTGGATCATCGAGGGATCGATCAGCGGCATCTGGTTCGGGCCCGGGCGTCGGTCCGCCTCCCGGCTGGCGCTGCCGCTGCTGGCGATCGTGGCCTTCGCGTTTCTCCAGAGCTGGGCCGGGACCGGGTTTCCGGCCGGAGCCGATGGAAAAGCCTGGGACCTCTTCAGCGCGGATCCATATGCCACGCTCCAATTCTCCTACAAACTGCTGGCGCTCATCCTGACCGGCGCGCTGCTGGTGTCGCACACCACGACCCCGCGGCGGTTGCGGCTCCTGCTGGTGGTGATCGTCGGAATCGGGATCATCAGCGCCTTCTTCGGCATCCTGAGACAGACGGTCCAGCGGGACGATGGATTCATCCTGTTCTACCTGAGGCCCGGCGAGGGGTTCGCCCAGTTCATCAACCGCAATCACTTCGCCTTTCTGATGGAGATGACGCTGGGGCTGGTGATCGGGCTGCTGGTCGGCGGAGGGATGCATCACGAACGGTTGCTGGTCTATTTCGCGGCCGCGGCCCCATTGTGGTCGGCGCTGGTCCTCTCCAACTCTCGCGGAGGGATCTGCAGCCTGCTGGCTCAGGTGCTCTTCCTCGCGCTGGTGAGCGGAGTCAACCGCACGGCGCCGGCGGGCTCGAAACAGAGCCCGAACATGTTGGATTGGCTCGGGCGGGCGTTTCGCTCGCTGGCGGTGCGCGGTGCGTTGATCGTCGTGCTGATCGCGGCGACCGGAGCCGGCATCCTCTGGCTGGGCGGCGATCCGCTGGCCGGCCGGTTGGAGACGCTGCCCGGAGAGATCAAGGCCCAAGGCCAGGGAGTGCGGCGCATCGAGGTCTGGAGCGCGACCTGGGAATTGATCAAGGCCCATCCCGTCCTGGGCAGCGGGTTCAGCGCCTATGGCATGGCGATCAATCAGTATCATCGGTCCTCCGGTGAATTGATCCCGCGCGATGCCCACAACGATTATCTGGAGTTGTTAGCGAGCGGCGGCCTGACCGGCCTGGGCCTGGCCGCCTGGTTCATCGTCGTGCTGATCCAACGGGCACGACAGAAACTCCGAACCGGCGATCGATTGAGCCGGGCCGCCTGTCTGGGAGCCCTGATCGGGCTCTTCGGCGTGGCCTTCCACAACCTCGTCGATTTCGGGCTGCACATCACCATCAACGCGCTGATCTGCATCTCACTGGTGGCGATCATCGCGATCGAAGACGGATTCGAGAATCAGATAAATTGAAACGATCAGGAGGAAAAGTTATGAAACCGAAGCGCGAACTTATCGTCAATTTTCTAACCGTCATCCTGGTCCTCTCCCTGGTCTCGGTCTCCGGACCGGCCCAGGTGAAAGAGGTGAAGATCAGGACCGATGCCATCGGACCGGGAGCCGGACGCTCGGGGCCGCTGCTCGGCAAACTCGTCACCCGCCGGAACGGCGTGGCTCTCGTCAACGGCAACCACGTCGGGACCGGCGCCACCGTCTTCTCCGGCATGACGCTCGAGACTCCGGGCGAGGTCCGGGCCGTCGTGCAGGTCAACCGTTCGGGCAGCTTCCAGTTCTGGCCCAATACCACGGCCGTCGTCGAATTCAACGACCGGAAGATGACCGGCTACCTGAAGCAAGGGTGCCTGATGCTGACCACCACGGAGGGGATCGAGGGCGTGATCGTCACCCCCGACGGCAAGTCGTTCAGAATCGACTATGCGCAGAACCCCTCGAAGCAGGTCTGCACCAACCTGCCGACGGAAGAGATCAAACCCGAGAAGTCCGGACTGCTGGGACTGAGCCCGCTCTGGTCCTGGGTGCTGGTCGCGACCGGAGGCTACATGCTGGTCGGCAGCACGCTGGGCATCCTGGGCCGCGATTGCTGCGACCCGAGCCCCTCGAGCCCCGGTTGTCGTTAGATGGAAAATGCCATGAATGTCAAACGGGGCCGCCTCGCGCGACTGGCGGCGGCCGCCGCCGGACTATTGATCTGCGGCCTGTTGACCTGGCAGACCGGACAGACCGCGATTTCGCGATTGCTCTCTATCTACGGAGAGAGTTCCGGCGAGCTGGCGGCGGCCGAGGCGGCGGTCAAGCTCAACCCCGCGGATCCGATCGCCCACCTGGCCCGGGCGACAGTCTTGTCGGACGCCGATGAATGGGCCGCGGCCGTCAGCGCATACGAATTCGCGGCCTCGCTGCGGCCGATCGATTTCACCCTGTGGCTGGCGCTGGGACAGGCTCGGGAACAGGCCGGAAAACCGGAGGATGCGATCGAGGCGACCCGGAGAGCCGTCCGGTTCGCCCCCTATTACGCGCAACCGCGCTGGCAACTGGGGAATCTGCTGTTGCGGGCCGGACAGTACGAAGAGGCCTTCCTCGAGCTGCGCCGGGCGGTCGCGAGCAACCCGGCGCTTCTGCAACCCACGATCGATCTGGCCTACGGCCTGTATGGCGGCGACGAGCCCGCCATCATCCAGGCCCTCCAACCCCAGACCCCGGCGGCCCGCATCACGGTCGCGCGGGCTTTCGCGCGGCATGGCCGAACCGACGCCGCCGTCCGGATGTTTCGCGCGGTGGGCGAGATCTCGGACCGCGACCGCAGCCTCCTGCTGGCCGAGTTGCTGGCCGCCGAACAGTTTCCGGAGGCCTACGAGGTGTGGCTCAGCGGCCGCCGTTCGGATCCGCCTCGCCGGGCGGAACAGGGCGCGCCCACCGTCACCAACGGCGATTTCGAGAGCGAGGTCTTTCTCGACGATCCCGGATTCGAGTGGCAGATTCTCCGCAACGTGCGGGCCGTCAAAACCTCCTTCGACGCCCGCCAGCCGCATGCCGGCGCTCACAGCCTGCGCCTCGACTGGAACGGAGACGCGCAGACCTCGCTGCCGGTGGCGACTCAACGGGTGCTGGTCAAGCCCGAGGCCCATTACCGCCTGAGCTTCTGGGCGCGCCATCAAAACCTCGTGACGGGCGGCCTCCC
>DATEFT010000882.1:0-14186 GCA_035280505.1 Blastocatellia bacterium | reverse complement strand
ATTCCCAAACCGCAGAAGCGCGATTTCGACGGCAACTATACCTGGGTCATGTCGCCCCGCTGGTACGACGAGCGGACCGGAGACTATCTGGCGCTCGACACCGGCGGCGGTCCCATCGCTCGCCTGTGGTCCACGGCGCTGAGCGGACTGGTCGACATCGGATACATCAAGGCGACCGGGAAGAGCGTCAAGATCTATCTGCCCAAGACCGCCGCGCTGCCCGAGGTCGAGTTCGAATGGAAGATTCCGAAGTGGTCGAACGCGATCGAGCGCGACCGCGCCCGGACCTATTTCCAGGCCTACGCCGCCGCCTGCGGACTCTACTTCATCGAGCAGGCCATGGCCGAACTGCACGCCGGAAGAACCAAGACCTGGACGCCGTTCAAAGTGCCCGAGGAGGCGATCGGCTGCGGGTTCCATGAAGCGGTGCGGGGAGTGCTCTCTCATCACGTGGTGATCCGCGACGGCAAGATCGCCAACTACCATCCCTATCCGCCGACGCCCTGGAACGCCAATCCGCGAGACATCTACGGCACTCCGGGCCCGTACGAAGACGCCGTGCAGAACACGCCGATCTTCGAGGAGAACGGACCGGACAAGTTTAAAGGCATCGATATTATGCGCGCGGTGCGCAGTTTCGATCCCTGCCTGCCCTGCGGCGTCCATATGTATCTGGGCAACGGCAAAGTCATCGAGACGCGCCATTCGCCGACCTTCGGTCAATTGCTCTGAACTTCCGGCAGGTACCATCATGTCACAGACGGTTGAGGGTTATCAGCGAGCGGACGTTCAGCGGGATCTACGGAAGATCGAAGAGCTCGTCCAATTGGTCGAGTCGGTGACCGATCCGCGGCTGCGGGCGGGAGCCGTCGAATTGGTGCAGACGCTCATGAGTCTGCACGGCTCCGGGATCGAACGGATGGTCGAACTCGTCTTCGAATCGGGCGAGACCGGCCGCGCGCTCATCGACGATTTCGCCAACGATCATCTGGTCTCCAGCCTCCTCTTGTTGTACGGGTTGCATCCCCTGCCGCTCGAAGCGCGAGTCCGGCAGGCGCTCGAGCGAGTGCGGCCTCGCCTGCACTCGCATCGGGGAGACGTGGAGTTGGTCGGGGTCGTCGAGGGAGTCGTCCGCCTGCGCCTGCTCGGCAGTTGCCACGGCTGCGCCTCTTCGGCCATGACGCTCAAGCTGGCGATCGAAGAAGCGATCTATGAGGCCGCTCCGGATCTCGCCGGGTTGGAGGTCGAGGGGGTGATCGAACAACCGCCCGTGCCCTCCGGCCTGGTCCAGTTGCAGAGATCGCCGAACTAGGACTCCGGAAATTAGGTTCTTTGGAATTTGAGATGCAAACCGCGAAACACGCGAAAGACGCCAAATCATCAAGCTTTCGCGGATTTCGTGTCTTTCGCGGTTAGTAAACCAATTTTGTCGGCAAAATATATCGTTACCAGTGCACTGATTATGGACTCCTCGAATTTGCCGGAACCGAATCGGGCTTTCGCCACTCTGCGGCGTTTCGTGCGGAAGCCCGCGCAGGTCGAACGGTGTGAGCTGTGCGCCGCGACGCTCACCCCCTCTCATCAACATCTGCTGGAGCTCGCCCATCGCAAGCTGGTCTGCGCCTGCGATGCCTGTGCGATCCTCTTCAGCGGTCAAGCCGGCGAGGGTGGCGTGAGATATCGGCGTCCGTCTCAACGGGTTCGTTATCTGCCCGATTTTCACCTGACCGACACCCAGTGGGAAGAACTGCAGATCCCCATCAGCCTGGCTTTTCTCTTCTACAGCTCGCCGGCGGGAAGAATGGTCGCGCTCTATCCCAGCCCCGGCGGCGCGACGGAATCGCTGCTGAAGCTGGAGACCTGGGAAGAGATCGTCTCGCGGAACTCCACCTTGGCCCGGATGGAACCCGACACCGAAGCGTTGCTGGTCAAACGCGAGGGATTGGCGCAGGGGCCGCACGAATACTTTCTGGCCCCGATCGACGAATGTTACCGGCTGGTCGGCCTGATCCGGTCGCGCTGGCAGGGCCTCTCGGGCGGCGCCGAGATCTGGCCGGAGATTTCGCGATTCTTCGCCGAGTTGCGCCGGCGTTCAGAGCCCACAGGAGAACCGAGCGGTGCCTGATCTGAATTTCCAAGTGGTCGGAGCCGAGCCGGATCCCTATGCGGCGGCGCCGCTCCTGCTCTTCAAGCTGCGAGTCGATAACTCGAATGCGGAGGAGCAGATCTTTACCATCACGCTGCGGTGCCAGGTTCAGCTCGAGGTGAATCGCCGCCGCTATCAGGCTCCGGAACAGGCCCGGTTGCGAGACCTCTTCGGCGAGCCGGAACGGTGGGACGTCACGCTCCGGCCGCTGCTCTGGACCCACACGCAGGCGGTGGTCCAACAGTTCACCGCGGGGACCCAGGTCGATCTGCCGGTCCCCTGCACTTTCGATTTCAACGTCGCGGCCACCAAATATTTCGCGGGCCTCGAACAGGGAGAGGTGCCGCTGCTCTTCCAGTTCAGCGGCACGATCTTCTATACCACCGCCGAGGGCGCGCTCCAGGTGACGCAGATTCCCTGGAGCAAGGAGGCGCGATACCGGCTGCCGATCGCCGTCTGGCAACAGATGATGGATCTCTACTATCCGAACAGCGCCTGGCTCTGTCTGCGCCGCGACCTCTTCGACCGGCTCTATCTGTACAAGGTCGAACGCGGGCTCCCGACCTGGGAACACGTCCTGGAGAGCCTCTTGCCGGCCGAGCCGCCGGCCGAGCAACCGGCGAAAGCGAGGGAGCAGTGACCGCAGAGACCCGGCCGATCGATTTTGCGCCGGCCGACCAGATCGCCCAGGCGGTGCTCTACGAAGGCCACGTTCTATACCCTTATCGTTCGTCGGCGGTCAAGAATCGGCAGCGGTTCAACTTCGGAGTGCTGGCTCCGCAGGCTTCCGCTCCGGCCCGCCGCGGCGACGAGGCCTGGTCCATGCAGACGGAATGCCTGGTCTGGGGAGATGAAGAGACGATCCTCGAAGTGAGGGTGCGTTTTCTGCATCCGTTGCTGCGCGAGGTTCAGGAGGCGCTCGACCAGACCGACTTTCGGCCCGTCGAGATGCTGGAGGTGGACGGGCAGCTCTTTCAAACCTGGCAGGAGACCATGGAACGCGAGCTTCGCGCTCCGGCGGTCGCGCTCGGAGAGTTGATCCGCCGGCCGCCATCGTTCGAATTCTCCTTTGCGGCCGATCGGCAGGTCGAGCCGCTGCGGGATGCTTCCGCCCGGCTCAAGGGGTCGATCGTGCGGCGACAGGCCGCAGTCGCGGGCCGTTACGAACTGCAGGTCGAAGAACAGAGCCTGCCCGGCTCGTCGTTCTCGCCCCGGTTGTACAAAGTCGGCGTGCGGATCATGAACCTGACGCCGGTCACGGAGACGGAGCCGGCCGATCGTCACGAGGCTTCCCTGCCGGGTCTGGTCTCGACCCATACCCTGCTCGGCGTGCGGGGAGGCGAGTTCGTTTCGCTGCTCGATCCTCCGGCCGAATTGCAGGCCGCCGCCGCGGCGTGCCGGAACGTGGGAACCTGGCCGGTCCTGGTCGGCCGCGAGGCCGAAAGAGAGCTGATGCTCTCGTCGCCGATCATTCTCTATGACTATCCGCAGATCGCGCCGGAGAGCGCCGGAGACCTCTTCGATGGAACGGAGATCGACGAGATTCTGACGCTCCGGATCCTGACGCTGACGGAGGAAGAGAAACGCGAGATGAGATCCCTGGACGAACGCACGCGCCGGATCCTGGAACGGACCGAGGCGCTGCCGGTCGAACAGTTGCAGAAACTGCACGGCGCGATTCGCGGCCTCCGGCCGAGCGAGGAGGAGTCGTCATGAACGAATGGGAATGGCACCTCCTGGAGGATCACACGACCCTGGATCGGCTGACGCTCCCCGACGGAGAGTTGAAGGCCGGCGATCAGGTGCGGCTGCGGCCGAGAGCGGGCGGCGACATCTTCGACCTGGCGCTGGCCGGACGAACGGCGACCATCGAGGCCATCGAACAGGATTACGAGAACAAGATTCATCTGGCCGTGGTGATCGACGACGATCCCGGCCGGGACCTGGGCCTGCTCCGTCAGCCGGGCCATCGTTTCTTCTTCTCGCCCGAAGAGGTCGAGCTGTTGAGGCCCGATCGAGAGGAGTCATGACGCGCCCGCGGATTCTGATCGCCTGCATCGGCAACATCTTTCTCGGCGACGATGCCTTCGGCGTCGAGGTCGCGAAACGGTTGGCGGGCCGCCGCCTCCCGGAGGAGGTGCGCGCGGTCGATTTCGGGATCCGGGGCTTCGACCTGGCCTACGCGCTCATGGACGGATACGATTTGACGATCTTCGTCGACGCCGCACCGCGCGGCGGAACGCCGGGCACGATCTATACGATCGAGCCCGATCTGAATGAACTACCGGAACCGGATGGACCGGCCCCGGCCGTCGAACCACACGGCCTCCATCCTTTGAAAGTGCTCCAATTGGTGAAGTCGATGGGCGGCGAGTTCAAGCGGCTGCTGCTGGTCGGATGCGAACCGGCAACTTGCGGACCGGAGGAAGGGATGATGGGACTCAGCGAACCGGTCCAGGCCGCGGTCAATGAAGCCGTCGAGGTGATTGAATCGCTGGTGGCGAAATTTCTCCACGAGCATGCAACAAAGTAAGGGCTATGCACGAGCTTTCGATAGCGATGAGTATTGTCGAGATGGTGACGGAGGAGGTTAAGCGGCGGGGCGGAGTCAAGGTCGATGGAGTGCACTTGAAGCTGGGGCCGCTCTCGGGTGTGGTGAAGGACGCATTGCTCTTCTCTTACGAGGCCGCGTGCGCCGAGACGCCGCTGGAAGGCTCGCGCCTGGTGATTGAAGAGGTCCCGGTCGTCATCTACTGTCCAACCTGCCGGGCTGAACGAGGGTTAGTTTCGATCCAACACTTTATCTGCCCGGTCTGCAGTGAACCAACGCCTCGGGTCGTACATGGTAAAGAATTAGAGGTCGTGGCCCTGGAGATCTACGAATGAATACCCCTCGTCTGGTTCAAGTCAGAGAGAAAGTACACAAACAGAATGATCTGATTGCGCGGGAACTGCGCGAACGGTTTCGCCGCTCGGGAGTCCTGACCATCAGCCTGGTCTCCAGCCCCGGTTCGGGCAAGACCACCTTCCTCGAGAAGACCCTGGGCTGGTTGGGGACTCAGTATCGGGTCGCGGCTTTGGTCGGAGACCTGGCGACGGAGAACGATGCCGAGCGGCTCCGGCGAACCGCCGTTCCGGTCCGCCAGATTATCACGGGCATGGTCTGCCATCTCGAAGCCGCGATGGTCGAACGCGCGCTGGAGGGATGGGATCTCGACGATCTGGACTGCCTGTTTATCGAAAATGTCGGGAACCTCGTCTGCCCTTCCGGCTACGACCTCGGCGAAGAGCTGCGGCTGGTGCTGATGTCGGTCACCGAAGGCGAAGACAAACCGCTCAAATATCCGACCATCTTCAATACCGCCGACGTGGCGATGATCACCAAGATCGACCTGGCGGACGCGGTGGAGTTCGATGCCGAACTCGCCCACCGGAATATCGAGGCGGTCCGCCCGGGAATGAAGATCCTGCACGTCTCGTCGAAGACGGGCCAGGGGATGGATGAGTGGATGCGCATGCTGCAATCCCGAATCAACCCTTATGAATAATCGAGGCAAACCGCGAAACACGCGAAACACGCGAAAGCGGCCGCTCTTCGCGTGTTTCGCGGTTTGAAAATATGCGTTCCAAAGGAGAACCAAGATGTGTTTAGCCATTCCCGGCCAGATCATCGAGATCGTGGACGAAGAGAACAATATTGCGAAGGTCGAGATCGGCGGGGTGCGGCGCAACATCAACACCGGCCTGCTCAACCCGGAAGAGATCCGCGTCGGCATCTACGTGCTGGTTCACGTCGGGTTCGCCATGAGTAAGATCGACGAGCGCGAGGCCGAAGAGACCCTGCGGATGCTGGAAGAGCTGGGCTCATTGGAGCCGGAACTGGAACAGTTCAAGACCTCCCTGGAGTAACGACTATGAAATTCATCGATGAGTACCGACGAAGCGATCTGGCGCTGGCCCTGGCCGACAAGATCGGCCGGTTGACCGACCGGCCGATCAAGATCATGGAGGTCTGCGGCGGCCATACTCATACCATCTTCAAATACGGAATCGAAGACCTCTTTCCGCCGAATCTCGAGATGATCCACGGTCCGGGCTGCCCGGTCTGCGTGATCCCGCTGGGCCGGGTCGACGATGCGATCTCGATCGCTCAGCAGCCGGGAGTGATCTTCACGACCTTCGGCGACACCGTGCGGGTGCCCGGTTCCCGAACCAACCTCCTGACGGCCAAAGCCGAGGGGGCCGATGTGCGGATCGTCTATTCGCCGCTGGACGCCCTCAAGCTCGCGCGGCAAAATCCGCGGCGCCAGGTGGTCTTCTTCGCCCTGGGATTCGAGACCACCACGCCTTCCACCGCGCTCACCATCCTGCAGGCGGCCAAAGAGGGGCTCGAGAACTTCGGCGTCTTCTGCAACCACATCATGGTCACCCCGGCGTTGAAGGCCCTGCTCGATTCTCCGGACCTCAAGCTGGACGGCTTCGTCGGCCCCGGCCACGTCAGCACCGTGATCGGGCTGCGCCCCTACCGGTTCATCCCGAGCGAATACGGCAAGCCGCTGGTCGTCTCGGGATTCGAGCCGCTCGACCTCCTGCAATCGGTCTACATGGTCGTCAAACAGATCATCGACGGGCGCGCCGAGATCGAGAACCAGTACGGGCGGGCCGTCTCGGACGACGGCAACCGGCAGGCGCTGGCCGCGATCGGCGAGGTCTTCGAACCGCGGGAGTTCTTCGAATGGCGCGGGCTCGGCTCGATCGCACAGAGCGGCCTCAGAATCCGGGACCGGTATGCGGCCTTCGACGCCGAGACCAGATTCCGGGTTCCGGGCCTGCGGCTGGCCGATCCCAAGGCCTGCCAATGCGGCGAGATTCTGAAGGGCGTCAAGAAGCCCTGGGAATGCAAGGTCTTCGGCACCGCCTGCACGCCCGAGACGCCGATCGGGTCGTGCATGGTCTCCTCCGAGGGCGCCTGCGCGGCCTACTACAACTTCGGCCGTCTGTCGCGGATCGCGCTGCGTTCCGACGACGGCCCGAGGGCTTAACATGAGTTCAGACTTCACCTCCTCGCCGCTCTTTCAACGAGTCGAGCGAGCCCGGCGCCGAAAGGCCAAAATCAAGGACTCCCAGATCACGCTGGCGCACGGCAGCGGCGGCCGGGCCATGCATGAGCTGATCGAGGGATTGTTTCTCGAATATTTCCGAAACCCGCTCCTGGAAAGACTGGAAGATCAGGCGGTCTTTGAAATTCCCGCGGGCGGGAGGCTGGCCTTCACCACCGACTCCTATGTGGTCTCGCCCATCTTCTTTCCCGGCGGAGACATCGGCCGGCTCGCCGTCAGCGGCACCGTCAACGACCTGGCCATGAGCGGGGGGCGCCCGCTCTATCTCTCGGCCGGATTCATCCTCGAGGAGGGTTTTCCGATCGATGAACTCCGGCGGATTCTGGAGTCGATGCGGCGCGCCGCCGAGGAGGCCCAGATTCAGATCGTCACCGGCGACACGAAGGTCGTCCAGAAAGGCGGGGCCGACCGAATCTTCATCAACACCTCGGGGATCGGCGTGATCGAACACACGGCCCAGATCTCGACGACGCGCGCGGAACCCGGCGATCAGGTGATCCTCAGCGGAACGCTGGGAGATCACGGCACGACCATTATGGTGGCCCGCGGCGAGTTGGAGCTGGAGGCGGAGCTGGAGAGCGACGTCGCGCCGCTCAATTCCCTGGTGCAAGAGATGTTCGACGAGGCCGCCCGGATCGCCGGCGCCGACGCCATCCGCTGCCTGCGCGATCCGACGCGCGGCGGCCTGGCCACGACCCTCAACGAGATCGCCTGGGCCTCGGAGCGGTACATTCAAATCGTCGAGGAAAAGATCCCGGTTCGAGAAGAGGTGAAAGGCGCCTGCGAAATCCTGGGACTGGATCCGCTCTATGTCGCCAATGAAGGGAAGCTGGTCGCGATCGTCAGCCGAGAGATCGCCGAGCCGCTCGTCTCCCGCATGAAAGATCACCCGTACGGCCGCGCCGCCTGTATCATCGGCGAAGTGAAACCGGCGCCCCAGGGGATCGTCTCGCTGGCGACCGGATTCGGCGGCACCCGGATCGTCGAGATGCTGACCGGAGAACAACTCCCGCGCATCTGCTGAAAAATCGGCCGTGGATTGGTGCGGGTCCAGACAGATTGGGCAATAGAGGAAGGACTGTCCAGATCGGCGTTCGTCCACGGCCGAATTTTCATCCATGCTTATGGGTTCATGGCCCTGAACTCATGGCGATGGATAGCTTGTAGTCGCCTGATGCCCGGCGAGATCGAAGGAGAACTTCAGCTCGTCCTTGAGCTTGAGGGTTCCCGCCGCGACCGAGACCGGTTTGATCTTGTAATCGGTCTGCCGGAGCGTGAAATCGCCCTGCGCGCGTAATCGATCGCCCTCCAGCGTGAGCTGGGCGGTGATCCAGATGCCGTTCCGCGTGATCCCGTGCAGCGTCAGGTCTCCGATGATCCGGACTTTGTACCGGCGATCGGCGGCCTTGTTCGCGATAATGCTGGTACTGCGGAAAGCGATCTCCGGGTAGACGGAGCTCTCGAGCACCGTCTGCAACATCGTGCGTTCGATCTCTTCGCGATCCCGCTCCCTGATCTCGTCGATCACGACCAGCGATCTGGTCTTGATCGTGAATCGGAGCGAGGCTTGGGCCAGTGTGCCGGGGACAAATTGGACTTCGCCGGTAAAATCACGGATGCCGATAGTTGGGTTGTGTCCGAATCCCGCCAACAGTCCCATGGCGAAGGCCTGCACCCTGAAGGTGCTCAGGCCTGGATCCAGGCGGTAGCGGACCAGGGCTTGTTCGTTTCCACTCATGCCTGCACCGTAACATTCCGGGTTGTTCTGATGAAATAGTTCGACTCTCACATCGACCGCAGCTTCAGATATCGTTCGATGTCGGGTCCCAGTCCGGCCAGATCGGGCATGAACTTGTTCTGGAGATCGGGGAGCACGCCGGACAATCCGGCCCGCACCGCGTTGCGGACTGACGGATGCGTCATGACCAGGCCCGCTCCCAGCACCATCAGGGCCAGACCGCCCATAAGATAGAGCGTCTCTCTGCTCTCGATTGCCTCGCTCTTGTTGCCGTTTTGTTCCATTGTTGTGCTCCTTGGTTTCGATAATTGATTACCGGCGGCCGTCAGTTTCCGCCGGGCAGTTTCTCCAATTGCGCGGCTCCGGAAGCCAGCGGGGCGCCGTCGACCTCCAGCGCCGTGACGTCCGGGGCGACCTCGTAGATGGCCTCCTCGATCACCAGCCTGAAGGGCATGGGCAACGAAGCGTTCCCGTGCAGGTCGCCCTCCAGTTTCACCCGAACCACGCCCTGGTCGATCCCGACCAGTTCGATGTTGCCGCCGTGCGACCGCAGATACGGGCGGACCTTGTTTAAGGCCAGTTCCACTCTCGCCTCGAGGTCCTGGGGATGCAGGTCATAGAGCACCAACAGGCTCGCGACCAGCTCATCCTGCGCAAAACCGTCGATGATCCGCCGGCCGGCCTCTCCGGAATCGAAGACCAGTTCCATCATGCGCTGGATGCCGGCTCCGTGCAGCGCCATCACCGACTGCATCAACTCGACCACACCGGCCCGGAACTGCTGATCGGCCGCCGCTTCGAGCGCTTGCACCAACCCCTCGATCTTCTGAAGCCGTTGCTGAAATTCCTTCTTCTCGTGCATAACCATTCTGAATTGCGGATTTGGTGCCACGCCGCCGGTCCTGATTCAACTCAGTAAGATTTGGGCCGATAACCGGTGGTCAATTCAGGCTGGGCGTGCCGCCACTTGGGCTCTTTGTTGAGAGTGGCATTGGTCATTCTCCGCAACGCGTTGATCGCCTTGCCGTAGAGGCCGACCGCGGTGGAAGAGAGCTTCGCACCCGGCGGTTCATCCATAAACGGCATGAATTTATCGGGAAAACCGGGCATCGTGCAGCCGATGCAGATGCCCCCCACGTTGGGACACCCGCCGACTCCGCCCACCCAGCCCCGCTTCGGGACATTGCAGTTGACGACCGGGCCCCAACAACCAAGCTTCACGATGCATTGGGCCGCTCCATACTCGGAGGCGAAATCGCCCTGTTCGTAGTATCCGGCGCGGTCGCACCCCTCGTGCACCGTGCTGCCGAAGAGCCAGAGCGGGCGCAGGGCCTCGTCGAGCGGCATCATCGGCGCCAACCCCGCCGCCTGATAGAGCAGGTAGAGCAGGGTCTCCATGAAGTTGTCCGGATGGACCGGACAGCCGGGGACGTTGATGATCGGAATCCCGGCCTTCGATCTCCAATCCCAGCCCAGGTAATCGGCCAGCCCCATGCAACCGGTCGGATTGCCCTCCATGGCGTGGATGCCGCCATAAGTGGCACAGGTCCCGATCGCGACGACCGCCAGCGCCCTGGGCGCCAACCGATCGATCCACTCACAGGTGGTGATCGGTTGACCCGTCTGGGGGTCATTGCCGAGGGCCGCCCAGTATCCTTCGCGCTTGATCTTCTCGTTCGGAATCGACCCCTCGACGACCAACACGAACGGATCCAACTCTCCCCGTTCGGCCTGATACCAGGCCCGCATGAAATCGTCCCCCACTTCGTAGGCCAGCACCGGGTTGTGCAGATGAACCTTGGGCAGACCCGGGATCGCCCCCAGCAGCACATCTTCGATGCTCGGCTGGGTCGCCGCAGTAATCGCCACTGAATCACCGTCACAACCGAGGCCGGCCGTGATCCAGAGGATATGAATCTCTTCGACGGCCGGGGGTCGTTGCGTCACCCGGCCATAAGGTACCTTTGCTGCGGCCATAATCACCTCTCCTTCTGTGAACGTCCGGTCCGCTCCGGAGGCCCCTAGACACTCAGACTCCAACAAATTAGCCTGTGAGGAAGATAGGAACCATCAAACCCTCGAGCCCGGTTCAATAGTTTTCGCCTCGATCTGAAAGCCGATTTTGGGGGACGATGCCGGTTCCGTCAATACAGCGAATCCCTGAGGCCGGGATCAGAAAATCCCCGAGTTGAACGATAAATTAAGCGGTGACAGCAATTGCGGCTGCGGTTCGGAGTAGGGCGGATCAAGGGTCGATGAACTGGTTCCGCAGGGCGTAACGGACCAGATCGTTCATCGAATGGAGTTTCAGTTTGGTCATAATCCGGCTGCGATGGGTCTCGACGGTCTTGACGCTGATGTTCAGGATGTCGGCCACCTCTTTGTTAGATTTCCCTTCGGCCAGCAGTTGCATGACTTCGCGTTCGCGCGAGGTCAACGGGTTGAGCGCCTCGGCCTGGGGTTCGGAGCCCCCCGTCCCCTTGAGAAACCCTTCCAGCACGATCTCGGAGACCCGGGCGGTAAAGAACGGCCGGTTCTCACAGAGCGCGTCGATGGCCACGATCAGATCGCGCCCGGCGTCGGACTTCAGCATGTAGCCGCGGGCGCCCGCCTCCAGCACCTCGTGCACGAGCTGCTCGGAGTCGTGGACCGAGAGGATTAGAATCTGGGCCTGCGGAACGGCGCTCCGAATCTGGCGGGTGGCCTCCAGGCCGTTCATCTCCGGCATGGTGATGTCCATAATGACCAGATCCGGGGCCAGGCGTTTAGCCTCCTCCACGGCCTGCCGGCCGTTGGTGGCCTCTCCGGCGACCTCCCAATTGGTGCGCGTCGCCAGCAGGGCCCGAAGCCCGCGCCGAACGACCTCGTGATCATCCGCAATCAAAATTCGCAAGGATTTCATGGCTGACTCCTGAGCGGCATGGTGACGGTGATGATCGTGCCGCCGCTCCCGTGCTGGATCTCCATCTCTCCCCCCAGTTGCCTGGCGCGTTCGCGCATCCCGGGGATTCCGACTCCGAGCCGCCACTCGCCGTCGAGCTGATCTCCGCCCAACCCGGGCGACTTTCCGGAACCGGTGTCCCGCAGTTCGAGCCGGACCCAGGTCTCGGTCACACTCAAGCTGATCGAGGCCCGCTGGCTGCCGGAATGGCGGTGCACATTGGTCAGGCCCTCCTGAACGATGCGGAACAGAGCCGTCTCGATCTCGGGCCCCAACCGTCCGAACTCCGGCGGCAGCTCCAGGTCGACCCGGATGCCCGTCCGTTGCATGAAGCCGCCCGCGAAAGATTTCAGGGCGGCGGCCAGGCCCAGGGCATCCAACAGCGGCGGATGCAGCAGATAGGAGAGATTGCGTACTTCACGCGAACATTGCTCGGTCAGGTCCAGGCTGTCGGAGAGGATGCTGTGCAACCGGGACCCTTTGGTCACGCCCGAAGAGTTGAGCAACAGCGAGATGTTCATCGCCAGCCCCGCCAGGTTCTGGGCCGTGCCGTCGTGCAGTTCCCGGGCGATGCGCCGCCGCTCCTCGTCCTGAACGGAGAGCAGGCTGTCGGTCAACGCCAGCAGCTCCTCTTCGCGGCGCTTGAGCGACTCCTCCGCCTGCTTGAGATCGCTGATGTCGAAACCGACCCCGTGGATGAACCAGGGGCGTCCGTCGGCGCGGCGGACCATCTGCACCTCGCAACGGAACCAGATGACGCGACCGTCCCGCGCGATCACCCGATAGACGGACCGCAGCGGCGCCCCGGTCAAAAAGATCTGCGCGGCTTCACTGCTCCAGCGCGCCTTGTCATCCGGGTGGACCTGTTGATACCAACGCACCGGATCGCTCAGCCACTCCTCCTGCGTAAAACCGAGCACGTTCTCGATCTGCGGGCTGACGTAAGCCTCGCCGATGCGCTTGTCGAGAAAGGCCATGAAGACGACCGCCGGAATCTGTTCGACCAGAATCCGGTAGTGGGCGGCGATATTCGGCGCGTCCTCGTCCGCGATCAGTCCGGGCGCCGTTCCGGGCGCCGTCACGCCGGTCCCGGACTCCCCGGCCGGATCCCAGACCCGCATTCGAGCTTCGGTCTCGGCGGGATAGAAGATGCCGGCCAGATGGGTCAACAGATCCTCGGCGGCCATCAATCCGGCCAGCAGATTCTCGGGCGGCGGCGGATCGCCGTCGCGCGTCATTTGCGTCTTGACCGTTTCTCCAATCTCGAACTTCATAGTTCTCTACTCGCCCGTGCCCTCATCGGTCGCGGCCTGGTACCCGGTCGTCAACTCGCGCCCGCGCCGCCGCCAGGGCGGCTCCTTGTTGAGCGAAGTCTGGGTGAACTTTCTCAAGGCGTGGATCGCTTTGCCGTAGGTCATGACCGCGTGCGACGAGAGCAGCGACCCGGGCGGCTGATCCATAAACGGCATGAACTTATCCGGAAACCCCGGCATGGTGCATCCGATGCAGATGCCTCCGACGTTGGGACACCCGCCGACTCCGGCGATCCAGCCGCGCTTGCCGACATTACACTGCACGACCGGCCCCCAGCATCCCAGCTTCACGATGCAATAACGCGAACCATACTCTTCGCCGAACTGCGCCTGCTCGTAATAGCCTCCGCGATTACAACCCTCGTGGACCGTCTCGCCGAAGAGCCACGTCGGACGCAGCGCCTCGTCGAGCGGAATCATCGGCGCGCGCCCGGCCGCCTGATAGAGCAGATAGAGCAGGGTCTCGGTCATGTTGTCCGGCTGCGTGGGACAACCGGGCACGCAGACCACCGGAATCCCGGCCTTCGATCGCCAGTTCCAACCCAGATAGTCCAGCAGCCCCATGGCCCCGGTCGGATTGCCCTTCATGGCATGGATTCCGCCGTAGGTGGCGCAGGTGCCGACGGCCACGATCGCCCAGGCCCGCGGCGCCAGGCGATCGATCCACTCGCAGGTGCTGATCGGCTGACCGCTCTGTCGATCGACGCCGAACGCGGCCCAGTAGCCCTCTTCCTTGATCTCTTCGTTCGGAATCGATCCCTCGATCACGAGCACGAAGGGGTCCAGCCGTCCCTCCTGCGCCCGATAGAGGTACTGCATGAACTCATCCCCATTGGCATAGGAATAGAGCGGGTTGTGAAAATTCAGCTTGGGGAGGCCCGGGAAGTTACCAAGAACCAGGTCCTCGATCGACGGCTGAGTGGCTGCC
>DATEFT010000881.1:0-5618 GCA_035280505.1 Blastocatellia bacterium | reverse complement strand
CTACTACGGCAACGCCACCGGTTGGTATCGCGGAAGCGGCCCCGGTCCATGGATCATGACCGACCAGGAGAATAACCTCGTCGGTTGCGTCAACCCCGATGGATCGAAGTTCTGCGCGACCCTCCCGAGCATCAGTTGGCGGTTCGTGACCGCGATGGCGAAAGGCGAACCGCACCACTGGGCCTCTCTGGGCGGCGACGCGCAGCGGGGCGACCTGAAGGTCATGTTTGACGGGCCGCGCATCGACTTCACCTATGACCCGATGCGCAAGCAGGGGGCCATCCTCCTGGGCAACGGCGGCGACAACAGCGTCGGCTCGCAGGGCACCTTTTATGAAGGCGCGATGACCGCCGCGGGCACCTTCCCTTCGGATGCCACCGACCAACTGGTGCAGGCCAACATCGTGGCTGCCAGGTACGACGTGCCGCGGCTGAAGTTCGCGCCGGCCTCGGCCACTGCCGCTCCGCCGGGACTCCAGACGTTCTCACCGGGGGGCTCCAAGGACTTCACCGTGACCTTCACCAATACCACGGGGGCGCCCGTGGTGGGCCTCCAGTTGGGCATTTCCGTGCCCAGGCAGTGGACCTCCGTCGTTTCGGGCGCCACCGGGACGTTGGCGAAATTCGCTGACCCGGTCGCGCCCGGCGCCGGCGTGAGCGCGACCTTCAAGGTCACCTCGGGCCCGGCGGCTTACAACGGCGACCTGGTTGCCAAGGCCCAGTGGACGAATCAGACGGGCGGTGCGAAGCAATCCGAGACCACGGCCGGGAAGGTGCGGAACGCGAGCCCGATCAAGATTAACGAGTTCCGCGTTGGCGACGGCTCTCCCACCAACTCCACCAACTCGTTTATCGAGCTCTACAACGCCGGCGCCAAGGAAGTCGACCTCTCCAACTGGACCCTGACCCAGCACCCGACCCAGCAGCCCATCTTTTCGGCGGTGAAGATCCCGGCCGGAACGAAACTCGCGGCGGGCGGATTCTACCTGCTCGGCCTCTCCAACTCGGGGCTGGCCGTCCCCGCGCGCAAGGGTGACATTACGGTCCACGTCAGGAGCACGACCGGCATGAGCGCCGGCGATCCGATCACGATCGACACCGGCTCCAACCTGGAGACCCGCCAGATCGTCAGCGTCGGGACGGAGGCCGGCAACATGACGACGGTTTGGCAACCTCTCCCCGACGGTCCGGTGATCACGATCCCCGCGGGCTCGACCAGCGTGCCTGTCACCAGCGTGTCCGGCTTCGAGCCCGGCCAGAAGATCGCCATCGGCTATGGCGCCACCTATCCCACCATCGCCAAGGCGCTGGAGAGGTACGAGGTGGCCACCATTACTGCCGTCGGCAAGCCGGGCACGCAAGCCTTCCTGGGAGTGGACGCACCCGCGGGTGCGTCCAACATCAAGGTGACGTCCGTCGCCAATATCTCGGTCGGTGAAAAGATCAGATTTGACATCGACAGCGTTGGCCATGGGATCGAGACCGTCACGGTCACGCGCGTCGGCACGCAGGCGAGCCGCACGCAGCTCTCCGCCGATGTGAGCGCTGGCGCCACTAAGATCAAAGTCCGCAATGCGAGTGGTTTCGTGGTGGGCGACCATCTGACGGTGGGTACGCCCGCCACCAGGGAGACGGTTACCATCACCGCCATCGGCGCCTCGGGTCCGACCGGCGCCGGCGTCGACTTTACGCCGGCCCTCGCCCGACCGCATCCCGCCCGTGAGGGCGTCGTCGCTCACGGAACGGGCCTCGATCTGGCCGCCCCGCTGAAGTTCAACCATGCGGCCAACCTCCCCTTCGCGGTCCAGGGAACAGGGATCAGCTTCCAGCCGAAGACGACCTTCGCCCACTCGAGCAACGAGCCCGTCCAGCCGCTCGGCACCGGCGTCACGCTCGACAAACCCCTGGTCAAGGATCACGACATCAACGCGGTGGTGCGTGACGCCGTCGTCACGGCCGCAGGCTACCGTGGGACTGTGGCACCCAACCAGTGGTTCGGCGGCCCGGCCCTCTCGCCCGGCGCCGGCAGCATGGTACTGCGTGACGCCGCCGGCCTGGTCGTTGACAGTCTCAACTACGGTCTCCTCGTCGACCCATGGGTTGCCGAGGGTTACCAGGCCACCTCCGGAGCAGGGCAGGGAGGCTGCCGCGTGACTTCGCCCGGAATTGCCGGCGGTTTCGGGCCGGCGGCTGCGGCCGTCGTCAGGATCAACCGGAGCGCGGGGCGCTTCCCGGACGGCCTGGACGCCGACAGCAACTGCACCGATTTCCTCTTGCAGCCCGCCACCACTCTACCGATCGGTTCGGCCGCCGGTGCGAGCCAGCTCAAGGTCGGCAGCGTGGCGGACTTTGCCGCCGGCCAGACGATTACCATCGATACCGGCACGAGCCTCGAGACTGCCGTGATCGCGGCGGTTGGCACGGCGGGCGCCACCACGGTGCGCGCGGCCAGTAATCTGGGCGCGACCATGATCCCTGTCGCCAGCGCGGCAGGCTTTAGCGCCGGCCAGACCATCACTCTTGACAGTGGCGCCAACCAGGAGACGGCGGTGGTCGCCGCCACCTCGGGCGGCCGAAACGGCGCCACCATCACCGTCACGGCGCCGCTCAAGTCTACGCATGCGGCCGGTGCACAGGTCTCCGGCTCCGGCATCACTCTCACGGCCGCCTTGACTAAGTCGCATGACAGCGGAGCGCCGGTCGCCGCCAGCTTTCCCACGCCCGGCACCCCCAACCAATATTACAGGAGGGATCATTAGGTCAGGCTAGTCGTTTCAACCAATGTCCGCATGAATCACGGAATCAGTCAGGAGTGTTTGGTTAGCGAATCGATTGAGTATCGAATCCTTGAATATTATCCGTTAGAAACGTGACAAGGCGGCCGCATCGTTCGACCTGAGCGAAGTGGACAGGCCTCGAATGATTGGCTTCTGGCCGGGGAAGAGGTGAGCTGCAATATATAGTGTATAAAGAGCGTCATGACTACTATATCTTGCGTCTGATAATGAGGATTATGTTTGTCCGAGGGGCGCCCAAATTGCCCAATTCGGATCAGGTTCATCGGATCAGGTTCATTTGAATTGATATTCCAGATTTCCCCTGACACTGACGGGCTGGCCGTCCTTGATGGCAGGCTTGAACCTGATTTTCTTCACGGCGTCGATCGATCTCTCAGTCAGTCCGTACGGCAGACCACGCACTATCCGAATACGGGAGATCGTGCCATCGGCATTGAAGATCACATTCAAAACGACGATCCCCTTCACGCCATGGTCCATGGCCTCCTGAGTATACTTGGCGGGCTCTTTATAGATGATCTCCGGCTTCAAGTTCTCGCTCATGGGGAGCACATCCGCTCGTTCGATCGGCTGCTCGATAATTTCGGGAATCCGGATCGGCCCGCCTGGCTTCTCCGCGGCCCCCTCACCGAAGCGGATATGATTGATATCACGCGTCGGAATCTGCCTGGGGGGAGTCCCCTCACCATCTATCTCGACGAAGTTGCTGTCAGCTTTAACCAGATAGCCGGTGAGGAGGTCTCCGGTCTTCAGAAAGACCCAGACCCGTATGGATTTCGTCTCCGGCGCAGTTGCTTCCTTCCGTTGATTATCGTCCTGGGCCGGATAGGCCGGGCAGGCGATCATCAACAAAATTATCACGCCCATTCCGAATCGGTGGATGGATTTCATGGCTGATTCCCTTCGGTAAAGTTACTGGCCTCTGGATAAACTTGAGAAATCTTATCTTAGCAGGAGTTTCCGCCAACTCAAGGGCTAGTAGTTGACTGGGGATCGCTTTTCTTCAAGACGTCTCCATTGGTAGAGGTGGGCTCCGCAATCGTCTCCAGGACGGCTTCAAGACTTCTTCGGCGGCAGGAGCCAAAAACTGGAGGTGGTTGCTCGACCCGGCGTTTCATCCTGAAGCCGTGAAAGAGGCGAAACACGCGAACTCACCACTTCGCGTGTTTCGCGTTCTCTGCTCATCCGATCGGGATCACGACGACCTCCACCGATCGGCTCGACTTCGCTCCGGACGAATCGGCGGCCGTCAGGGTGATGGTATAGACGCGGCTGGAATTGCTGCCGGGTGTGACCCTGGCCCGCAGCCGGACGCGATTCGAGTCGACCACCTCCCAATCGGGGAGCGCGCCCGCCGGAGTCGGTTGATTGCTGCTGATCGTGATGGCCGAGGCGAGGCCCGTGTCACAGTTGTCCGTCATGCCGTAGCTAAGATTGACATCCACCATCCGGTTGGTCGGAGGATAGATATAAGTCCGATCGGCCACGAGGGAGGTGATGACCGGCGGCGGATTGGAGGCCCGGATCATGACGGACGCGCTGTTGTTGGGCGCGAGGTTCGGATCTCTGGAGGCCGAAGTCGCGGAGGCCGAATTCACGATCTGCGCGCCGTCCGGCGTTGAGCAGGCCAGTGCCACCGTGAGCCTGAATTGGGCCGAAGCGTTGACCCCCATGGAATCGATCGCGCAGGCCACCTGTCCGGCGGCGCCGACGGCCGGTGTGGTGCAGGACCAGCCCTGGGGAGCCGTCAGCGATTGAAAGACTGTTCTCGCCGGAATCGCGTCGGTCACCGAGACGTTGGCGGCCTGATCGCGCCCGTGGTTGGTGACGGTGATGGTGTAGGACGCCGTGGCGCCGCTCTGCGCCGTGTTGGAATCGGCGCTGATGCCGGTCGCGAGGTCGGCCCCCGGAAGCTGCAAAGGATCGATGATGCCCCAATACGAAGGCTTGGCCTTCAGGCTCTCGTCGAAGAGCAGCGGCAGGTCGAGCCGCGTGATCGGGAAGCCCTTCAGCCAGGTGCTGTCGTCGGCCAGCCCCCAGATCGTCACCGAACTGATCTTACCCTTCAACTGCTTGAAGGCCTCCCAGAGGTCCCGATACCGGTAACCCTGCCTGATCAGGACCTCTTCGGGCACCTCCGCGTAACGGGAGGTCGAGTTGTTATAGACGCTCAGGTCAAATTCGGTGATCTGTTGGTCGACGCCCAGTTCCGCGAAGAGGTTGATGGTCTCGGTGATCAGGGCGGGCGGCGGATAATCGATGTTGGAGTGCATCTGATGCCCAACGCCGTCAACGGGAACCCCGCGAGCCTTGAGGTCGCGCACCACGTTGTAGAGGGCCATTCGCTTGCGCGGAGCGACGGTCCCGTAATCATTGATGTAGAGTTTGGCATTCGGCGCCGTTTCGCGGGCGACCCGAAAGGCGGTATCGAGATAGTCGGTGCCGGTCAGCAGGTACCACTGACTGCGGCGCAGTCCGTCCGGCTGATTTTCATCGATCACCTCGTTGACCACGTCCCAGGCATAGACATCATCTCTGAAATGGCCGACGACCGCGCGAAGATGGTCCTCCAGCCGCTTGAGCATGAGCGCCTTGCTTTCAGGCGACGGCTGGAGCGGGGCTCCGTTGGCGTCCAGAAAGAGCCAGTTCGGATTTTGACTATGCCAGACCAGCGTATGGCCGCGCACCCCGATATTGTTGGCTCTGGCGAAATTGACCAGCGTATCGGCCGGGCCGAAGTTGAAGACGCCCTCGGTGGGTTGCAGCGGGCCCGGCTTCATGGCGTTCTCCGCCGTGATGCTGTTGAAATGCTTCTTCAACA
>DATEFT010000880.1:0-14739 GCA_035280505.1 Blastocatellia bacterium | reverse complement strand
TAATTCTATGGAGTGAGACTGGTTTGAGTCGGTGTGTGCTCCGAGTCGCTATACAGATAAGGCGAATCTATTTTTTGCAGCATGAAGGCGACTTCGTCGGCTGACCGCTCCGCACTCAAGAGCCGCGCCTCGATCGCCAGGCACAATTGATACTGCCAGCCGGGGACCGGATGGCTCACGGTGACGAAATCGCCGGGGAGAACGTGGAAGCCCGCGCTATTCGTTTGCATCGTGAAGGTGACCGGGTTCTCCGACTCGATCCGGGCCTGCCGCCGCAGAATTCGCTGCGCCTGAGACCGGGTCATATTGGAGAAGTTTCGCTCCGTCTTTCGCGGGCCGACTCGATCAATCAGGGTGTCCAGCTTAAATTCCACCTGGGCCGGGCCAAGATACGGATCGTCGAAATCGCGGAATTTCGCCACGAACCAGTTGAAGCGCTGCCTCGGATCGGAGCGTGTCAACTTCGGCGCCACGACAATGTTTGAGACGTTGAAGTCGGCAACTGGCGCCCGCATTGCCGGTATCAGGAAGTTGATCTGCTCGCCGTCGTCCTGCCAGATCGCGCCGCAATTCCCGCAGATCTGATCCAGAGCATCAGCCAGACTGAGATCGTCGACGAACGCAATATGGCATTCAAAGCGCAGAATTTGCCGGTTGGACGTAGTGCCATCGTCCCAGGTGATCAATGCGGCATTATAGTCAGCCCACTGTCTCCAGTAGGCCCAATTGATCCGGGCCCGGAATTTGGTCCACGCCAGCGCTTTATTGTCGGGATAGATCGTTTCGTAATAGGCCAGGATACGATCAGCCGCGGCGAGCGCCGGGTTTGAAGAGTAACCGTACCCGATCTTGGCCCCGCTCGCGTCGAAGTCGTAGACCCGTCGGGTCCGACATCGAGCCCGGAGCCGTTCCGGCTTGTCCTCCGAGGTGTACGCCGATGGAAGATTTACAAACAGCATCGGCGTGCCGCTGTACGTTGGGCCATTCGGGAGAAAAGTGTCCACACCCTGATTGCCGTCATCGACCCCCATCGAGATCAATCCTGGATAGAAGTGGGCGCCGGTGCCAGTCGTGAGCTGGAATTTTCCGGCCTGGTCCCAGGTCGCGCGGCCATCATAGAGCGTGTAGGCCATCCCATTCAGAGTGAACCCTTCCAGTCCAACCAGGCTGGCCTTCACCGCCAGTCTGTACCAATAACCGGTCGGCGGGAGCGGTCCCATATATCGCCGACTGTCCGTTCCATCCGTGCCGTAGGAAATTAGATTTTCTCCCCAGTAAGCGCGATGCTCAAAGCTGGTCCCTTCCTTCCATTGAAGCATGACCTCGCGCGGAGGATTCGCCGGATCGAGATAGACCCAGCAATAGAGAATGTCGCCGGTCACGACCGCCAGGGTCGTCGTCGCGCCCTGAAAATAGTGCTGATGGGAGCCGCTCAACAGCGCGGATTGATGCGCCTGCGTACCTGAAAAGGGGGACGGATTACTGGAGACCCAATTCCACCCATCGGTGTCACCTACGGCCGTCGCGCCGGCGGGAATCGCGTCCTCGACCCAGGTCGCCGAAGTAAAAGCCCCCGCGATCGCCTCACCCGCGTAATAGACGGCCTGCGCGCTCTCCCATTCACCATGGCCGCCGCCCGCGCCCTGACCTTCTCCGAGGGCAACCCCGATAATCGAGGTGTTGGGAGAACCGGTGGTGAACTTGTGGACTACCATCGTGCCGCCCACCAGGTGTTCGCCATAGGCGATTGGCAGCTTCGCCCCCTCATCGCTGGCAAATTCGGAGATGAACTCGATCGCCGTCGTGCGGACGTCTGAATTGGCCGAGGCGATTCCCGCCGCGGCGCCCGCGACCTGGGCTAAGATAGAAGCCTTACGCGCCTTTATATCGCCTAAAGGGTTATAGATCGGCATTATGAACCGCTGGCCCCCGTTTTTGAGCTTAAATAGACAAACCCGCCGTTATGGGCCCGGTGGGCAGGACTCGCGAATCGGCCCGAACAGCCATCCACATCGTTGAACATCAAATTGCACGTGAGCAGGCTCCCCGAATAGCCGCACGTGTCGGCCTGTCGAAACCGGTATGTACAGAGCCGCCTCACCTCACGCTTCGGGCCGACCGAAATCAGCGTATATGGATCGCTGACACCTTCCAGCGTGACGTATTGCTCCTCATCCTCGAATTCCGCGATCCCGCCCGTCAGCAGGACCTTATGGAATTCCGACTTCGTGTCGAGGTCGCGCCAGTACCGGCCCGCCTTGAGTTCGGCTCCATATAAGGCGTCTCCCAGGCTCAGAAGATTGATCCCCAGCAGAGTGTCCACGTTCTGGAGTCGCACCGGCGCACCATCAGCAGCTCGCGTAATGCTGGTGACAATGTCATCGACGCCTCGAAGCTGCCCGAAATAGGCCACACCGTTGATTGTGAGATCTGCAGTTGCCCAGTAATAGGCGGTCTGCATATTGGGCCGGTCGATCAGTAATTGCAGTGTGGAATGCGTTTCGATCTGAGCATCGGGACGGTTGAGCAGTTCTTGCAATCCGTTTTGCAAATTTCTCGGCATCAGCTCGTCTCTCTCTTTCTGCCGGCCTTCTCGATCTGCTGGACGATCACCTGGCGCCCGCCCGCGGTATTGCCGCCGGCAATGAAGATGCCTTCTGCGTCCTGGTTGATTATGAGCTTCTCGATGATGATCGGAGAGTTATCCACCCTGGTCTGCGCGGGTTGGACCACGCCGCCGGTAGCAAAGGCCTGCGACCCGCCGACATTGCGCCCGGCGTTCGGAACGCCTGCCCTACCGAAGACGTCAGCCCCCGCGATCGATTGGACTGTCTGCTGCTGCTGGACCGTGAGTACCATCTCCCGAGGCCTCAGTAGGGCCATTACGTTATCGAATCCGAGATCTCGGCCGGGCACGATCCCGCCCGTCGCGAATTCGGGGATTTGCCGGGCGAATATGCCCTTCCGGCGGGCCTGGTCGAGAACCGCGGGCACCACGGCCTGCTCGTACAGATTCTGGAGGTCGCGGACCTGGTTGGTAAGTCTGCTCTCCCGGACGCTCTTGGTTTTGAGCTGGCTCACTTCGACCTTGAACGCCTGGAGAATATCGTTATTGAAGATGGAGAATGCGTCTTTCCCGTCTACCGCGTCCGATCTCACCTGATCCCGCAGCGCCCCGATTGCGTCGATCGCCCGCTGCAGGCTATCGCCGGAGGTCTTCTCATCGGCCCGCCGCTGTCTGGCCCTGCCGACCAGGAAAGCCGTGGGCAGTAACGCCGCGCCGATCGCCGCCGTAATGGGGTTGGAGAACAGCCCGGCAAGTAAACCGGTCCCAAGGAATCCCGGCGCCGCGGTCGCCCCGATCCCGAGCAATCCGCCGCCGATTCCGCCGAGAATTGAACCGAACCCTCCACCGCCCAGCGACGACCCCAACCCAACACCGAAAAGGGGTAGAGCCGAGGCTAAGCCGCCCCGTATCGCGCCGCCTTTTGGTAAGCCGAATCCGATCCCTTTCGTCAGATTGCTAAACAGGCCGGAGAGGCCTCCGCTGATGATCCCGTCCTTCCGGAGCCGGTCGAGAATGGCCTGGCTCCCGCTGGAGACCGATCCCGCGCTCGTCGATCCCGGTACTGAGATGCCACCGCCAAGCAATGAGCCAAGTTGAAGGAAACCGCCGGTCAAACCTCCGAAACCTCCCACGGCCGCCGTCGCCGCGCCTCCTCCCGCGAAAGCATTGGGATTAAAGTTTGGCGTGCGCGGGCTGACCCCTCCGGCGGACCCGCCGAGAATGCCGCCAATCCCTCCGAGAATCGAAGCCCCGCCGCCCGCGCTCGAGCCGCCCCCGACTTGGCCTTGCCCAAAGATCGCGCCCAGAACCGACCGGCCCGCGTTCTGCAGGGCACTGCCGACCAGATCGGCGAAGAACCGTTTGACCGCGTTCCCGAGATTGCCGAGCAGATTGGTCGTACTGCTGAGGGCCTGGCCGACATTCTGCCCGAGACGCTCGAAGGCGTCCCCGACGGTCTCTGTGGCACTCCCAAAACCCTTCATAAATCGCTGCGTATTGTCCAGTTCAACGCCGAGAAGCCTGATGGATTCAATCTGCTCATCAATCTGGACCTTCCGGAGACTGTCAGCCGTGACCCTCTCCAGCTCGAGCGCCCGGATCTGGACGTCTCGCTGCTGCCGCTGGATCGCCAGAATCTGCTGCCTGCCCTCGGCTTCGGTCAGGATGCCCGTATTGATCTGATTCTGAACGCGGGCCTGCTCTGCGCCCAACTGCGCCGTTTTGATCTCTGCATCTCTGGCCGCGTCGATCGCCACCGCCGAGGCCTCGCGGGATAGACCGACGACCCTGGGCACATTGGCGGGTAGTCCCGTCGAAGTGGTCTCGCCTTTGAGTCGCTCAAAATCCGACTCTGAAGGCTTGAAGGCTGGCAGGTCTCCGAGTTCTTTCTTGAATGCGCGCAGATTTTCTCGCTCCACACTGGTCTGCTCAATCGTCTTTCGGATGATCTCGCCCCGGACTCGGAGAAGCTCTGTCTCGAGCTTTATCTTCTCGGTAGTGCCGGGTTTGGCCGCCGCCAGGGTCTCGGATATTTGGGCCGCTTCCCGATTCAACAGGTCGATCTCGGCTAAGGTGAACTGCCTCGCCACGCTAATCTTGATGTCGTAATAGTCGCTGGTACTTCTGATCCCTCTTTCATAGAGGTCCTGGGCGATACTCAGTTCCTGCTCGCCCTTCGCCTTGACCAGTGCCAATTCCTGATCCAGCGATTCCCGAACAAAGGCGAGCCGGGCCTCGCGGAGAGAGCGCGCCTTCGACTCCGCGGAACCGCTCAGAGTGGCGGTCGGCTTGCCCCCTCCCTTCGCAGGGCCGAGGATCAACTCCTGGGCGTTGGGCGGAACCTCCGGGGCGGTGAACGGAGAAGACGGGGGTGCGATCTGCGGATTCACCGCGTTACCGGCGCGGCGGGCCAGGCCGTCGATATCCCCCCTCAGGCGGGATATATCCTTCGTGAGGAAGTCGATATTGATCCCGATCTTCTGCAAGACAAAGTTCAGACCCTGCTCGAGCCCGAGCGTAACTCCCTTGATCGCTCCGAGCGCCGCAGTTTTGAACAGCTCGAAGGCTGTACCTAAGAGAGTTACGGCATTTCTGGCAAAGTCGATCGCCTTGGTGAAAAATGCGATATCTCTTTGAGGACCCGGCGAGAAGAAACTTACAATCTGATTGTCCGCGAGGGCACTGAACGAGCTAACCAGATCCCCAACTGCGCCAGCCAGGCCGCCAACTGCACGGCTGAGATTCTCTGAAGCGGCTAAGAGCCGGTCGATCGCCTCCTTATTCTCCTTGAGCTTACCAGTGACTGTCTCCGTGACGCTCTTTACGACCCCTTCAATCTTCTGCAAAGTGGGCAGAAGGCGATTTGCCAACTCCTCTCCGAGGGGCACAAGCGCGATTTGAATGTCAGCGAAAGTTTTTTGGAATTTGCCTCCAAGCGACTCTTGGATGTCTTTCAACGTCGGATTGCTGGCGACCGCTCGAGCAATGCCGCCCAAGAAGCCATCCAGTGTAAGTTTGCCGGCTTGCTGGAGCGCTTTCAGTCTCGCAGGGTCTTTTGTGCCGAAAGCAGACTCTAGGAAGTCTTCAAATATCGGCACCCGGCCGAGCGCTTCCTTGATGTCGCCTCTCTCGAAGCTCTGGGTGAATATCTGAGTCAGGTTCCGGGCGAAGTCCGCCGGATCCCCGAATTTCTCGGAGGAAGCGCTCAACTTGCCTAGCGATTGAACCAGCGAATTAATGGTTTGATCCGTAACGCCCTTAATTGCCCTCAGTTGAGCATAGATGGATGTCGCATTTTGCGCCGTCACCCCCGGTGTCTCGGCCGCCAGCTTCCGGAGTTCGGCCAGTTTCTTATTCGCCGCATCGGCTGAGCCGAGCAGAGCAGCCAGTGCTTGTCTTGACCTGTCGACCTGGATTGCGGAATCCACCGCCGCTCTCCCTATCTGCTGGAGCGCCGCCCCGAGGCCAATCCCGATAAAGCTGGCCGCCGCAACCTGCAACTGCCCGATCACCTGCGAGAACGATTCGACGCCGCGCCGGGCATCGATCGCCGACTCTTTAATCTTGCCGAACTGCTGGCTCGCCTTATTGCTGGACTGATTGAGCCCGGAGCCGTCCAGGGCGGACCGGATTTTGCGCCCGAGCTGGTCCGCCGCCTGCGAAGCATCCCGGCCATCGAGCCCAATTTTGATTACTATCTCTTCGGCCATCACCTACCCCTGCTGCAGCCTTGCCTGCAATCTCGCCCCTCTGGCGTTTACATCCGAGGCCGCCTGTTGATCCCGCAGCTCGCGATCTCTCACTTCGGCCCGCGCATTGTTCAGAGCCTTTACCGCGGCCCATTCCTGAGCGGTGAGCACCTCCGGATAAACCGGCGCCGATCCTTCTGGCAGGCTGTCAAACTCCAGCGCGGCTCCGATCCAATGCTCCAGGTGCCTGGGCAGGCTGCTCGGCTTGGTTCCGACCAACTTGCAGCCGGAGCATATCTGCTCAATCTCCCGCCCTGAGTCTCGCTGTTGGCAGAGCCGCATCCCGATCGTTTCACTACAGGTATCCTCGCCCGGGCATCGCTCGCCTTTCAGTTTGTTTTCTGCCTGAATGCGCCCTGAGAAATACTTCGTCAGGGCCGCGCTCAGTCCTGTAGTTCGGTATCGATCGCCCCCATCAGGCAGTTGACCACCTGGCGCTTGAAGATGGGATCTATCGCTTTCAGAAAGGAGGCTTGATTGCTCTCGGCAAAAGTTAGGCCTCCAACTTCTCCGCCTTCGATATTAACTGTTAGATAATTGTACAGCTCGATATAGGCCCTCAGATTGGTGCGCGTCGTAGACTGCTGCTTACGAGAGCCCCGGAGGTAGGTCGTGCTCGATGCAGACCTGCGGAACTTCAACCGTTCGGGTTCGGTCGGCTCGCGGAGGGAATGGATCACGGTGAAGACCCCGCCCCGGATCGTCTGTTTGATCCTCCAAATCTCTCCAGAGAACGAAATCCCCTCGTCCTCTCCTGGCACTTCCTGATAATCAACCTCGCAGCTTGACCAGTACAGCGCCCGGATCGCGCCGACCTTGTGAGAGGTGCGCATCTGGTCCTTCTGCTCGTCGGTCAGGGTGCGAAACTCGTCGACCGGCAGACCATCGCCGAAGCGATACCCTTTCACCTTGTCGATGATCTTCCTCCAGAGCCGGGCGTTCATGGCCTCTTCGTCGATCCGGATCTCATCCTCCCGCTTGCTAACTTCGATCGACTGAAAGGCCGACGCATTCTCCCACTCCACCAGCTCCTCATCGGCGGCCTTGCGAATCCGATGAGTGACCAGCGTGGGTTTCTCTGCTCCCGGCCGGGCGTTGAACGTGATATCGAACTCGCTTTCGTCGAAACGATAAGGCTTCCCGGCGTTTTCGGCCGCCGGCGCCGTCTTTACTGCATCCATTCCTGCTTTACCTTTCCACTACCATTCATCCAGCGGGCATTTCAGATCCCGCAATCGCCATTTTGTGCGGAGGTCCGAGAGCGGCCACTTCATGCAGCCGCACGCCCCGCAAAAGAGCCCAGTCGCCGCGGCGTGCATCTTTGGGCAGGCCAGACACGCCTTCCGCCGCTTCTGATAGGTCGTTAGCGGCGCATCGCCGAACCGCGCCAAAGACCAAAAAGCCCGGCGGAAGGCTACGATCTTCTTCAGCCACAACATCGTTTGTTCGCGATCTCCGGATCGATCTCGTCATCCGAGAGATCCGGCGCGACGGCCAGATTGGCCGGTAGGTCGCTGTCGGCGGCAAGTTCCGCGGCGACGGCCGCCGCGCCTTCCGGAGAGTTCTGGTCCGGCCTGGTCAGAGTCTGGTCGGCCTGACACAGCGCCGCATACTCCTCTCGTTCCTGTCGGACCGTTTTGCCGCCGGGCAACACGCCGTCATCCCCGGCCAGGATCGCCTTGCGCCTGGCCACGTAATACGCCTCTCTCTCTTTAGGCGTCATCAATTCGACTGGTTTCGTTAAATCCATAGCTTATTTGAAGTTGCTGGCCGTGGTGTTGACGCACTCGGCTTTGAGCGCGCCGCCGGTCACCGAATCGTAGGCCCCGACGATGTCGATCGTGTGAGCCTGGGTGTCGTCATCCGAGCCCGGCGAAACCGCCGTGATTCTGGCGTGCGGGATGATCATCGTCAGCGCCGGATACTGAGTCGCGCCAATCAGCGTCGGCCCTTTCGCGCTGAACGTGACATCGGTAATGTCCTCATTCTTCGTCATCTGCAGCCATTCGAGGACATCGTTGTCGGAAGTGACCACAAGCTGAGCCGTTACCCGCCGAACGCCGTGATTCATATAGCGGACGTAGTAGGCCGCGCCGTCCGTGCCGTTCGACGTGACCGGATCGCCGGGCCGCCGGTCGTTCAGCTTCGTGTTGTTCTGAACCTCGCAGAACCATGACTTGACTCGGCCCAGCGTGGACCAATTGCGCGTCCCGGTGCCGTCCGTCCACTGGATCGCGACGTTGTTCCCGGTCAGACACTGCAGAATCGACGCGGTCGCCGGCAGCGATGAGACCCCGTGCGGCCTGATGTGTTTGCCGGTGCCGAGCAGATCGCACTGGGACCTCACCGGATCCGGGCCGTTCTGGAACATCCGGAAACGATCCACGACGCAGCCGGCCAACAGGAACGAAGAGCCGCCCAGGAAAGAGATGAAGTCGCTCGAAGGCAATAGACGCCCCGACGACAGCGGCAACATCGCATTTGAATGCTTGGTAACGCCGGTCTCCAGCAGGGTATCCGTCACCGTGCCGCCGAGCGCGCGGAGCAACAATCGCCCGGCGTGCTCTACATTGATGTCGTCTTCGAGGTTGATCGCGGGATGAGACCAGTAATGGTTGCAGACATAGGTGATGAACTCATGCCCGTTCCCGGGCCGGTTCTCGTCGTTCCGCTTCTCCATCTGCGGCAAGATCCAGAACGGATTGCCGTTAAAGACTTTGAGATAATCGGTGTTGGTCGTGTAGTGCGTGTTTAAAGCCGATTCCGGCAGCTTTGAGAGCCAAAAGGCGGCATCATTAAACAAATATTCAGCCATAGCATTCCTCGCTTTTCCGAGGTCGCTATGCGCCGCACTGCGCGACGTTGACGGGATTCGCTGGGCTTCACCCGCCGCTTGCTCGATTGCTATTCAGTTTTAAAGATCAGTCTTTTTCGGGCCCGGCTCGGCTTTCAGCCGTTCGGCCAGCCGCGCTAAAGCCGTCCCGATTCCCTTGAGGGCCTTCCCGAGGTACTCGATGAATTCAATCCAGGCCGGATGCATTCGCCCTCCATTCAGCACGGTTCCAGCGAAAGCGAGCCGATCCCGATATGCAATGTCTCGCCGAACTGGCCGGTGTTGATCTTCGTCTGCCAGTTGATCGGGTCCGCCCGCTGCAGGGAGGGATCGACGAGGCCGGCCCGATCGTCCAGGACCGCCGTGATTGCGTCCAGTTCGGCCGTGAACAACTTCTCGGAGTTGTTCTCTTCCGTGCCCATAAAGAAATAGTGAAAGGCCAGAATCTGGTAACGATAGATGCGCTTCACGCGGTATGGATCGCGGCGAGTCCCTTCGGAGGTCTCGCGCTTAATCACATAGGCGTGAATCCTCTTCTTGCTGGTCGCCGGATCCAGATCAGTCGACCCGGCCCGCAGCACGCCGGGCCATTGGCTGTAATCGTCACCGAGCACCCACCAGCGGAAAACGACCGCCTTCGAGGCCTGGGCCTGAATCACCTGAGCGATCTTTTCCCGAATCGAGTCGTCAGAAACCATTCAGGCCTCCCGTCACATCTCCCTTTAGGCCGGAAATCACGTCATTGACCGCCGGTTTCACGAATGGCCGGTTCAGATCTTCTTCCAGAATCTGCGCATAGTCGGCACTGATCGTCACCACGCCCAGCGTCGGGGATGGAAACGTCGATTTGATCGAATTGGACAGGAATCCGGTATCGACCGCCGGGGCTTCGCCTGGCGCCGACGCCTGATGCGTCCGGCCTCTCCGCCGATAGATTCGGCCCGTTCTCGGCCCGGTGAGCGAAATCTTCAGCTTTGTCTCAAGCTCGAAGGTTGCGCGCCGGACGAGCGCGGAGGCCCCACGGGCAATCTTCCCGACGATCTGCTGCAGATTGATCTGAATCGAATTACTCATACAGATCCGCTGATCGGCTCCACGTGGAGCACCCAGCCGCTGTTCAAATCCTGCGTTTCGGTCACTTCGGCAACCCGGTAGCGTTGCGTCTCGCCGCGGCGCGTCAGATCGACGACCGCGTTCTCCCGCAATTGCTCCACGTCAATCCCCGCTTCCCGGCTGACGATCAGGGTCATCGACCCGCTGGGATCGTTGCCACGCTTCTTTCTGCTCACCGTCCAGCCCCTGGCGAGGCTGAACAATTGAGTCCCGCCCTCTGAAGGCGTCACGCTGTAGAAGGTCAGACTTGCGTCTGAACCGAGCGCCAGGGCGCGGATTGCGTCGAGATCGCGGGCTGTCAGGATTGGAGCGGCCATCAGTTTTTTGTCGTGTCAGCAGCGGCGACTACCGGCCTATCAGGTTCAACCACCCTTCCGGGTTGTGGGTCTTTCAGGGTCACTGGGAATGCCGGTGCTACTGGAGCCCCTTATTCACGCGAAATGCAGTCGCCGTTCTCCTTAAAACTTGCCTTCGAGGGCGACCGCAGCATTGGCGGCCATCCGAGCATCGGCCAGCTTGCGGATCGCAACGGTGTGCCCTGGTCCCGCCGGCATCAGCGCATTGATCTTCTCGGCGCACTCGATGAATACCGCGTTGATCTGCTCGTAGGTTTCCCGCTGCTCCGGAGTCGGCGGATGATAAGAAAAGATGTCTTTGATTTGTTCGTTTGTCATTTACCCTCTTTGAAGCTGACCACCCAAGGCCAGCCCGTCGATCAATTGTTGTACTTCCACCGGCAGGGCGAGCCCTGAGCGTTCGAAGTCCTTCTTCACGGTCAGGCCGTCCATCGAGTGTTCCCTGATCCGTTCACCGGTTTCCCGGAAACCTTCGAGGTAGGCCAGGGCCAACAGGACCTGGGCCTGTTTGATCAGCTCCGGGATCGCATCAGACGGATACCAGTCGAGAGATGTCGATATCACGAAATCGCCGTACCCGATCCCGGCCGGATCTCGCTTCTCGACCCCGATTCGTGGCCAGGCGAGTCGCTGCGTGGTTTTCACCCGGTCGCCGAGCCAGAGCTCCTGGTCGAGCCGCCGGGCCGCCATAATCAATGCCCGTTCACGATCATCGGGGACGGCATCTCTCCACGCATCTGTGCTCAGCCGCTCGTCCAGAATCTGGTCAGCTTCGGCCAGAGTGCAGTAGGAATTGCACGTCTCTCCCCCGATGATCGTGATCAGTGTCGGCATTGATTACTTCTCGACGCTCCAGCCACCGGCCAGATAGTTGGCCACCTCGTCCGGATGGACGTCGGCAGTGATCGGGCCGCCCGGAAATTGCGGTTGAGGCCGGACCATTTTGACGAGTTGGACCTGCGGAGCCCCGCTCTCTTCCGGCGTGGCCGGAGTCGCCTTCTCTCCCGCGGCCGTTTCGTTGCTTTTCGCCATGTTTCTTACCTCGATTGCTGTGATTGAAGGGATGCCCGGCGCGCTCCGAGCATCCGGAAAACCTGCACGAAGACTTACTACCCGAGCAGGAGACACATATGCTCGGACTTGACCGCCTTGACGCCCCAGGCCAGACAGACCTCGTATTTGAGCTGGCGGACCTGCCGATAGAGGACGACCTGGAAGGCCAGCCCGGTGACCGGGTCTACGATCTCCATCACGTCGTCCGCCACGTCCATCGGTTTGCCATCCGGCCCGATCGGCATCGCCGGGGCGCGGGTCACCAGATGGATCGCGGAACGATGGAAGGCCATATTGGCCGCATAGTTATTGCCGACGGTCACGCCGTCATTGTCAACGTGAGACGACAGGAGGCCGGGCTTATTGATCACCACGTTGCCGCCTGACAGAGCCGTTTTGTTAACGTACTTATTGCTATCGGCGGGCGTGCCGTTCGCGATCGAAAGGACGTCGCCCGGGATGATCGTCCCGGTGCCGGTGTCGACCGCGATCGTGGTCGCTCCGAGCGCCTGAGCTCCATTCGTCTGGTATGAGGCGCCGGTTCCCTTGGTGTGGTTCTTGACCTGGGCGCTGTTGTGGATCATCAGACCCTGAACCTCGCCCAGAATGCCACGGCGCAGAAGATCGGCGGTCCCCGCCTCATTGACTTTGAAGAGAACCGCTTGCTTGCCGCGAACGTTGGCCATCGCGGCGGTATTGATCACCAGATGAAGATCAGATTGAGGCGCGCCATTATCGTCCAGAATCCGCCGGACCCCGGCGAAGTCGCTCAGATCGTTCGCGGTCCCGAAAGGCGCGGTCCCGGCCGTGCCGTAGGCTCGCGAGGAGTTGACGTACAGCGCGGCAATGTCCGTCTCAACCTCGTTGACCAGCGTCCGCATCGCCTGGGCGAACTGATCGCGAAGGATCGTTTCCATATTCGATCCGCCGTCCAGATGGACGCCCGCGCTATTGCGAAGGCTCATTTGCTCTTCCCCGGTCCACGGGAATTCGACCTTGCGGGATTTCGAGATCGTCAGGCTGTCGGTGCCGACCGTCACGCCGGAGGCGTCGGTCGTGGTCGCGCTGGGCGTGATATCCGCAGCGCTCATCGCGGGAACGATCGGATAGGTGATCTGCTGACCAACCGCCGCGCGCGCAGCGGACGAATTGCGAGTGACTGCGGGAATGAAGCCCACCAGTTCGCGGGAAATGATATCCAGCGCCTGATAGAGCACCGGGATAAGCCCGGTGAGAGTATTAGCTGACATGTGCTACCTCTGTTAAGCGAATTCCGTGACAACGGGAATTCAGTCAATAACTATGCCGCCATCTCTCACGTGCGCCGCTCTGTCGGCCGGCGCCATTTGATTGAAGTCGGCGCGTGTCTTTGTTTTGCCGCCGCTGTTATTTCTACTCTGGCCCGGTGCGCCCGAACCACCCGCCGGTGATGCTGCGAAGGCCCGGCCAAAGACCGGATTCGCCTTCAGTTCATCGACCAGGTGCGTCATCGTGAAGGGGTCGCCCTTCACATTCGCGATCCGCGGTGCGCCCTTCTCGTCGACCACGCGGGCCGCAAATTTGCCGTCTTCCTCGAAGAGCTTCGCCAACTTGATTACGTGCGGCAGCAACAACTCGGGACTGCCGCCGGCGGCAACGATTGCGGCGGTCGCCTGAGCCCCGATCAAATTCTCTTCGAGCGCCCCCATCAGAAGGGCCTCGCGGGTCTTCCACTTCTCAGCTTCGCCGGAGAAGTGCTGTTCGCGCTTCTGAAGATCGGCGGCCAGTTGGCCTTTCAATTGCGTCTCTCTGGCATCCCAATCGCCTTTGGCTTTCAGCTTGTCGGCCTCCAGCTTCTCGGCATCGGTCATCAGTTGCCGGGCGCGTTCGGGGTCGATTCCCTCATACGCCTTGAGCCTGTCCTCGACGGCTTTCTTTTCGGCCAGTAGCTGCTTTTTGGCGGCGGCCAGGCCTGGGAAAACGCTGTCGGCGTCCCCGTCGACCTTCAAATAAAACTTTCCGTCTTTTTGCTCATACTCGCCTTTGAGCGCCTCGGGCACTCCGTCCAACGATTCGAGCACTGCTTTTAAAGCCATTGCTAAAACTCCTTTGTCTCGGACTCGGGATTGATCGGCTCTGCCGATCGGAACGAAAGCACTGTAAAACAAAATCGAAATTTATTTTGGCGGGCTCTGGATAGTGGCGAAGTCCTCAAGCAGGCCATCAGAACGGCTGACCGGTCGCCTTATCGAAAGGGATTGTCGGAGAATCCAGAATGCGGGTAAAATCTCTTTGGCCTGAACCTCGGTAGATCTCAGGTAGAACAACTTCTCTTAAAAAATAAGTATCGGCGTTCGATCAGTAAGTAATTCAGTAGGGTGGATTTCCCACATATTTCACTCATGAATTTGCCAAGGAGGACTTCTGATGGGGCTCGAATATGATGATTGGCAAGCGCGTGTAGCTGCCCGCTTGGATTTGACCGGAATGTTAACTCACCTCACCAAGCCTGCCTCGAACACATCGGGGATGGATATTAATGAAATTCACGAGGCCGCAACGATCAATCTGATCCAAATTCTTAAGGAGCAAGTCCTTCATGGAAGCACCACAGGAACAGGGTTCATAGTCGGAGGAACCCCTGCGGTTTGCTTCCAAAATGTGCCCTTTTATGGGCTCATCCAAAACGTAAAGCATGAACAAGAGCGAAGAGAGAAGAATTCCGGCGAAAGATTGCGCTATTGCGGAGTTGGATTAGCATTCTTGAAATGGCACGTTTTCCGAGAGGGCGGTCGCCCAGTGATGTATGAGAAAACCAGTGATGCAAAATTACTCCTTGAACCAAAGGAGCATTGGAGAATTGTGAATTTAAACTGGGATCAGGTGACCGACACTTACGTCGACTGGACCCACGAACGTGAATGGCGGATTCCACACAGCTATAAGTTTGAGCTACTAGACTGTCACGTTGTGCTTTACGACAGCCGGTGCTGGAAGTATTTTCTTCGCAAATGCCCACCTAATATTCTTCAGGAGGTCCGTGGAATTTCAGTGCTGAAGAGCATCATGTTGTAAATGGAAATGTAGATT
>DATEFT010000879.1:0-2075 GCA_035280505.1 Blastocatellia bacterium | reverse complement strand
GATTGAAGAATCAGGACACCCAAGAGATCGGTCGAGAGTTTCTTCACGGAAACGCCCTGGCGAATGACTTCCGGCGGGAGTTGAGGCTCCGCGAGCTTCTCCCGGTTCTGGGCCTGAACCTGCGCAATGTCGATGTTGGTTTTGATCTCGAACGTCAGCCGGAGAGTCATGTGCCCATCATTGGTACTCGTCGAATCGTAGTACAGCAGATTGTCGATGCCGGGAATCTGCAGCTCGATGACGCGGGCGACGGAATCGGCCACGGTCTCGGCGCTCGCGCCGGGGTAATCGGCGTCGATCTGAACGACAGGAGGCGTAATTTGGGGAAACTGCGCGATCGGAAGGGTCACCATCGCTACGAGGCCGATCACGACGATCACAATCGAGAGGACCGAGGCGAAGATCGGCCGATCAATGAAAAACCGCGGGCTCATTTGGATGCTTCGGTCTTCGTCGGCTCTGAGGCTTGAATCCCTGAGGGTTCGATTGGGGCCGGGACCGGCTTGACGGTCGAATCCGGGATGATGCGTTGCAGACTATCGACGACGACTTGTTCCCCGGGAGCCAGGCCTTCTTCGACCAGCCATTCATTCCCTTTCCAGGCGGTCGCCTTGACGTCCCGGATCACCACCTTGTTGTCCGCCCTGACGACGTAGACAATCGGGCCTTTGGGACCTTGCAGCACGGCCCGTTGTGGAATGAGCATTACGCTGCTCCTTGAGACCCCGTGAAAGCGAACGGTCACAAACTGACCGGGGATGATGATGCCTTCGCGGTTAGGGAAGGTGACGCGTGCCGGCCGCTCGCCGGTGTCGCTGCGCAACCCCACGTCGAGGAGATCCAACGTGCCTTCCTCCAGGTACTTGCTGCCATTGAGGAAAATCAGCGTGCCCGTAAGCTTGTAGACCCCCGGATGCATGACTTTGTTGGCGGCAATATCCTCCCGACGCTTGATGAGAAACGCCTCGGGCGCATTGACGACGACATACATCGGATCGATCTGGTGGATGATCGTCAGCAAATCTGTTTGCGCGGACACCAGGCGGCCTTCGTACACCCGCGTTCGCTCGACCAATCCCGTGATCGGCGCCACGATGACCGTATTGCCAAGATCAAAGTTCGCCTTGATCAAATCGCCTTTGGCCGTGTCGAGGGCAGCTTTCGCGGCCAATTCCTCCGCCACGGCATCGTCGTAGTCCTTCTGACTGACGGCGTGCTCTTCCAAGAGCGGCTTTACGCGAGCCAGGTTTTGCCGGGCTTGGACCACGCGCGCCTCGGATTGAGACACGCGGCCCTTGGCGCTGGCTGCGGCGGCACGGAACGGCACCTCATCGATCCGGTAGAGCTTATCGCCCTTCTTGATCTCTCTCCCCTCCTGGAAATAGCGCTCCTGGATAATGCCGGTCACCTGCGATCGAATTTCCACGATGCGCGAGGCTTCGGCCTGGCCGATGAATTCAGGCTCGTCGGGAACCGAAGTGGGAGTCACCGCCATCACCCCGATTTCCGGGACCTGAGGAGAAGGCGAGGACTGGACTTCTCCCTTGCAGCCCAGCAGAGACTGGGAGAGCCCGAACACCAACATGCATATGATCAATCGTCGTTGCACTCGATCGCTCTTACCCCAGAAGCCTCAGAAAAACCCACCTAGAGTACCTTGCCTTGCCGGACCATGTCATCTAGCCAGTTCTTGCGCCCTCGCGCCGGACGGCATCAAAAGGCTTACCTCACCCCCGAATAGAGCGGCATACACAAAGTCCGCGGCAGGCAACCTGAATGGACAGACAGCCTAGTTCATCGTGAGCACCACGCGGAATCTCGCCTTGCCGCTCATCATGCGGTCGTAGCCGGCGCCGGCTTGTTCGAGCGGCAACGTTTCCACCATGGCGCGAACGCCCGTGTGGACGCAGAAATTCAATGTGTCTTCCGAATCCCTGGCAGTCCCTGACGGCCAGCCTTGAATGGATCGGCGGGCCATGATCAGTTGGATAGGCGTCACGTTGATGGGATCGCCCGAGGCGCCCACCACAAGCAGCTGCCCACTCACGCCAAGCCCGTCAATGAGCGCCGACATG
>DATEFT010000878.1:0-14844 GCA_035280505.1 Blastocatellia bacterium | reverse complement strand
GACCTACAACACCATGCCGCAACTGCCGGAGGTCACGCCCAAACTGGGATGGATAGTCGACACGCTGGCGATCGATCCGTTCGACTCCAACCGCATGATGTACGGCTCCGGCGCCACCCTTTTCGGCACCACCAATCTGACCAACTGGGATTCCGGCGGCGCCATCACCATCTCCCCCATGGTAAAGGGCCTGGAACATACGGCCATTCTGGACCTGATCAGCCCGCCGAGCGGCGCCCATCTGATCAGCGGTGTGGGCGACATCTGCGGTTTCAGGCACGACGACCTGAATGCCGTGCCGGCCACGATGATGGGGACGCCGACCTTCGGCAACACCACCAGCGTCGATTATGCGGAACTGAGCCCGAACTTCATCGTTCGGGTCGGAAATGCGGGCAATAACAATGGGGTGACGAGAGCGGCGTTCTCCTCCGATGGCGGAACGAACTGGTTCCAGGCGGGCACCGAGCCCGCGGGGGTGACGGCCGGAGGAATGGTGGCGGCGGCAGCCGACGCCGGACGCGTCATCTGGAGCCCTGAAGGCGCGGCGGTATCCTTCTCATCCAATAACGGAGGCTCCTGGACGACGTCGCAGGGCATTCCGAATGGAGCCGGAGTCGCCGCCGACCGTGTCAATCCGATGAAGTTCTACGGATTCTCCGGCGGCAGGTTCTACGTCAGCACCAACGGCGGAGCCAATTTCACGGCGACGGCCGCGACCGGTCTTCCGGGTTTTGCGAGAATCAAGGCCCTGCCCGGGCGCGAGGGCCAGATCTGGCTGGCGGGCGGGGACGGCGGCCTGTGGCGTTCGACCGACGGCGGGGCGGCCTTCACCAGACTGGCCAATGTCGAGATCGCGGACGGAATTGGCTTCGGCATGGCGGCGCCGGGAGCGGGCTGTCTGACACTCTATCTGATCGGCGAGGTCAACGGCATCCGCGGCATCTTCAGATCGATCGATGCCGGAGCCTCGTGGATGCGGATCAATGACGACCAGCATCAATACGGGGTGACGGGCGGGGTGATCACCGGCGACCCGCGGGTCTTCGGCCGAGTCTACTTCGGCACCAACGGACGCGGTATTATTCGCGGAGACATAACCGAAACTCCGACTCCAACTCCAACTCCAACTCCAACTCCGACTCCAATGAATGGAACCGGCGGGATGACCGTCACGCCAGTGATTTCCAACCACAGTCCATGGTTCAACGAACAACAGATCCGAATCAGCACCACCCATGCGTTGACCGCGCTCACCGTCACGATCGTGGTGCAGCGAACGACGGGCGTCAAGTTCAACGGCCAGTACAACACGATCGGCGGATCAATCCGCCAGACCAACACCAGCACGGCCACGACCATCACGTATCAATTCGCGCTGGCTGCCGGGCAAACTCTCGGGCCGGCCACGAACCGGATCTTCGCCGCCCAGATGGGCGGCACCGGAACAGTGCATCCGACGGCTGGTGACACCTATCTGGTGACATACACGACCGGCGGGGAGTCGTTCACACAAACCGGCCACTTCTAGAGGGTTATTAACTTCAGGCCGGGACTTTGCTCACAAAATCGGTCCCAACCGCGAAAGACGCGAAAGACGGTCGATTTCGCGTCTTTCGCGGTTTAAACCTGAAATCTCAAATTACTCTGTTTACCTGGTCGGGACCCCGAAACAATGCGAGTAGCCGTCATCGTCGGTCAGTAAGAACTCCGTCTGACCATAGTCTCTCTCGCAGATGTCCGACACCTCGAATCCAAGCTGAATCAGGCGCTCTCTCGTTTCGTGGATGTCGATCGGGTTCCAGTAGAGTCGAATGCCCTCGTAGGTGTCCGGTTTAACCGGCGTCCCCGCTCGCTGATTGAGCATGAAACAGAGATCGCCTTTGCGAAGCATGCAGAAGATGAGCCGGCCCTCCGCCCACATCTCCATGTCCATCTCGAATCCGAGACCATCCACCCATAACCGCAGGCTCTTCCCCAAATTCGCGCTGGGAATGACCGGTATGCACGATTTAACAGCCATCCAAAGTCTCCTAGAATGACGTTGACGAGGACGTCGTCAACGGGGTTCGGGTTCCGGCAACGCAAAGCTCATCAGAATGCCGCCGACTGAACAGACGACGAACTGCCGCCCGTTCACGGCGTAACTGATCGGCGAGGCGTGGATATCTCCGCCGGTCTGCGCTCGCCAGAGCAGTTTCCCGGTCCGGGAATGGAGCGCCAGAAAGTGGCCTTCTCCGGTGGTCGCAAAGGTCAGTCCGCCCGCCGTCGCGAGCAAACCATTGCCGAGGCCGCCTCTCGAAAGCCGGTAGTCCCATTTTGTTTCGGCGGTCTCGGGATCGATCGCTTTAACGCCGCCCCATTCCACGTCGCCGACCCCCGCCGTGCGCCCGCCCCAATAGGATTTGCCCAGTTCGAACGGCTGCTCCTCTTTGAAATAGACGTTGCCGGCTTCTCTGTAGGTAAAGATGAACCAGCCGGTCGCGGGGTCATACGATGGGGACTGCCAGTTCGTGGCCCCCACCAGGCTGGGATAGACCAGCGTCCCTTCGTAGGTCGGTTCTTTAGCGGAGAGCAGGATCGGCCTTCCTTTTGCGTCCAATCCTTTGGCCCAGGTCTGCCGCGCGATGGGCGCGCCGAAGAGAAATTCGCCCGTCTCGCGATCGAGCACGTAAAAGAAGCCGTTGCGATTCGCCTGGAACATCAACATTCGCATTCGGCCTTTCCACATCCGGTCGACGAGCATCGGCGTCTCGGTCGCGTCCCAGTCATAAACGTCGTGCGGCGTAAATTGGAAATGCCAGCGCCGTTTGCCCGTTGCGGCTTCCAGCGCGACCACCGAACAGGTATAGAGGTTGTCGCCTTTACGCACGTCGCCGTTCAGGTCCGGTCCCGGATTGCCCATGCCCCAATAGATCAAATCGAGTTTTTCATCATATGTTCCCGTCATCCAGGTCGTGGCGCCGCCCTGCTTCCAACTCTCGCCCTCCCAGGTATCATTTCCGAACTCGCCCGGCCCCGGCACGGTATTGAACCGCCACAAGCGGCGGCCCGTCGCCGGATCGTAGGCGTCAAGGAAACCGCGAACGCCCGTCTCGCCGCCGCCCATCCCGACGATCACCTTGTCTTTCAAAGCCAGGGGCGCCATGGTCGAAAAATAGCCCTCCGACGCTTCGGCCAATTTCGATTCCCAGAGAGTCCGCCCCGTCTTGGCGTCGAGCGCCACCACCCACGCATCCCCGGTCGTCATAAACAGGCGTCCATCGAGCATGGCGAATCCGCGATTCGGCATGCCTTTCACATCATGCTTCGGGTCTTTCGCCTGATACTTGTACTCCCACAACTGCCGGCCCGTTGCCGCATCGATCGCGTAGGCGTAATTCGATGAAGATGTCGTGTACATCACGCCGTCCACCACGAGCGGAGAAGCCTGGACGATGCCGTTGCCCTGAGGCTGGAAGATCCACGCGGTCTGGAGGCGGCCCGCGTTCGACGAATTGATCTGTTTGAGCTGCGAATAGTGCTGCCCGCGGTAATCGCCGTAATAGGTCAACCAGTTCTGCGGTTCTTTGGCCGGGTTCAGCAGGCGTTCGTAAGTAAGGCCGCCCTTGACCGTCATGTTCGCGGCCTTCGTGAGATCGGCCGTCTTAAGCGATTTCAGATAGGCGACGAGATCCTGGACTTCGGTTTCGCTGAGGCGCGTCGCGTAATCCGCGGGCATGATGGAGGTCTTGGCATACTTGATCTCCGCCAGGTCTCGCTTGCGAAGCAGATGAAGTTCTTCGCCGGCGTCGAAGAGCTGAATCGAAAAGGTGTCTTCATTGCGGCGAAGCCCCTTGATCCACTTGCCATCCTTCGTCCTCACCTCGACCAGGCTGGGGTGATAGCCTTCGCGCAAACCCGGCTTGAGAATAAGCTTGCGCAATTCATCCGCTTTGAGATTGCCGATGGTCGAGAGGTCCGGGGCGAAACGGCTTCCGAACCCGTTGACCATGTGGCAGGAGACGCAACCACCCTTGCCGGAAAAGATCGCCTCGCCGGCCGCCGCATTCCCGGTAATCTTTTCCGATTCTCCGCTCATCGAGCGCAGGTAGCTGACAACCTGCCAGACTTCGTCGTCCCCAAGGCCCATCGCGGGCATGGCGGTTCCCGTAATGCCGTTCTTGACGACGTTGAAGAGCGCCGCGTCCTCATTTCCACGCGTGAAGACGCCTTTGTTAACCGCCGGACCGCGCCCGCCATCGCCCTTCGAGCCATGACAACCGGCGCACATCTGGTCGTAGATGCCCTTGCCGGCGCGGATGGCTTCAGGTTTGTCGGCAAAAGGATTCTTCTGACCGGGACTGTTGTGTTGCGCGAAAAGCATTGCAGAGCAGACGCCCACGACAACAAGACACAAAACCAGGGAACGGAACCGCATCTGATGACCTCCTGATTGGATTGAAAACGGTTTTTCTTGAGGTTGAACTGTGCAATGTTGGCCAACTTCCCGCCGATGGTCAAGAGGTTAAAATATTCGCTCCCGCGAAAAATCGGCCGGCCTTCCCTGACGACCGTCGCCCTGATCATTCTTGCGGCATTTATGCCGAGAAATTACGAAGCGACGCGGCAGATTGCCGCCCTCGCCGCGTCGATCCTGATTCCGGTGAAGTGGCCTCCGGCTTTCTCGAAACTACCGATTTTGCCGCCGCTGAGCCCGCGCTCGAGGCGGTTCATCGACCGGCTTTCCGCGCTCCCGGCGGGGAGCGGGTTGGAAGGCACGTAAATTGACTGGGCTCAACCGGCGAACGGTCTGCAAGAGGGTAAGGATGGGGCACAGAAGGAAAGTGTATGAATAAGCATACAGGTTAACAACGTACATTTAATCTACTAGAGGGAACCAGTTATGCCGAACATAGGATCTTTCACTGCTAAATTGGGATGGTCGAAGAGGGCGACCTTTGTATTTATCGCTTTGGCCGGTTGTCTGATCTTTTCGTGGTTTCAACGTTCCTCCACGGCGCAACAGGCGGAATCGCGGGCCGGCGCCGTGAGATCGCCAATCTCGTCGCGTGTGCTGGCATCTCGAAGGCCGGCGAATCAATCATCGGACACACGTCCCGCGTCGCGTGAAAATTTCGATATCCGCGTCGGTCATCAACGAACACTCACCGCGCCTCCGGAAGCCGGGACGGCAACCGCTCAACGGAGCATGACGCAACCGCCGCCCGCTCAGGTCTCACGATTGAAGCGCGAACGTCCCAGCGTCGGTATCCGGTGGAGTTCTCTGACCGGGGCGCCGAGCCGCCTCTACAGTCAGACCGAGGCCCTGAGCGCTCCGACATCCGCCGATGCCGGAATCGCGGCGCGCGGCTTCCTCAAAGGAAATGAAGACCTCTTCCGGTTGAGCGGGGCGGAAGTGGACGGCCTCAAAGAATCGCGCCGTTATCGCACCGAGCACAACGGAGTCAGCCATCTGACCCTTCAACAGCAGGTCGGCGGAATTGAACTCTTTCAATCAGCCATGACCATGCACCTCAATCGCGAAGGCGCGATCATGGCGGCCGGCGGTGAATTGCTGCCCGGCGCCGCGCGGGCGGTCAACCTCAGCCGGCCGAAGATCACGGCGATCGAGGCGTTGCGAATTGCGGCGGAGCAGGCCGAGGCCGAGCTCAAAGAGCAGCCGCAGTTGCGCCGGTCGCCGAGCGGCGCGGATCAGCGGCAGGAGTTTGCGAGCGGGCGGAGTTTCGAGCGGGACGTGAGGGCGAGGCTCGTCTATTTTCCGCTCGCCGCCGATCAGGTGCGCCTGGCCTGGGAGTTCGTGATCTGGATGCGCGAGACGGCGGACGTCTATCTGATCCTGATCGACGCCGAGCAAAAGACGCTGCTCTTTCGTCACAATCTGACCAATTACGAAGAGAACCCGTTGCAGCCGCATGGACCGGTCTACACCGGGGAGAGCCCGCGTCCCAATTTGCCGCGGACCAGCGACGCCCCGCCGATAGTCGAGCGCGAGGACCTGCCGTTTCGGGCGACGCCTTTCAACGGCGGCCCGATCTTTCAGCCCGAGGATCCGCATTACGATTGGTGGGCGGGTAGCCCCGCCAATGGATTGATCAGCAACAATACGGATGTGCACCTGGATCGGGATGCCGCCCTGAACCAGCCGGATCAGCCGCGGCTGATGGTTCCCGACGGCAATTTCTCGTTTCCGGTAGATTTCACGCTCGAAGCGGTGGCGGCGACCAATCCGCAGGCGGCTCAAGTCAATCTCTTCTACTGGATCAACCGCTATCACGATATTCTCTACTCGTTCGGTTTCAATGAAGGGGCCGGAAATTTCCAGACCGACAATTTCGGGCTCGGCGGGCCGGGTAACGATGCGGTGATCGGTGACGCGCAGGACGGGCAGGGTCTGAATAATGCCAACTTCGCGACTCCGCCGGACGGCCAACCCGGACGGGTCCAGATGTTCCTCTGGGATCTCACTTCGCCTCAGCTCGACGGCTCGTTCGATCAGGGGGTCATCATCCACGAACTGACCCATGGCCTCAGCAACCGGCTGGTGGGCAACGCGACGGGGCTCACGGCGTTACAGAGCAGAAGCATGGGGGAGGGCTGGTCGGATTGGTTCGGCCTGGTCCTGTTGCAACACGAGAATGATGACCCGGCTGCCTCGTACCCGATCGGCCAGTACGTCCTGAACGATTATGTCCTCGGCATTCGGCGCTATCCTTACAGCACCAATCTGCAGATCAATCCGCTGACCTTCAACAATATGAGGGATTTTCCCGAAGTGCATGCGGTGGGAGAGATCTGGTGCCTGATGTTGTGGGAGCTGCGGGCGCTGCTGATCGAACGATACGGTTTTCGTGAAGGGCAGCGGCAGAGTATTCAACTGGTCGTGGATGGGTTAAAGATGACCCCGTCGGCCCCCTCGCTCATCGATGCGCGCGATGCGATCATGCTCGCGGACAGAGTGAACAACCAGGGGGCGAATCAGTGCCTGATCTGGAAAGCCTTTGCCAAACGCGGCCTCGGGGTTTCCGCCAGCACGCCGGACGCTTCGAGTGTCATCGCCGTCGAATCTTTCCAGGCCGCGCCATTCTGCAGCCCGGTCGCCACTCTGGCGCTGAATAAACCCAGTTATGTAGATAATGAGACCGTCCGCATCACGCTCGGCGACAACAACGCCATCGCTCCGGTGGCGGTCGAGATCGCGAGCACCAGGACCGGTGATCGGGAGCGAATCGAACTGGAGCCGGATGCCGCGATCCCCGGACTCTTCAACGGCTCGATTCGCCTGGACAACGGCCGGGCCAGGACCGGGGACGGCAAGTTACAGGGTTCGGTTGGAGCCCGCGATCGGATCCAGGCGACCCATCTGGACCGTGACACCGGGGACGGCAGCTCGGCGCAAGTCACCGCTCTCGCCGACTGGACGCGCGAGATTGTGATCCTTGACGACAATGTCGAGCGTGGAAACCAGATCTGGCTGCCGACCGGCACCTGGGCGATCACCAGCGAGGTCTCCGGATCTCCCACGCATTCCTGGCGGGTCAGAGGAGCGTCCGACGATCCGCTTCTCCTGCAAGGGCTCGCCCTCACCTCGCCGACGCTCGATCTGACGGGGCTGACAGAGGTGGAGCTCTCTTTCTCGCAGAGTTACCAGTTTGCCGGTGGGGGACGTCCCTTCTCCGGCGCGATCGAGGTCTCGGTGGATGATGGCGCGACGTGGTCATTAGTCAGGCCGGTCGGCGGCAGCCAGAGCGGCTTCGCTCCGTTCCGCCTGCCGTTAGGCGACCTCGTGGAGCAGCCGCGCGCGCGTCTGCGGTTCCGGCTGATCCCTCCGCCACTGGCGATAGGGGCATCCGCTGATTGGGCCATCGACGATATTCATCTGATCGGGCGTTCGGCGGATCCGGAGATCATTCCTCCGGTCGAGGCTCCGGAGCCGGTCATTACCGCGATCACCCCCGCTTTCGGGCCCCCGGGCGGCGGCACGCAGGTCATGATCAGCGGCACCAACTTCACCGAGAGCGAAGATACCCGAATCACCTTCGATGGGGTTCCCGCCACGCAGGTGACGGTTCTGGGCAGTTCCGCGCTGAGGGCGGTCACACCGGCGCACAGCGCGGGACAGGTGACCGTTCGGATCTCCAATCGCCGCGGGACAGCCACCCAGTCCAGAGGGTTCACTTACTACGAGCCGGGCGGCATCGCCAGAACGCCCGTGCTCGGCAGCGCCGCTCCATCTTCGGGCTCCGTGCTGGGCGGGACCACGGTCACCCTGACCGGCACCAACTTCACGCCTGAAACCGTGGTCCTGTTCGGATCGAAGGAGGCGGCGGTCACGTATGTCAGCACGAACAGACTGCGGGCAGTCACGCCGGCGGCATCGACGACCGGTGCGGTGGATCTCACCGCCCGGAATGGCGACCGTCAGTCCACTCTCCCCGGCGCCTTCGGCTACGTGGCGGCCACACCGCCCGCAGTCCAGATCCTTAATCCGCAAGGAGGAGAGAGATTCTACACGGGAAGCGAGGTCACGATTCGCTGGCAATCGTCCGACAATCATGAAGTGGTGCGGCAACGCCTCAGACTGGCTTACCCGAACCCGCTCTTCCCCAGCCTCGAAGCATTCAGTGAGATCGCGACCGATGTGAGCAGTGAGTCGCGCTCATTCTCATGGACGGTGCCGAGTTTCCTGCAGACCGGTTCGCTGGCCCGGATTCACGTGATAGCAACCGACGACGAAGGGACGGAGACTGACGCGGTCTCAGGGCAGTTCGAGATTGCGCGGCGGTGGGAGACGAGGGAGTTCCAGACGCGAATAAGCAGTGGAGGGCAGGTCGCCAGCGATGACAAATACCTCTATCTCATCGGCCAGGGTCTGGTTCCGGGGCAACCACTCGGCAATGCGATGCTTCGCTACGATCCGGAGACCAGTGCCTTTACTGATGGGCTGGCCCCGCCGCCGACCCTATTGAACGGGGCCGAGGCCGTTCACCTGAATGGCAAGATCTATGTTCCGGGTGGATATTTTATCGTGAACAACACGATTCAGATGTCCCCGCTTCACCTGGCTTACGAGATCGCCACCAATACCTGGACCACTCAGGCCGAGGTGCCGAACACAGAGTTGGCCTACGCCGTGGTCGCGGATCAGGCGCACGGGGTCTACTACTTCACAGGCGGACTCAGTCTCACCAGCGGCGCTTCGTCGGCAGTCAGAAAATATGATCCGGCGACCGACACCTGGAGCGAGCTGCCGCCGATGAGCGCCCCCAGATTTTCGCACAACGCGGCGATCATCGAGGGCAAACTCTATGTGGCCGGCGGAAGCGGTCCGACCGGAAATGTCACGGGCGGCGAGGTCTACGATTTCCAGACCGGACAGTGGTCGCCGATGGCGCCGCCCAATCGCGTCCGTCAGGGAGCGGAGGCGGCAGTCGTCAAGGATGCGGCCGGCAATCCGTACTGGCTCTTTGTCGGTGATAGTTCGGCGGGTCCGGTCCACGATGCGGAGGTCTACGACGTCCGTAACGACAGGTGGATTCAACTCGATAATTCGTTCTCGGTGCCTCCTCTCGTCTTCCTGCCCGGCAGCCCGCCCTCCCTGCAGACCGTATTCGGGAGCGGCGTGATCGGCGGGTTCTTGAATCTCCTGACTACACCTCTCAGGGTCCATCGGTTGCAGATCGATCCATTGGAGCCGGTCTCTCCGGGTCAACCTCTCATACTCGCCGTGCCTGCCGCACAGGTCGGAGCGGCCCGCACCGCAATCAAGTTCAAGGTTTCGGCCGGCGATCTCGGCTCCGGAGTACCAATCGCGATCACAGCGGAAGGTTTGCCGGCGGGCGCTCGCTTCACAACCAGGGTCCTCCCGAACAACAGGACGGAGGGGACCTTCAAATGGACTCCCACCACCGCCGACACCGGTCAGAGCTTCAATATCACCTTCACCGCCGGCAACGGTCAGTTGATCGATTCGAAAGTGGTGACGGTGAGCGTGGTCGAATGTTCATCATTGACCCTGGCGAATGCCGGGGGCGACGGCCGGCTCGCGGTCGATTCGATCGTCACGGCCTTCGGCTCCAATCTGGCGGCGGGGACCGAAACGGCCCTGGCTTCCGAGTTGCCGTTCGAACTGAAGGGCGCCAGGGTGACGATTGACGGGATTCCGGCTCAGATCGTCTCGGTCTCGCCGGACCGGGTCAGCTTCGTGATTCCGGCGACTGTCGAACCCGGCTCGTCAACCATCGTCGTTCGTAATTCTGAAGGGGCATACGCGATCGGCACGGCGCAGATTGTGGATGCGGCGCCCATGATCTTCGCCGTCGATTCGGAAGCAGGTGGCGACAGGCCATCACTCATCATCAGTGATGGCACGCGCCTGCAACTTCCGCAATTCGAGAGACCCCTCCAGACCAGGCCGAATCTCATCACTCTGTATGGCTCAGGCATCCGTCGCGCCCGGGCCGCCAATCCGAAGGATGGGAACGGCGTGGCTGAATCGGTCAGTGTGACGATTGGCGGAGAACCGGCGCGTGTAATCTATGCCGGCGCCCATGTCACACTGAAGGGACTGGATCAGATCATCGTCGAAGTTCCGGCCGGTTTGACTGGTACCGGCCGGCAACGGGTCGAAGTCGTAGTCACAATCGACGGCATCACCGCCAATCGCACGATGATCGATCTCAACTGAAGTGAGGGGCCGAAGCACGCGGAGTGCGGCCGGACACGCAAATTCTGAGACATCTTTCAGGTCCTTTGCGTGTTCCGCCGGTTCCGCGTGCTTCGGCCCCAACAGTATTGATCGACTGTCCGGATGCGAGGGTTGTTGCCCCTCGAAGGCCATCAATCAGTTGAGATCTGATCCAGGCCGGCCGCGAACGCGCGTCAGCCACCGTCATAGGTGTAACAGAACCAAACATCCGTTCGGTTATCCAACTGCTGATCGATACCTAATGGTCCGGCTCGATTGAATTCAGCGATCTTAAAGAGCGGCGTGAGCGTATGACGGAGCGGAAGATTCCACGCTGGGTGGTGGAGCGATAAGTTACCCGGGAGTTCTTGCTTTGCTGCTTAAAAATGGTATCCTTACGACCTTCGGCGGATCTTGGTAGACTCATATCGGTCTTACCCACCACTACTCAATTGACAAGCTAAAGTAGCCATGCCTCCGCGAGAGGTCACGTCGATCTGCCTCGAGTCAGCTCCTGGTCAGTATCAGTCAGGATCTCTCGTGAGCGCGGACCTATTGATAACTTGAGGTGAAGCCATGATTCATCAAAGCAAACCTCACTCAGTTTCAGATGGTAGGGGCGGGGCGGGTGGTGATCAAAACTTGGAGAGGTATCCAAAATTTTGCCTAATCAGGGCGGCCAGGCCAGGTTGCCTTCACACATATCTCAAAATTTCCCTGACCATATTCTGGCTCTTCGGTCCATCGGGCGCCGTCTCCTGGCCGTCGGATCGGGCTTTCGGTCAAACGCCCGGCGCGGTCAGCCCCACGGCTCAACAGGTCCGTGATGGGGACCAGGGAAACAGTTCCGGGCCAGAGACGCGGGCGCTCGAAGAAGGCCGGCCGATCAGACGCGAGTTGGCCGGCGGGCAGCAGCATAACTATCAAATCGGCCTGAACGCGGGGCAATGCTTGAAGGTGACCGTCGAACAGAACGGCATCGACGTGACGGTTAAACTGGCGGAGCCGGACGGCAAACAGACCCTGGAGTTCGACTCCGAAAGCAACCTCCGAGGATCAGAGCCCGTGATGGTGGTGGCCGGCGTCGCGGGTGACTACCGATTGACCGTTCAACCCAAACAGCCGGCCGCGCCCGCCGGAAGTTATGAGATCCGGATCGACGAGCTGCGCCCGGCCACCGAAACCGACCGCCTGCTGCATGAAGCGCGCCGATGGCATGAACAAGCGCTCAGGCTGCAACGCACGGGAAAGTTTGATGAGGCGCTGCCATTGGCCGAACGCGCCCTGGAAGCGCGTGAAAAAGCGCTGGGGCCGGATCATCGTGATGTCGCCACCACCGTCAATCTGCTGGCGGTCCTCTATCATAGTAAAGGTAATTACGCGAAGGCCGAGCCGCTCTACCGGCGCGCGGTGGCCGTCAGAGAGAAGACGCTGGGACCGGACCACCCGCAGGTGGCGGCCTCGCTCAACAATCTCGCCGTCATCTACCGTGACAAAGGCGAGTTGGCGAAGGCCGAACCGCTCTATCTCCGCGCGCTCTCGATCTGGGAGAAAGCGCTGGGACCGGATCATCCCGACCTCGCCAACACTCTCAACAATCTCGCGATCCTGTACCAAAATACCGGCGAACATCCCAAAGCCGAGCGGCTGTTACGACGCGCGCTGGCCATCCGGGAGAAAGCGCTGGGACCCGATCACGTCAATGTCGCCGATTCTCTCAACAACCTGGCCAATGTTTACTACGGCCAGGGCGACTATGTGAAAGCCGAGTCGCTCTATCAACAGGTCCTGACGATCAAAGAGAAAGCGCTGGGGCCGGAACATCCGGATGTCGCGGTGGCGCTCAACAATCTCGGCATCATCTATAGGCTCGGAGGCGATTATGCGAAGGCCGAGCAGATCCATCAACGCGCGCTGGCCATTCGGGAGAAGGCGCTGGGACCGGAACACCCCACCGTCATCGTCACGCTCAACCATCTCGCCGAGATCTATTGCGGAAATGGCGATTATGCGAAGGCCGAGCCGCTCTATCTCCGCACCCTGGCGAGTTGGGAGAAGGCGTTCGGATCGGAACACTACCGGGTCGCGGAGTTTCTCGATAACCTGGCCAACCTCTATCGCCTACAGGGCGACGAGGCGAAGGCCGAGCCGCTCTATCAGCGCGGATTGGCCATCCGGGAGAAAGCGCTGGGACCGGTACATCCATATGTCGCCGCGTCCCTCAATAGTCTGGTGGAGGTGGCCCTCATCAAAGGCGAGATCGCCCGAGCCGTCGCCTGGCAATCGCGCGCTAATCGGATCAGCGAACGCCATCTCGAACTCAACCTGGCCACCGGTTCCGAACGCCAGAAACAAGCGTATCTCTCCACTCTCGCCCACGAAACGGATCGGACTCTCTCGCTACATCTCCAGGCGGCGCCGTACGATCCGGAGGCCTGCAGCCTGGCCCTCACTCTCATCCTGCAGCGCAAGGGCCGAGTGCTCGACGCAGCCTCCGAGACCCTCAATGCGTTGCGCGATCGATTCAATCCTCAAGATCAAGATTTGCTCGATCAGTTGATTACGGCGCGCGCACAAATCGCCAAACTGGTGCTGGGCGGACCGCAACAGGAGAGCGCCGAACAATATCAGGCCCGGATCAAAACGCTCGAAGAGCAGGCCGAGAATTTCGAGGCCGAGATCAGCCGCAAAAGCGGCGAATTCCGCGCCCAGTCGATGCCCGTCACGCTGACCGCCGTGCGGGAGGCGATCCCGGACGATGCCGCGCTCATCGAATTCAGCACTTACCGTCCGTTCGACGGCAAGGCCCAGAGAGAGCGCGATCAATACGGCCCGCCTCATTACGTCGCTTACGTCATGCACCACCGGGGTGAGATCAGATGGAAAGATCTGGGCGAAGTGGCCGCCATCGACCAGTCCATCGCGGCGCTGCGCAAAGCCCTGCGCAACCCGCAACGGAAGGATGTCAAGAGACTGGCGCGGATCCTGGGCGATCGAGTGTTTCAGCCGATCCGCCCGCTCCTGGGAACTCAGACTCGGCTGCTGATCTCGCCGGAAGGCTCACTCAACCTCATTCCCTTCGCCGCGCTGGTCAACGAGCGGGGAAGGTATCTGGTCGAGAACTATTCGATCAGCTATCTGGCCAGCGGACGCGACCTGCTGCGATTGCAAGTCGCCCGAGAGAGTCACAGCGGCCCGCTGGTGGTAGCCAATCCGGACTTCGGGCGTCCAAAATTGGGCCTGCTGGCCCGCCGGTCGACGCGGGTCAAGAAGTCGTCGGAAGCGCCGCCCGCTCAAGACCCGGCCGAGTCGGCGTTCAGCCGATTCTATTTCACGGCGCTGCCGGACACGGCCGAAGAGGGCAAAGCCCTGCGCGAGTTGTTGCCCGGGTCCACGCTGCTGACCAATCGCCGGGCGAACAAGGCGGCGCTGAGAGACGTTCGCAGCCCCTTTCTGCTGCATATTGCGACCCACGGATTCTTTCTCGAAGACCCGGACTCGGCGGTCACCGCTGAGTCCGCCCCCGGTGATTCGACCCGCCGGGCGCGCGGGCCGGAAAAGAGCGGCCGTCGGATCGAGAATCCGCTGTTGCGATCAGGGCTGGTGCTGGCCGGAGCCAACGAACATCTGCTGACCGACAATGGAATTCTGACCGCGCTGGAGGTCACCGGGCTCAATCTGTGGGGGACGAAACTGGTCGTGCTCTCGGGGTGCGACACCGGCGTGGGAGAGGTGAAGAACGGAGATGGAGTCCACGGCCTGCGCCGGGCATTGGTGCTGGCCGGCGCGGAAACGCAGGTCTTGAGCCTCTGGCCGGTCTCGGACTACTGGACGCGAGAGTTGATGGTCGCCTATTACGGCAGGTTGCAGCGAGGGCAGGGCCGCGGCGAGGCATTGAGACAGGTACAATTGAAGATGCTCAAGGATCCAGGCGGACGGCACCCATGCTATTGGGCGAGCTTCATCCAATCAGGCGAGTGGGCGAACCTGGATGGCGAACGTTGACTCTCCATAGCTCGACCCCGGTTGTGACAACAACCGGGGTCTTACTTCATTAAACGGGCTCGGCCGCCCTCCTGACGGCGGCGGCGGCGTTCACGCGCCCATTTCCCATCTGATCATTGCGACCGTTTGTGTAGACTACCCGTCCGACCCGA
>DATEFT010000877.1:0-4587 GCA_035280505.1 Blastocatellia bacterium | reverse complement strand
AATTTCCCTCCACAGTTCCAACGGACGCAGGTCGTTGTGCGTCCCGCGACACCGACTGTTCGTCACAACCTAACCACAACTAAGCTCAGAGGAGAACTAATGAAAACGAGTTCAATCTGTTCGACCGATGCGAGAAGCTTAAGGCAAGGGATGTTACAACTCGGTCTTGCCGTCGTCTGTCTGTTGGCGCCGGCGCCGGCCTTCGCGGCCTTCAGCGCCACCGATAACGGGACGGTGATCACTGTGGACAGTGGGGCCGGTCTCGTCTACCAGGTCAACCACAACGGCACGTACCTGCAGTCCATCAAATGGAACGGCGTCGAACTCAACGCCACCACTCCTTCCCACGTCAACTCCGGGATTGCCGGCACCGTCACGCTGCGGTTTCCCTCCAGCACGGTCGCGTTGATCACCGTCAACGCGGGCACGTTGATCCATTACTTTGCCACCCGCGCCAACGAGAACATCATCTATATGGCGACCTACATCACGGCGGAGCCGTCGGTGGGCGAGTTGCGCTGGATCACCCGGTTGAAGAGCAGCATCTTCACCGGAGTCCCCGCGGAGTCGAACAACAGCGGCACCACCGGGGCGATCGAAAGCTCCGACGTCTTCGGATATTCCAACGGCACGACGACCTCCAAGTACTACGGCAACCAGCAGGCCAAGGCCCTCTCCATTCGGGGGGTGACCGGCAGCGGCGTGGGAGTCTTCATGGTCTATGGCACGCGCGAAACCAGCTCCGGCGGGCCGTTCTTCCGCGATATTCAGAATCAGAGCTCGACCAGCGGAAACGTGGAGCTCTACAACTATATGAACTCCGGCCATAATCAGACGGAGGCGATCCGCACCGGACTGAATGGGCCGTATGCCCTGGTCTTCACCAACGGTTCGACGCCGGCCCTGCCGGACTTCAGTTGGATCTCGAGCCTGGGCCTGACCGGATATGTGGCGGCGTCGGGCCGTGGCCGGGTGATCGGTAACGGGATTGCCGGGCGCGATACCGCTTATACCTACACGGTCGGGTTCGCCAATTCAACGGCTCAGTACTGGACCACGGCCGCCGCCGGCAACGGCCAGTTCAGTTGTTACAACATGAAGCCCGGAACCTACACGATGACGATCTACAAGGGAGAGCTGGCGGTCTATACGGAGAGCGTGACGGTGACGGCCGGAGCCGGGACCACGGTCAATACCCGAACCATCACCGCCGATCCGAGCATGACCTCCACCATCTGGCGAATCGGGAATTGGGACGGCACTCCGCTGGAGTTCCTGAACGGCGCGAATATCTCTCGCCGGCATCCCTCCGACATTCGCAACACCAACTGGGGGCCGACGTCGTACACGGTGGGCAGCAGTTCCGCGAGCAGCTTTCCGGCCGTGCAATTTCGCCTGGCCAATTCGCCGACCACCGTCATCTTCTCGTTGACCTCCGCGCAGGTGGCCGCCCACACGGTGAAGATCGGCATCACCGGGGCCTATAACGGCGGGCGCCCCGTGATCACGGTGAACGGTTGGACCTCTTCCAACCCGGCTGCTTCCGGTCAGCCCAGTTCCCGGAGCTTTACGATCGGCACCTATCGTGGCAACAACACGACCTTCACCTACAACGTGCCGGCCAGCGCGTTCAGGGCGGGGTCCAACACCATGACCATCACTCCGATCAGCGGCTCCAGCGATCTCGGCGCCTATCTCAGCGCCTCCTGGGCCTACGACTGTGTCGAGCTGGATAATTGACGCGGTCAGCCATGAACCGCGAAACACGCGACAGACGCGAATTGATCCAGCTTTCAGGTCTTTCGCGCGTTTCGCGTGTTTCGCGGTCTGTTCCAACCTGGTCCTGAGTCGTTACAGTCCTTCGAGGCGAGTCTCCGCATCGCCGAATCGATCCAACTTGATCCCCATGCGGTCCATGAGCGAGAGGTACAGGCTACAGGCTTTTCGATTCTCGGGGCCGGCCTTGACATAGTCCAGCGTCCGGCCCGTCCGGAGCGTGCCGCCGAGTCCGCCGGCGAGCACCATGGGCAACCGCGAGTTATCGTGCGCTCTGCCGATCCAGAGGTTGGACAGGAAGAGCAGGCAGGAGTTATCCAGGACCGTGCCGTTGCCTTCCGGCATGGAGTCGAGCTTTGACGCCAGATACGCGAACTGGCTCACGTGCCAGCGGGTGATTCGTTCGTATTCGTCATTGTTGTTGAGGTGAGACGCGGCGTGGTGCGCCAGTTTGACGTCCAGGAAGGGGTAGTACATTGACGAGAGGTCGCGCGAGATCAACAGCGTGGCGACGCGCGTCTTGTCGGTCTGAAACGCGATCGCGATCAGGTCCAACATCAGCCGGGCGTGTTCGCGGAGGTCTTCCGGCAGACCGTTGGCCGGCCGCTCCAGGCTCCAGGCCGGCTGCGATTTCAGTTGGGCCCGGTCGTCGGCTCGCTCCTTCGCCTTTCGCATGACCTCGACGCGCTGCTCCACCTCGCGCACGCTCGTCAGGAACTCCTCCAGTTTGGCGTTGTCGCTCGCACTGATCTTCCGGCTCAAGAGCTCGGCCCGCTCTCTCACGCGATCCAGAATGCTGAGGTTGAGCAGGCTCCCGCGGTTCTCGAACAGCAGATCGAAGGCCAGCGAGGGATAGGTTTCGTTGGGAACCGGCGAGTTCGGGCTTTGCCAGGAGATGTGGGAACTGTAGGCCAGCGAGTAGTTGCTTTCATGAAATCCGGTGATGGGCTGTTCGCAGGCGAGGACCAGGCTCGGTTGCAGCGTCTCCCGGCCCATCCGGCCGGCGATCATCTGATCGACCGAGATCCCCGAATGGAGCACGGCGCCTTTGGTGAGAGTCGCGCCCGTCAGCAGGCTGCCGGTCTGCGGGGGATGAATGCCCAAACCCGTCGCGCCCTTGTTGAAGAGGCCCTGGATCACGTTGATCTTGCTCTTCAGCGGCTCGAGCGGCGAAAGCGATCGGCTCAGTTTCATCTCCGGTCCCGATCCCTCGGATCCCCAGTGATCTTCGTTGACGCCGCAACCCAGAAAGACCACTCCAAATCGTTTCGGGAACGTTTCGGATTCGGCGGTCGCGGCCCTGGCGGCGAAAGATTCGAGCCACGGCAACGCCAGGGTGACTCCCGCGCCGCGCAGAATCGCGCGGCGGGTGATCCGATTGGCGGCTGGATTCGTTCGATCTGGCATCTCAATTACCACCTTTCTACCGGGAGTCCCCGGTCGGCCCCGGTGGGACGGACCGCGGATTTCGCCGGTTCAGAAACTGCGGGCTGGTGACGATGGTTTCGATGAGCGCGGACATTCGGTATCCGCTCGCCGCCAGCTTCGTCCGCATCGCCGCGAGCAGCGGCTCATCGGAGAGCATCAGCGAGCGGCCGAGCGCGTACCCCAGCATCTTTTCACAGAGATTGTTCAGAAAATCCGGCTCGCGATGGGCGCGAATGTAGTTTTGCAGGCCTTCGAGACCGGCTCCCTGCTCCCCGCCCGGAAACGCGGTGAGAGCATTCACCGGACGCCCGGCGAGATCCCTGGTTCGCGTCTCGCCGATCGGCCCGTATCCTTCAAAAGCCAGGCCGAAGGAGTCAAATCGAGCATGGCAGGAGGCGCAGACGGCCAGCTCCCGGTGTTTGGCCAGCAACTCGCGAACCGGCAGCTCCGATTTCGATTCGTCGTGCGGCAGTTCCGGGACGACGGGCGGCGGCGGCGGAATCACCTCGCCCAGCACGCGGCGAGCGACCCAATATCCACGCTTGACCGGACTGGTCCGGAGCCCGGGCGCGTTCCGGGTCAGGAAGACCGCCATCGGGATCAGGCCTCCCCGCTGGTATGCGCGCGCATCGTTCACTCGGAACCATTCGTCGGGCCGGCCGGAGACGGTGGGGATGCCGTAGTGTTCGGCCAGCACGCGATTCACAAACGTGTAGTCGCCATAGAGCAGGTCCAGAACCGGGCGGTCATTTTGAATCAGGTCGGTGATAAACCGGATCGGCTCCTCGAACATCGCCTCGCGAAGTTCGTTCGTAAAATTCGGGAAGCGCCCGCGATCGACCGCCTGGTGGTCTTCAAAATGGCGGAAGTCCAGCCAATTACCTCCGAACTCCGTGGCCAGCCCGCGCAGGCGGCTGTCTTTCAACATCCGGCGGACCTGTGCGGTCAAGACGGCCGGTCTGCCCAGGTCGCCGGCTTTCGCGTGGGAGAGCAGCTCCTCGTCGGGCAGGCTCGACCACAGGAAGAAACTCAGCCGGTTCGCGAGAGAGTAACCGGAGAGCGGACTGGACCTGGCGACCGCGGATGAATTCGCGGGCCTGGCGGAGCCTCCGGGGTTAGCAGCCACCAGATCGATCCGGTAGAGAAAATCGGGCGAGACCAGGATCCCGGCGATCGATGCGCGGAGGGCCTCTTCGTGCGACAGTCTCTTCTGATGACGCAGCTCGCGATAGTAAGCGAGGATCTCGTCGCGCTCCCGCGGCGCCAGCGGCCGGCGGTACGCGCGGGCCGCGAACTTCAACAAGGCTTCGAGGTGTCGCGGTTGCGCTTCCGACCGCGCGCGCTCCACCCAGCGGAGCTGGGCGTTCGTGCGGTCGAAATGGT
>DATEFT010000876.1:0-24125 GCA_035280505.1 Blastocatellia bacterium | reverse complement strand
TGAACTGCGCGGTCAGGTCGAAGAAGGTCTGGTCGGAAGCGAAGCCGCCCAGGACTTCGAGGCCGCCGATCCGGCGCAGGTTCTGATAGACGTGAAAATGCGTGAAGTTGAAGGCGGCATCGAAGAGCGGCCGGCCGCCGCCCTGGCGTTGCAGTTCGGCCAGCGGATAGCGCCGATGCGGCATCGCCTCCTGTTCGGCCTCGAAGGCGGCGCGGGCGAGCCCGGCCCAGGTCCCCGGATCGAGGCTCAGGCGCATCGGCATCGCATTCAGAAAGAGGCCCAGCATGCGATCGCCGTCAACCACCTCCGGGCGCCCGTTGTAGAGCAACCCCGTCACGACCTCCGGTTCTCCGGTCAACAGACTCAGGACCCGCAGGTGGGCGGCCAGCAGCACACTCTTGATCGGCACTCGGGCGCGATGCGCGAAACCGTAGATCGCCGACGAGACCGGAGCCGAAATCGGGACCTCCAGCCGCTCGATCGGCAGCGCGACCGCCCTCAACGAGAGCGGGGGCCCTTGAGGCAGGGACCTTCGCGAATAATCGCCCATCCTGTTCAGCCAGTATTCGCGGTCGGCCGAGGATCGCAGGGCCTCCTGTTCCAGCGCCACATAGTCGCGAAAGCCCGCCCGGAGCGGTGCGCCCTCGCGCTCCGACAGGGCGCCGCCCGTGAGTTCCGAAAAGTAGAGCGTGAACAGTTCGGTCAGCAGCGACGCCACGCTCCAGCCGTCCAGAAACGGCTCGCTCAGCGTGAACTGCAGAGTCTCGGGGCTCCGGCGATGAACCTGTAGATCGATCAGCGGAGCCCGGGTCCAATCGAATCGCCTCCGGCGCTCGGCGGCGACGAACTCCGCGACGGCGGACTCCTGTTCACGGTCGGAGAGCCCGCTCAGATCCTCGAACTTCAACCGCAGCGAGGCCGCCTGATGAACCAGTTGGAGCGGCTCGCTGTACGAACTGAGGTTGAACGAGGTGCGCAGAATGGGATGCCGCGACACCATCCGGTCGATCGCTCGCTGAAGCAACGGCATCTCCAGCGGCATGCGAAGATGCAGGCTGGTGACATAGGTCTCATAGTCCACGGCTCGCTCGCTGTGGAAGACGAGCCCCGCCTGCAGCTTCGTCAACGGATAAGAGTCGTCTAGTCCGTCCGGCAATCGCTCGCGATCCCGAGCCGAGACCAGGCTGAAGGGTTGGGTGACGGCGGCGGGTACGACCGTCGGGGCCGCGCCGGCGATCGCCAGGGCCAGCCGGCGGATGGTCGGATGGCCGAACATCTGCTGGAGTGAGAAGTTCAATCCCAGTTGTTCGGCGCGGGCTTTGACCTGAATACTGCGGATGGAGTCGCCGCCGAGATCGAAGAAGTTGTCGTCGATCCCGACTCGCTCGATTCCCAGAGCCCGGGCCCAGACCTCGGCCAGCGCCGCTTCGGTCTCGGTCTCCGGCGCGGAGAACCCGGAAGTCAGGTCGGGCCGGTTGCTCTCCGGAGGCGGCAGCGCGCGCCGGTCGAGCTTGCCATGCGGCGTCAGCGGCAACTCGTCCAGCATGACGAAGAACGACGGCACCATGAACTCCGCCAGCCGCTCCCGCAGATACCGGCGCAGTTCGTCGATGGCCGGAGGCTCCTCGCGCCGCTGCGGAACGAGATAGGCCGCCAGTCGTCTCTCTCCCGGCGAGTCTTCAACGACCGTGATCACGGCATCGCGGACCCGCGGATGCTGCAGGATGGTCGATCGGATCTCTTGCAATTCGATCCGAAAGCCTCGGATCTTGACCTGCTCATCGCCGCGCCCCACATACTCCAGATCGCCGTCCGGCCGGCGCCGGGCCAGATCGCCGGTCCGATAGAGACGGCTCTCCGCAAGCCCCGTAAACGGATCGTGCAGGAATCGCTCGGCGGTCAGTTCGGGGCGCCCCAGATAGCCGCGCGCCACGCCCGCCCCGCCGACATAGATCTCGCCGATGACGCCGATCGGAACGGGGCGCATCCGCGAATCGAGAAGATGGAGTTGCAGGTCCGGGATCGGGCGGCCGATCCGGCTGCCGCCGGGTCGATCGAGGTCCTCCCGCTTCAGCGCGCGATAGGTGACGTGGACGGTGGTCTCCGTGATCCCGTACATATTGACGAGTTGCGGATGCCGGTCACCGTATCGATCGAACCAGGGCCGCAGACCGTCGAGGTCGAGCGCCTCGCCGCCGAAGATCACCAGGCGCAACTTCAGATCCACTGAACCGGCGGACGATTCGCAGGCATAGATCAACTGGCGAAAGGCGGATGGCGTCTGGTTGAGCACCGTCACCGATTCCCACGCCAACAGTTCGAGAAAGGCCTCGGGTGAACGGCTGACCCAGTGAGAGACGACGACGAGCCGCCCGCCGTGCAGCAGCGCGCCCCATAGTTCCCAGACGGAGAAATCGAAAGCGCAGGAGTGGAAGAGCGTCCACACGTCGCGCTCGTCGAATTGGAACCACGCCCGGGTGGCGGTGAACAACCGCGTGACATTGGCGTGCGTGACCTCGGTGCCTTTCGGTCTTCCCGTCGAGCCCGAGGTATAGATCACGTAGGCCAGATGGGCCGGGCCGGTCAAGACGGCCGGATCTTCGTCCTGCTGCTCTGAAAGCGCCCGGCGGTCCAGATCCAGAAAGACCACCGGCGACGACAGTTCCGGCAGACGCTCTCGCATGCGGTCCTCGGTCAGCAAGAGGGCGACCCCGGCATCTTCCAGCATCAGGGCCACGCGTTCCGGCGAGTACGATGGATCGAGCGGCACGTAGGCCCCGCCGGCCTTGAGGATTCCGAGGATCCCGACGACCAGGTCGAACGAACGCTCGACGAAGAGCCCGACCAGCACCTCCGGACCGACGCCCCGGCCTCGCAGATAGTGCGCCAATCGATTGGCCCGGCGATTCAGTTCGTCATAGGTCAGTTGCTCGCCCTCGAAACTGACGGCCGCCTGATTCGGCCTCAACCGAACCTGTGCTTCGAACAACTGCGGCAGACAGAGGCCCGGCGAAAATTCGGAAGGGGCGACCTCGTCCTCGACTTCCGGCGGCCGGGATTCGGCTCCGGCGGGAATCGGCAGGGGCCAGGCGGAGACCGGCGACTCGCGATCGGCGGCGACCGCCGCCAGCAGCGCGTTGAAGTGAGCCAGCATCCGCTCGATCGTGGAGGCGTCAAAGAGCCCGGTCCGGTACTGCAACGAGAAGGAGAGGCCGCCCTCGACCTCCGCCGCGGTCAGGGTCAGATCGAAGAGCGCCGCCTCTTGATCCAGCGGGATGGCCTCCAGGCGGCTCGCTCCGAGTCGAATCCGGCCGCCGGCAGCTCCGATCGCCAGCGAAGCGAGGTTCTCATCGGCGAAAGACGGCGCCTTCTGCAACACGAACATGACCTGCAGCAGAGGCGAGCCCCGGTGGGCCCGATCGGGTTGGAGCCGCTCCACCAGCAGGGCGAACGGATACTCCTGGTGCGCGAAGGTCTCCAAGACGTTCCGGCGCACGCGATCGAGCAGTTGCTTGAAGGTCGGATCGCCCGAGAGGTCCGCCCGCATCACGACGGGATTGACGAAGTAACCGATCAGGTCCCTGAACTCCGCTCGATGGCGGCCGGCGGTCGGCGAACCGATCAGGAGATCGTCCTGGCCCGTGTAGCGATGCAGCAGGCCCTGAAACACGGCCAGCAACGTCATGTAGAGAGTGACGTTCTCCTGTTGACTGAGCCGCCTGAGAGCTTGAGTCAGCGGCTCCTCGATCCGCAGCGATTGAACGGCGCCCCGCGACTCTCCGGCGAGCGCTCGCGGCCGATCGACCGGGAGGTTCAGGGCCGGCGAACCACCGGCCAGTTGCCGGCGCCAGTGATTCCAGAGCCGCTCTCCCTCCGGCCCCGCCATCAGATCGGCCTGCTGTCGCGCATAGTCCGGGTACTGGAGAGTCAACGGCCGCAGCGCGGGCGGGCGACCGGCGCCCAGAGCCTCGCAGACCGCGCGCAGCTCGTCGATCAGCACGGCAAACGACCAGAGATCCGAGATGATATGGTGCATGACCAGCAGCAAGACCGGTCCCCGCGATGATGAGGTGAAGAGCTCCAGGCGCAGCAAGGGCCCGGTCGCGAGATCGAACGGCCGGTTCGCCTCTTCCAGCAGCTCGGCTCTCATCCGGCTCTCATCCCATGACGAAGCGTCCCGCCGCCGAAAGTGAGGCTCCAGGTAAGCATGGATCTGTTGAACGGGCTCTCCGGAATCGACCGTAAAGGTCGTCCTCAGCGCGGCCTGCCGCTCGACGATGAGGTGGAAGGCCCGCCGGAGCAGATCCGGATCCAAGTCGCCGACGATTCGCATGGCGCGCGCCAGGTTGTAGGCGGGGTCGGCCGGATCCAGTCGATGCAGGAAGAAGAGCGATCTCTGACCGTAAGACAGCGGATGCGTCGAGATCACGCTCGGAGCCCGATCGACAGCGACTACGGCCGGTGCCAGTTCGGAGCAGATCCGGGACGCCAGACCGGACAGGCTCCGCGACTCGAACAGATCGGCGATCGAGACCCCGACCCCCAGTTCGGTCTCCAACTGGTGCATGAGTTCGACGGTGACCAGCGAATCCACGCCGAGAGCCGCCAGCGGCCGCGCCGGATCGATTCGGGATCGATCGACCTTCAACCCGGCGGCGACCTTCGATTGCAGCCAGGCCTCCACCTCGGCCAGGGTCCGCGGCGGAGCCGGGGCGGAAGCCGGATCGAATCGCTCCTCGCTCTCGGAGCGCCATTCCGCAATCGGATCCAGTTGTCGATTGAGATAGGCCTCGCGGCAGGCGCGGCGTTGCAGTTTGCCGCTGGAGGTCTTGGGCACGGAACCGGGCCGGACCAGCGCGATGGCCGAGACCTGAATCTCATGCTCGGCGGCGATGGCTTCGCGGATCCGTTCCATCATCGCCCCGGCCTGCCGATCCTGGCCGGGATCGATCTCCTGGATGACCGCCAGTCCCTCCTGCTCGCCGGCCTCCACCGAGAAAGCGATGCCGCGTCCCGGTCGAAGCCCCTCATAACTTCGTTCGACCGTCAGTTCGATGTCCTGCGGATAGTGGTTGCGGCCGCGAATGATGATCAGGTCCTTGATCCGGCCCGTGACGAAGAGCTCGCCGTCGATCAGAAACCCGAGGTCTCCGGTCCGCAGAAACGGGCCCTCCCCGGTCTCGGCGAGATGGGCGCCGAAAGTGGCGGCGGTCTCTTCCGGACGGCTCCAGTATCCGGCGGCGATGCTGGGACCGCCGATCCAGATCTCTCCGATCCGGCCGGATGGAAGCTCGGTTCGAGAACTCGGATCGACAATCGCGACCCGCTGATCGCCGTAACTCCGGCCACAGCTCACCAGCCTTTGAACATCCGATTCTCCGGGAACCGCGAGATTCCGCCCGAGTGACTCTCGTTGAAGGCCGAGGATCAAAGGCGGCTCCCGCCGCCGGGCGCCGGTGACGAGGAGCGTCGCCTCCGCCAGACCATAGCAGGGATAGAAGGCCTCCCGGCGAAAACCGCACGCCCCGAAGGCGTGGGCAAACCGTTCGAGGCTTTCGGCCCTGACCGGCTCCGCCCCATTGAACGCGACGGTCCAGCAGCTCAGATCCAGGGTCGCGCGCTCTTCGGGGCGCACCTTGCGGGCGCACAGCTCATAAGCGAAGTTGGGGCCGCCGCTGGTCGCGGCGCGATAGCGGCTGATCGCCCTGAGCCAGCGGAAGGGCCGCTGCAAAAAAGCCTCCGGCGACATCAGCACACAGGCCGCGCCGAGATGGAGCGGCTGCAGCACGTTACCGATCAACCCCATGTCGTGATAGAGCGGAAGCCAGCCGACGAAGGTCGAGAGTTCCGTGTGCTCCATGGCGACGCGGATCATCTCTTCGTTGTGGGCCAGGTTGCCGTGGGTGACGATGACTCCCTTGGGAGACGAGGTGGACCCCGAGGTGTACTGCAGGAAGGCCGGAGAGTCGGCGGCGATCGCCCGCTCTTGCCACTCCTCCGCCAGATCGGTCTCCTGGTGATCGGTGGCGATCCAGGTCAACGCCTTGAGCGCCGGATTCTCGCCAGCCAGGGCCGCCGCGCCGGAGCGAATCGCTTCGGAAGTGAGAACCACCCTCGGCCGCGCATCCTTCAACACCGAATAGAGCCGCGACAACTGGCCTCCGGGTCGCCCTCCGGATCGAGTGGCAGCCGGTGGATAGGCCGGGACCGCGATGGCTCCGGCATACAGGCAGCCGAAGAAGGCCGCGAGATATTCGAGGCCCGAGGGATAGAGCAGCAGAACCGGTTGTCCGGAGGCCTGATGCCGGTTCAGCAACGCGGCGATGGATCGGGCCCGACGGTCGAGTTGACCGTAGGTCATCTGCAGCTCTCGGTCTTCGCCGTCCACGAGGAAGGTATAGGCCACCTTCTCCGACTGCCGCGATGCTCTCCACCGCAGCGTCTCGACCAAATTGGCAGTATTCATGTAACCTGTCTTTTTCTACACCGCGAAAGACGCGGAGGACCCTGATTTCGCGTGTTTCGCGTGTTTCGCGGTCTATTCCTGATGTCGAGCCAGATCGGCCGGCCCTTTGACTGAGACCAGGGCCGTGTGGACCTTCTTCGCGCCCCGGGTGGAGACCCAGGCCGCCAGCGCTCGATCGCCCGCCGCCTCGATCCGCGGATAGCCGAGTCCCTCGCCGGTATCGGAAGCGACGACGACCGCGGGGCTCGCCTGCCCATCGGGCGTCATGCCACGGACCATCAAGTTGAGCCTGGAGTCTTGACGCTCGACCCAGGCGATCACGGCGACGCCATTGCTCAGCAGCGCGATGGAGGCGCGGCCGACCGGAAGCCCCGTGTCAACCTGTTGCGGCGCGGTAAAGGTGCCTCCGCCGTCGTTGGAGAAGGCCAGTTTGACCCGCGCCGGCCCGTTGGCGGCGGTGAACCACGCGACGGCGATCCGGGAGCGATCGGCGGCGACATCGACTCCGTTCGTCGGACAACCGTCCAGACGCCAGCCGTCCCGATTCAAGCGGCTCGGTTCGCTCCACCGGCCCGATTCGAACCGCAGGATGGAGATGTCGCGGATGTCGCCCTGTTCGGTCTGGTGCCGGTCACGGTAAGCGACCAGGAGGCCGCTCGCGGTGCGCTCGATCGAGGTCGGGCAACACGAACAAACGTCGGGGTCGAGAATGGACTCCGGACTGGCCACCCCATTGAGATCGAAGGTCGTCTCCATCAGCATGGACCGCTTTGAGCTCGCCTCTTCCCGGCCGTCCAACCAGGCGATGGCCACCCGGTCGGGCCCCATCGCGGCCATCGAGACCAGGCTGTGCTCGCTCTCGGATCGGTCGCGATGAACGATCAGCGGCTCCGTCCAGCTCTTTCCGCCGTCCCTGGAGGCCGTGGCATAGACATCCTCGGCGTGAGCGCCGGCCGGACGGACCTGCGTCCAGTAGGAGACGAACGCGGTCTCGGTCAACTTCATGACGGCCGGCAACACGGCCGGATGTTTGTTGAAACTCCGGTTGACGGTCACCGGTCGAGTCTCGGACCAGTTCTCTCCCCGCCGGACGGCAAAGCGCAGGACCTGTTCCCGGTCGCCCGAAGGTTCAAGCCAGCTCAGGACCGTTGAACCGTCCGCCGCCGTCGTCAGATTCGGAAAGGCGCTCGACGACTGTGCCGGATTCTCCATCTCGTTCACGACCAGGGACAGAGACCCGGAGGCATCGCTCCGAGTCGCCGGGCCGCGAGAACAGGCCGTGGCCAGGCAGAACCCGACGATCAGGATGCCGAGCGCTCTTGTGGAACGTCTCATCGTCATGGCAATTCCCTCCTCTCCTCAACGGCGCGTCATGGTCAACGAGACCAGGGCCGCGCGCGGCGCTCCGGGATTGATGTAGACCCCGTAGACGCTGGCGTCGTAGTAGGTCCGATTGAAGAGGTTGTTGAGATTGAACGAGAGCTTATAGCTCATCCGGTCGTTGCGGTTATGGGTGTAGAAGACGCTCGTATCCACCCGGGCGAATCCGGGAAGGACAAAACTGTTGGAGAGATCGCCGAATCGCCGGCTCGTGGCCTGCAGCCCCGCGCCGAACCCGAGGCCGCGAATCCGGGAGCGGTTGAATTCGTAAGTCGTCCAGACGTTCCCGCTGTGGCGGGCCGCGTTGACCAGCAGGTTCCCCACGGGAAAGACATTGTCCGCCGTGACCTGCGGCTGCGTGAAGGCATAGGCCACCAGGACATTCCAACCCGTCATCGGAGTCCCGGTCAGATCCAGTTCGACCCCTTTGCTGCGCTGCTTGCCGGACTGAACCGAAAACTGGGGATTGTTCGGATCGGCCGTCAAAACATTGCGCTTCACGATCTCGAAGACCGAGACGGTGCTCAGCAGCCGGTTATTGAAGCTGTTGAACTTGACCCCGGCTTCGTACAGCAGGCCGCGCTCGGGATCGAAGGTCTGGGAGGAAGAGCTGCGCAAGGTCGGAGAGACCGGATTGAACGACCGGCTGAAACTGGCATAGACCGAGACGGCCGGCGCGACCTGATAGACCAGGCCGACCCGCGGACTCGCCGCGACATCGGTCTGCCTGGAGGTCGTGCCGCCGTTGCCGTCGATGAACGTCTGCGAATACCGATCGACGCGAACGCCGAGCAGCGTTTTGAGCTTGCTGGTGATCTCGACCTGGTCCTGCACATATCCGCCCAGTGAGCGGTTGCGGACCTCGGAGTTCAGAACGATGGACGGCCCGCCGTCGGCCAGATAGCGTTCCGCGTCCTGGCGGGTAAATGGGTGCGTGGGCTGAAAAGCGTCGATCGAAGGGAAGAACGCGCCGAACGGGCCGCGGCCGAAATTCTTCTGGGAGCCCAGGTCGAATCCGGTGACCGTCCGATGTTTGAACCGGCCGGTCTTGAACTCGCCGGTCAGATGCGTGTCCGAGAACTGCCAGCGGCGCGGGAAAGAGGCCTCGGCGATCTGGCGATTGACGGTGCGGCCGTCGTCGGCGACGGACGATTGAAAGACCTCGAAGAAGTCCCAGTTGGTCAGAAACGCCCGATAGGTGGACTGCACGGCCCACCGGTCGTTGAACCGGTGATTGAACCGCAGATCGCCCTGCCGCTGCTGAAAGTAGACCCGGTTGAACGGCTCGCCGAAGGAGCGCGAGATCGGCACCGCCAGCGGCCGGTCGCCGGCCGGGGCCACGCCGAAATCGGCCACGCGCAGGTCCCGCAGATACTCGCTCGAGACCGTCAGCGCCGTCGCCTCGCTGACTTTCCAGGTCACGACCGGAGCCAGAAAGACCCGGCGGCTGTCGACAAACTCGCGAAAACTTCCGGCATCCTCGAACACGCCGTTGAATCGATAGAGCACCGTCTTGCGGGAATTGAGCGGCCCCGACAGATCGACCTGCGGACGGTAGAAGCGGTGGCTGCCCCCGGTCATTCGCACGGACCAGAACTGCTCGGCCAGCGGCCTCTTGGTCACGGCATTGACCACGCCTCCCGGCTCGGACCGGCCATAGAGCGCCGCCGCCGGCCCCTTGAGCACCTCGACCTGTTCCAGGTGGGCCGTCTCGGAGTTGCCGTCATTATCGAACCGCAGTCCGTCCCGCAGGTAGCTGTTGTCCAGGTTCAGGCTGAACCCGCGGATGGCCACCTCGTTGCTGACCGTGCCGTTATTGTCGGTGGCGGTGTGGGTCACCCCGCTGGCGTTGCGCGCAATGTCGGCCAACTGGAAAATCTGCTGGTCGTCGATGATCTTGCGATTGATGATCTGAATCGACTGCGGGATCTCGCGCAGCGGCAGGTCGAGCCGCGTGGCCGTGCCGCCGGACGGCGCCAGATAGCTCTGCTCCCTGGCTGAAACGTCGACCCATTCTCTGAGAGGTTGCAGGGAGAAACGAAAATCGGCCTCGGTATTTCGACCCGCCCCGACACTCACCTCCCGGGAAGCCGGTTGGAATCGCCCGGCGGTCACCGTCAAGAGATACCGGCCCGGCGCCAGACCGGTCAGCAGGTACCGGCCCTCCGCATCGGAATGATCCTGCCGGGTCTCACCGGTCTGCAGGTTCCTGGCGGAGATTCCGGCGCCGGCCAGCACGGCCCCGGAGGGATCCACGACCATGCCGTTGATACTGCCTCCGCCGCCCTGCGGCTCGGCGAGACGCGGAACGCCGGACCGGACGAGATTCCCGTTCGATAACAGAGTAACCAGGGAAACAACCAATAAAATCGACCTGAAGATATCTTTAACCATCTTCTTCTTCTTCTCTCCTGCCTGAATCGGTACCTCACGAGGTATCGATCAGGCAGACCTCTCCCGGGCCGCCGCCAGGCAGCCGAAATCGATTGAAACTCATGGCTGGATCATGACCGCTCAACAGAGTAGCAACCGGCTCAAAAGTACCTACGCCTGATTCCCCGGCAACCATCTGCCATGGAACGAGGTACCTTGAAGTTACTATCTGCCGACCGGACTTGAACCGATCAGATGAAAAAAGGCTCTGGGATTAGGGATCAGGAGAGATTGGACGGCGGCGCGCGCGGCGGAAACTGCCGTTGTAACCGGCTCGAGAGGAAGACCGAGCCGAATGGAGTGAGGTAAAGTAACGAATTGGGGGCCGCCGGCGCCATCGACGCCGCCGGCTCGGACTGGCGATGCTGATTGAACGAATAGGCGGTGAGAGCCCCGCAACTGCGCGGGCAGGCGGCGGCGATAACGGCCATCGCGCCCACGGCTGTCGATTCCAGCGGACGAACGCCGGGGTGGGCGGATCCCGACCGGGACGGCCCCGAGGCGCCCAAATCTTGATGACCTTGATGATGGTCATGAGCATGCGGCCGGGCTCGCCGCCGAGGGACCGATGACTCCGCGACCGCGGCTGGTGGCGCGGGTTTCGCCGCCGGCGGTTCCGCATGACACGCCTCGGCGGCCGGTTCCGGCTTCACGACCTCTTTCTTCTTCGACGCTCCGGGATCGAGATGGCAGACCGTGTCCGAACAGTGGCTGGCGGCTGAATGCGGCCCCCGCATGGCGCAACAGGCCATGGTACACAACTCATCGGAATTGAGGAGGTTGAGGGGGACGGCGCCGGTCAGCAGGGCCAATACCAGGATCGTCGCCATGAAGCCGCCCTTGGCGCTCACAGATCTCGATCTGGTATAACGACCCGGTAACATATGATCTTCTGCTCTCAACATTAATACCTGAGGTAATTCGGCAGCGTGGAAAGGCCGATTGTACCTTCTCCGGAAGGACTCTACAAGCTGATAACTCCGGCAACCAAGTTATTTGAGAATTGAGAGACTAACCGCGAAATATCGCTGAGATCGCGTCTTTCGTGTGTTTCGCGGTTAAGTAAGACATTTTAACGCGGGTACTCGGTGGCGGAATCGAGCCCGACCCGTAACACCAGATCCTGGAACCGTGCATCACCGCGCAGGCTGTCGAAATGCGGATCGGCGTTGAGAAACTGCATCTGCAGATCGTGTAACGAATAGGCTTTCTCTAACGATCGCAGCGCCTGCGGCTTCTGGCCGAGCCCGAGATAGAGAATGGCCAGCTCCGCGGGCGAGACGTAACGTGTCGTCGTCTGTAACTCATTGAGGACGGCCAGAGCTTCACGCCGTTGGCCGGCCATCGCCAGGGCATATCCCTGGTAGCAACGAGTGCTGGTCGAGACATCGCCCAGCTCATTGGCCCTGGCATAGGCGGCCAGAGCTTCCGGAAACATCCGCTTGGCGGAGTAGACGTAGCCGAGGTAGAGATGCGTGTAGGTATAGTTCGGATTCAATCTCAGATCCTGCCTCAAGGCTTCGATCGCCTGATCGTACCGGCGGGCGGCCCAGAGAATGAAACTGAACTGCTTATTCCTGTTCAGCGAGACGGCATCCAACTCTTTCGGAAGACCCGGAGTCGAGCGCCGGTCGTCGGGGCACGGAATCGGATCCAACTCCTTGGCTCGTTTGGCCTCGGCGATGGCCTGATCGTGACGGCCCTGATTGCTCAACAGGCGGGCGTAGCCGTAATGGGCTTCGGCGGAGTTGGGGTTCAGCTCGAAGGCGCGTTTGAAACTGCGCTCGGCTCCGGCCCAATCCCAATCCGTCATCTTGATCCAGGCCATGGCGGAGTGCGCTTCGGTGAGACTCTCATCCAGGTCCAGCGCTCTCGCGGCGGCGGCTCGCGCCTTGGGCAGGGTCTCCTTCGGATCCAGCATGCCGTTACAGGCCAGATGGCAATAGGCGCCCGACAACTCGGCCTGGGCCAGCGCGTAGTTGGGATCGACGGCGACCGCCTGCTGGAAATAGTCGAGGGCTCTCACCGACCCTTCCGCCGTCCCCCGATTGTTGACGGAGCGCCCCTTGAGCACCAGGTCGTAAGCCTGCGGGTCGGCGGTCGGATGTTTGGCGAGCTGCTGCTCGTCGGCCTGGGTCAGGCGGATCCGCAGTTCGCTGGCGATATCCCGCGCAATCTCCGACTGCGTCAACTGCAGGTCCATGGTCCGGCGTTTATACATTCCGCCCCACATCCGCGTCCGTTCGCGCCCGTCCACCAGTTCGGAGTTGATCAGCAGCTCTTCGCCGCGTTTCGCCACGCGGCCCACCACAATCGCCTGAACGCCGAGCGCGCGGGCCACCTCCTGCAGATCGGCGTTCTTGTCCCGGTAGCGGGAGCTGGAGGTGTGGGCGATGACCTTCAACTGCGGCAGTTGCGCCAGCTTATCGGTCAGACATTCGCTGATGCCGTCGGTCAGATATTCCAACCCGGTATCGCCGGTCTCGTTGGCGAACGGCAGAACGGCGACCGACGTGATCGCGCCGCGAGTGAGGTGCGTGAACCAGCCGAGATGGATGATGGTGGCGATCAGCGTGACGGCCAGGATCAGGATCAGGGCCGTGCCCAGCGGGCGGCGTTTGATCATGGCCCCCGGGGATTCGGCCGGGCGGCGCGGATCCGCGTCGTCGCTCCGGCGCATCGAGCGTTCCGGCTCGGCCTCGAACTCCAATCGATGTCTGAGGTCTTTCAGATCCAACAGCAGGTCTTTGGCCCGCTGATAGCGCTCTTCGCGCTCCTTGCGCAGGGCGCGCCCGATGACCTGCGCCAAACCGGCGGGCGCCTCGCGCTCGTGCAGCGTCTCCGGCGCCTGTTCGCGAATCGCCGCGATCACCTCCGTCGACGTCGGCCGTGAGAACGGCGAACGCCCGGCGACCATTTCATAGATGACGACGCCCAGGCTGAAGAGATCGGTGCGCGCATCCAGCTTCTGGCCCCGCGTCTGCTCCGGCGACATGTAGTTGACCGTGCCCATGACCACGCCTGAGAAGGTGAACGGGGCGGTCGGAGCCGTGGAGACCGCCGGGCTCTCGCTCATCCCCTTCAGTTCCGTCTCCGCTTCGCCCTCTTCGGTCAGCTTGGCCAACCCGAAGTCGAGGATCTTGACCAGCCCATCCGGGCGCACCATGACGTTCTCCGGCTTGATGTCGCGATGGACGATCCCGGCTTCGTGCGCCGCGTTGAGGGCGCCGGTGATCTGAATCGCGATCTCGACCACGTCAGCCAGAGTCAGCTTGCCGCTCGCCAGTTGCTGGCGCAGCGTCTGGCCCTCGATAAACTCGCTGACGATGAAATGGATGGAGCCCTCCTGGCCGAACTCATGAATGGTGATGATATTGGGATGATTGAGAGCGGAGGCCGAGCGCGCCTCCTGCTCGAACCGTCCGAGCCGGTCGCGATCGATCGAAAACGCGGAGGGCAGGACCTTGATCGCCACCACGCGGCCGAGGGTCGTGTCCTTGGCCCGGTAGACCTCTCCCATTCCGCCCCGCCCGAGCAAGGCCAGGATCTGATAGCGTCCCAGCGACGACCCGGCCAGATTGGCGGCGGGCTCCTCCGTCAGATCCACGGCCGGCCGATCCAGGAAAGCGCCCGCCTCTTCATGAGCGGCGATCAGCGATTCGACCTCCGTCAACAATGCCGGGTCGCCCGCACAAGCCTCCGCGAGATAGGCGGCCCGGTCGTCCGGCTCCAACTCCAGGGCGGCCTGAAAGATCTGCTTCACCTGCTGCCAGCGTTCGGATGTAAGCTGCTGTTCCATAATTCCTGCTCAATTTCAGTCAACTGAGTTCCCGTTTCAGCCAGGCCCGGGCCGTGCTCCATTCACGTTTGACGGTCGCGGGCGAGATGCTCATGACCTCCGCGATCTCCTCGATGGTCAATCCGCAAAAGAATCGGAGTTCGACGATCTGGCATTGCGGCGGATCCATCTGCTCCAGCGTCTTCAACGCTTCGTTCAGGGCCACCAGATCGACCTCCTGTTTCGTTCCGATGAAATAATCAACCTGGCTGAGCGAGACGCGCTCGGCCGAACCGCCGCGTTTGGCGGCCTGTCGGGCTTCGGCGTGATTGACGAGAATCTGCCGCATCAACCGGGCCGCGATCCCGAAGAAGTGGGCCCGGTTCTGCCAGTTCACCCGGTTCTGATCCATCAGCCGCATCAGCGCCTCGTGCACCAGCGCCGTCGGCTGCAACGTATGGTTCGGCCGCTCGCGACGCAAAGCCCCACGCGCCAACCGGCGCAGCTCATCGTAGATGAGCGGCATCAGCTCGTCGCGAGCCTGTTGATCGCCTTCATTCCAGGCTCTCAACAGTTGGGAGATCTCTTTCGGCGTCGAAGTCATTCTTATTTTTTATCTCTCGGGCGAAATTATACAGATCTTGTGAGCCATCTTACGTTGATTTCCTGCATGAAGTTTTGAGACGGAAAAATTTTGATCGCTCCTGGTCTTAAGTCTTAATCAAGAACCGGGCTGGGAAAAGTTTGGCCTGGAGAATGATAGGAGAGGGAGAACTTTGCTCAATCAACGCCACCTATTGAAGATCGCCGGTCTCTGTTTGACGATGACCGGCCTGCTGCTCACCGGCTCAATCACGACTCGGGCCCAGGCTTCCCGCGCCCGGTCGGCGGCGTCGTACTTCGACCGCGGCAACGAGTGGCAGTCCCACGGCGAGATCGATCGCGCCATCGCCGATTACGGCCTCGCCATCACCTTCGATCCGAACTTCGCCCGGGCCTACTATGCTCGCGGCCGGGCCCGCCTCAGCAAGGGCGAATTCGACATCGCATTGGACGATTTTAACCGCACACTCGAACTCGATTCGCGGCAGGCGGAGGCGCTCAACGATCGCGGGTTCATCCATTATCAGCGTGGAGATCGGGCGGCGGCGCTGGCCGATTTCAACCGGGCGCTCGAACTCGATTCGCGATTCGCCCGCGCCTACTACAACCGGGCCATGATCAAGCTCGACCGGCAGGATTACCGGGGGGCGCTCGCCGATTTCGAGCAGACCCTCAAGTTCGATAAGAAGGATGCGATCGCCTACAACAATCGCGGCTATACCCGGCTGATGCTGGACGACCAGGCGGGCGCCCTCGCCGACTTCGAGCGGACGATCCGGCTCGACCCGCGGCACGCCGCGGCCTACAGCAATCGCGGCAATCTGCGTTCGGCGCGGGGCGATTTCGCGGGGGCGCTCAGCGACTACAATCGCGCCCTCGAACTGAATCCGCAGCTCGCGGAGAATTATAAGAATCGCGGCAACGCCCGGTTCGCCAAAGCCGATTACCAGGGAGCTCTCGCCGACTACCGGCAAGCCATCGAACTCAAGCCGGAGTTGAAATCCGCACTCGAACCACGCCTCAACGAATTGAATTCCAGGCTGACAGGCCTGCGCTGACTATCGAGATGCCTTTCCGTCAGCGCAGTCTCGGCGGGGCCGGTCCCATTCGTGCGACCGGCCCCGCATTTTTTTAGTCTAGAGAAGTCGAAGAGGTCGCTTGCTTCGCGAACCGGCCAGCCTCTAAACTTCCCCGACTTTTCTAGACTTTTCTAGACTTCTCTAGACTTCTGAGGAGATCGCGGGATGACCATCAATCACGAGTTCAGGGGCCGCCGTCCGTCCAGACTTTCGGCCGCCATTCAAAACCTGATCACGGCAATCCACACCTTCATCTACCGCCTGACCCGGGGAGCCGTCGGCGGCAGCATCGTCAACAGCCCGGTCTTACTGCTCACGACGAGCGGGCGCCGCAGCGGCAAGCCGCGCACGGTGCCGTTGTTGTATCTGGCCGACGGAGATCGCGTGGTGCTGGTGGCCTCCAACGGCGGAGCCGCCAGGCATCCGGCCTGGTGGCTCAATCTGCAGGCCAATCCCGAAGCCCGGATCGAGATCGACGGCGGGCGGCGCAAGGTGATCGCCGAATTGGCCGCCGCGGAAGAGAAGCAGCGCCTCTGGCCGTTGCTGACCGCCATGTATGCCGGTTATGGAAGATACCAGGAGATCACCGATCGCGAGATCCCGGTGGTTATTTTGCGTTCGCTCAGAAATACTCCAGGGCCAGGCTGATGAGATCGAGAATGTAATCGCTGAGCGATGAGATCACTGCGGGTGAGAGATCGACGTAAGAGGCGAATCGATCCTGAATAATCGGGTAACGATGTTGCAGGAACAGACCGGCGACGATGCCGATCGCGATCCCGTTCATCATCCGCCAGGTTTGATGAGATCCGGATCCCGGTGGGCTCGGAGCCGCTCCCGAAGGTTTGTACTCGGTAGTGATGTGTTTGTGCTTGACGAATCCGACTACGACGTCAGCCATGCTTCACCTGCCTATGAATCTGACGGTAAGGACGGATTGATCGGCCTGACGCCGTCCAGAACGCCGCCGCGAACCGGTGGAGAGACTGGTCGCGATGGAGTGGCAACTGGCGTCACAGATTATCTACTGAATGCACATTCACAACTTATGGGAGGCCATTGAGAAATACTTGAGACCCGAAACGGCGGGCCCGGCGATCCATCCGCGGCGCCTGTCATCGCTGCCGGCAGATGTGGTAGAATTCTTCGGTGCCCAGTCATAGTTAGTTAGTAAACAAATCAGAGCAGTAAGTCAGATCGGACGTCACTTAGCCAAGCCCTCAAACCTGATGACACAAGCAGACCGAAAACCGACTTAATTCATCGTTCTCAGTGGGCACAGTTGCGTTAACACTTGAGGTGAAGCCATGACTCATCACAGCAAACCTCACTCAGTTTCTAACGGACGGGAATGGCATGGCGATGATCAAAACTCAGAGAGGTTTTTCAGTTTACGTCCGATCCGCGCCGCGGCGCGGGCTCGGAGCAGAAGAGGTCCCGCCGGATTGAATCCGGTCTCGACGATCTTGCTGATCTGCGGTCTGCTCACCGCGACGCTCGGGCGGGCCGCCGGACCGGACCAGCGATCGGCGCCGATGCCCTGCGACGAGCAGGAGGTCCGCTCGCTCGAGCCGGGACGACCCATTAAACGCTGGCTGGCACATCGGCAACAGCACGCCTATCAGATCGAATTGAAGGCCGCTCAATTCCTGAAAGTGATCGTCGAGCAGCAGGGGCTCGATGTGCTGGTGCAGGTCTCGGGGCCGCCCGGCCGGCAGTCGCTGGAGTTCGATTCCGAGAGCCTGCCCGGGGCGCCGGAATCGGTGTCGCTGACGGCCGAAGCGGCGGGCGTCTACCAGTTAACGGTGCGGCCGGCGCTCACGGAGCTGACCGCCGGAAGTTACGAGATTCGGGTCGAGGAGTTGCGCTCCGCGACCGAAGACGACCGGGCCCTGCATGAAGCCCGCCAGCAGTACGAGACGGCCGTCAGGTTGCGTGACGCGGACAAGTACGACGCGGCCGCGCCGCTGTTCGACCGCGTGCTGGCGACCCGTCAAAGGATCCTGGGAGCGGAGCATCGCGAGGTCGCAACCACTCTCAACAGCCTGGCCGTCCTCTACTACTACAAAGGCGACAACGCCCGGGCCGAACCGTTGTCCGAACGCGCGTTGGCCATCCGCCAAAGAGCCCTCGGGCCGGATCATCCCGAAGTCGCGGCCTCGCTCTCCAACCTGGCGCTGCTCCATCTGGACCGGGGCGACTACGAACAGGCCGAAACTCTGGCCCGGCGCGCGCTGGCCATCCGCTCCCGGGCTCTGGAGCCGCTCCATCCGAGCCTCGCCAACTATCTTCATAATCTCGCGTTGATCTATCACAACCAGGGCCGCCTGGCGCAGGCGGAACCGCTCTATCGCCGCGCGCTGGCCATCCGCGAGCGGGCGCCGGGACCGCAGCATCCCCTGGTGGCCCAGTCGCTCAACAATCTCGCCAACATCTACCGCGAGCGCGGCGATTACCGAACGGCGCGGCGGATGCATCAGCGCGCCCTGACCATCCGGGAGCAGGCGCTGGGACCCAATCACGCCGAGGTCGCCGAATCGCTCGCCAATCTCGCGAGCATCTATCGTAAACAGCGCAACTATGCGAAAGCCGCACCGCTCTATGAACGGGCGGCGGCGATTCGAGAGCGAGCGCTGGGACCGCAACGCCCCGTCGTCGCGCGGTCGCTCAACGAACTCGCGACGCTCTATGCGGCCCGGGGTGAGACGGCCCGGGCGGTCGCGTCGCTCTCCCGCGCCAACGCCATCAGCGAGCACAACCTGGCGCTCAATCTGGCCCGCGGCTCCGAACGCCAGAAACGGGCCTATCTCGCCACGCTCTCCAAGCAGGCCGACCTGATCGTCTCGCTCCACCTCCGGTACGCGCCGCAGGATCCCCAGGCGCGAGACCTGGCCGCCACCGTCATCCAACAACGCAAGGCGCGCGCGCTCGATGCCGCGGCCGAAACGCTCAACCTCCTGCGCGACCGATTCAATGCCGACGACCAGGCGCTGCTCGACCGGTTGATCCGGACCCGTTCACAGATCGCCCGGCTCGCCCTCGGCGGACCGCAGAACCTGACCGCCGAGCAATATCAGGCCCGGATCAAGGAGCTCGAAGATCAAGCCGACAAAGACGAGGCCGATATCAGCCGGCGCAGCGGCGAACTCCGCATCCAACCGCTGCCGGTCACCCGGGAGACGGTGCAGGCCGCCATTCCGTCCGGCGCGGCCCTGATCGAGTTCGCCTCTTACCGTCCCTTCGACGCCGCCACCGCGAACAGCAGCCAGGCCTATGGCCCGCTCCACTATGCGGCCTATGTCTGGTCCCGGGAGGGAGAGATCCGCTGGAAAGAACTGGGCCCGGCCAAACCCATCGACGAGGCCATTGCGCTGCTGCGCCGGGCGCTCTGCGATCCCAAACGAAAAGATGTGAAGAGGCTGGCCCGCGCCCTCGACCGCCGGATCTTTCAACCGCTCCGCCCACTGGTCGGCGAGCGAACCCGATTGCTGATCTCTCCGGACGGTTCGCTCAACCTGCTCCCCTTCGCCGCCCTGGTCGATGAACGGGGAAAGTACCTGGTCGAACGGTTCTCGATCAGCTATCTGATCAGCGGGCGCGACCTGCTGCGCCTGCAGGCGACCAGGGGCAGCCGGAGCGGGCCGGTGGTGATCGCGGATCCGGACTTCGGCGGCATTCGCCGGGTGGCGGGGACGCGGCTCCTGATTCAGAAGAAGAGACCGGGCGGCGGCGAAGCGGGCGGCAGCCTGCTGGAACACGTCTACTTTCCCGAGTTGCCTTACACGGAACAGGAGGGCGAAGCCCTGCACGCGCTGTTGCCCCAGGCGACCCTGCTCACGAGACGCCAGGCGAGCAAAACCGCGCTGATGCAGGTCCGGGGGCCCTCGCTGTTGCATATCGCGACCCACGGCTTCTTTCTCGAGGATGAGAATCTGACGGCGCTCGGCCGGTCGTCGGCCGACGAGCCCGCCCGCTTGCTGCGACAGACGGGGAAGAGCGGCGTCCGCCTTCGGAACCCGCTGCTGCGGTCGGGGCTGGCGCTGGCCGGAGCCAACGAGCAGCAGCGGGACGACAACGGAATTCTGACGGCGCTCGAGGTGACGGGGCTCAACCTGTGGGGGACGAAACTGGTGGTGCTCTCGGCCTGCGATACCGCGGTGGGCGAAGTGAAGAACGGCGACGGAGTCCACGGACTGCGCCGCGCCCTGGTGCTGGCCGGAGCCGAGACCCAGGTCATGAGCCTCTGGCCGGTCTCGGACCGGTGGACCCGCGAGTTGATGGTCGCCTACTACAACGGTTTGAACCAGGGTCAGGGACGAGGCGAGGCGCTGAGGCAGGTCCAGTTGAAGATGCTCCGGGAAGCCCGGCAGCAGCATCCCTACTATTGGGCCAGCTTCATCCAATCGGGCGAGTGGGCCAATCTCGACGGCCGGAGATAAACCGCGAAACACGCGGAACACGCGAAATCAGCGGCCTTTCGTGTGTTCCGCGAGATAGAGCTCGGGCTCAGGGGCAGGCCTGCAGCGCGTTCGCCACGGCCTCGCAGATGTAATCGATATTCTGATCGTTCATCGCCGCCACGCAGATGCGCCCCGTGCCGACGATATAAAGGCTGTATTTATCGCGCAGGTATTGGACCTGGGCGGGCGACAGGCCCGAATAGGAGAACATGCCGCGCTGATCCTTGATGAAGCTGAAATCCTGTTCGATCCCTTTTCCGATCAGGCCCGCGACGAACTTCTCCCGCATCTGCCGAATGCGCTCACGCATCTCGGTCAACTCGGCCTCCCAGGCCTGACGCAACTCCGGATCCGCCAGCGTCATCGCGACGAGCTGCGCGCCGTGCGAGGCGGGGTTGGAGTAGTTGGTGCGAATGACCCGCTTGACCTGGCTCAGCACGCGCTTCGACTCCTCGGCGCTCACCGTGATGATGGTCAGGGCTCCCACTCGCTCGCGATAGAGCGCGAAGGATTTCGAGAAAGAGCTGGCGACCAGCGACTGGATCCCGGCCTCCGCAAAAGCCCGCACGGCGAAACCGTCGGCGTCGAGATTCTCGCCGAACCCCTGATACGCGAAGTCCAGGAAGGGGACGAGTTCGCGATGCCGAACCACGTCGATCACCAGCGCCCACTGCTCCTGATTCAAATCGACCCCGGTCGGATTGTGGCAGCAGGCATGAAGCACGACGATGCTGCGGGCCGGCAACCGCTTCAGGGTCTCGAGCATGCTGTTGAAATCGAGTCCGTGCGTCTCCGGATCGTAGTAGGGATAAGAGTTGACCTTGAATCCGGCCGCCTCGAACAGCATCTGGTGGTTCTCCCAGCTCGGATTGCTGATCCAGACCTCGGACCCGGGCAGGAAACGCTTGAGGAAATCGGCGCCGATCTTCAAACCTCCGGTTCCCCCCAGCCCCTGGACGGTGACGGCGCGCGATTCGGCGAGAACCTGGGAATCGGCGCCGAGCAGCAGCTTCTGCACCTCCCTGTTGTAAGCCGGAAGGCCGTCGATCGGCAGATAGCTTTTGGTCGCCTCTTCGTGAGCCCAGCGCGATTCGGATTCACGCACGACCTTGAGCAACGGCACCTTGCCCGCGGCGTCCTGATAGACCCCGACGCCGAGATTGACCTTCGCCGGGTTCGGATCGTTGTTGAAGGCTTCCGTCACGCCCAGAATCGGATCGGTCGGAGCCTGCTCGATGGATTTGAACGGGGACTGCATCAATTTCTCTACTTTCTATGTTTAAGATGATCAATTAAGGCTGTCAATTATGCGGCATCGCCCGGCCGGTTCAAATAGCAATCGGCACAAAATCAATCGATCTTAATGAGTAAAAATAGACCCGCCCCGCGAACGCGCCTCTCGCCTCCCAGGCCCATCCACCAACGGTTAAAACAGAGATAATTATTTAGCAGGTTAATTATCGAGTAGCTCGTGTTACAATATGTTGTAGTAATAAACGTATCGTGTGGTTGCCCTTTAAGACGATTAAGAGACTAATAAGACTTATCAAAAATTTAGTTGTCCTAACCTCACCCGTACCGTACTTGAAGTTCTCCCTCTTTAGTATCGATAGGTACTCATGAGGTCTGTTGCCTGGGGTCCGTAGTTGTTATCGAGTACCACCAGTTACTGGCCGGAGTTCCTACAGTTCTTTCGTTCTCGTCAGTTTGAAGCCTCTCATTGTTTCCAATTAAGAAGCGGATCTATCGGTATTTAATTCGCTGAATCGAGAAGGGCCTGCTTCCTTGATTGCGGGGTGACTGGACACTTTCGGATCGGGTGAGGATCAGCTCCTCAGGTCCGAGAAAAGAGGAACATGTAGAGGGTAAGATTTTATGAGCGGCAAAAGCATGAAAAATCTTATAACACCATACGGAGGGATAAAAGCATGAATAAAAAGTATCTCACGGCTCTGACGTGTATTGCGCTAGCTATTGTAACCTCGGTCACCGTCGCCTGGATGAGCAGAGGTTCCGCCAGCGCCAAGAGTACTCCGAACGCCGCGGCGGTGAGCAGCAGTATGCAGAGCACCATCAATCTGCCGAACGTGGCGATTTACGGGTTGAATTCCGATAATGTGCTCTATGTCCTGCAACCGGGCTCGCAGAATTTCAACCGGATCGCGACCATCACCGGCACCGGCCAGGGCAACCTGATCGGGATCGATTATCGTCCGTCGAACGGCCTGCTTTACGGTTTGACGGATCAGGGGCAACTGGTCACGATCAATACGTCGAATGCCGTCGCGACGCCGATCAGCAGCCTGTCGTCGAGTTTCGGCGGCGGCTTCCAGTCGGTCTATGATTTCAACCCGGTTCAGGACGCCGTCCGGATCCAGGGGAGCAACGGTCAGAACTACGCCGCGGTCGGCGCCACGCTGTCGACGACCGCCGTGCAGACCCAACTGGCCTATGCCAACGGCGACCGCAACTCGGGCAGCACTCCCAGCATCGTGGGTGGGGCTTACACCAACAACTACGTCGGCGCCGCCAACACCATCTATTATGCGGTCGATTCCAACAACGATTCGTTGATCACGATCGCCACCAAGAATGCCACCGGCAGCTCCAACACCGGCGGCGGACAACTGCAGACGATCGGTCAGGTGGTCGACACCAATAATCGCAATCAACCCATCAACTTTTCCTCCACCGGCGACATGGATATCTATACTGATCAGAATTTGAACAATACGGCTATCCTCTTCACCAGCGGCAGGCTCTATACGATCAATCTTTCGCAAATCAACGCGAACCTGCAGGTGGGTCAGTCTCAGACCATCAACGCCGCGGGGGTTGCGGTGCGAACCTCCGACACGACTACCGGTTTTGTGGATATGGCGGCGGTCCCGGCAGTGGGGATCAAGGCGCCGGCGGCCAATCCGGCCCCAGCCGCAACTCCGGCGAACAACAACAACAATAACAACAACAACAATAACAACAACGCGGCCAATAACGGTGCGGCCCGTTGCTCGGTGAGATTCCTGCCCGGCGCCTTCCCGGGTGGGTTCCAATCCAATCTCACGTTGACCAACAATCTCGGGACCAACCTGAACGGGTGGACCTTCACCTTCTCGTTCGCCGGCAATCAGCGGATCGCCAATATCTTCAACGGCACGCTGAACAGCCAGTCGGGTCAGTCCGTCAGGATCACCAATGCCAGCTACAATGCGAACTTCCCCAACGGCAGTTCGATCAGTCTGGGCTTTGGCGGCACGGTCAGCGGCAATTTCGGCACGCCGACCAACGCGACGTTGAACGGCGTCCCCTGCACTGTCACGACTCAATAAGACCAGTCAGGTAGATCCTCATAAGTCTGGAGAAGCCCTGAATAAGCAAGACCAGGGCTTCTCCGGATTTTTTCTTGGTGGGAGAAGATTCACCGGTTCCGTCTTTCCGCTTACGCTCGCCGCCCGACAATCCGCCGCGAACTTCATTTCCAGCCTCAATTCAAAGCTCTTTTTGCTCGATCTAAGTGGATCTGTAGCCGACCAAACAATTTCGCCGCCCGAGTGCTTGCTATACTGGGCACCTCTGCAAGACCACACGAAATCGTCATCGTTGATGTAAAGAGCGCGGGCCTGAACGAACGGCTCGTCACAGGATCAGTGTAGATCCCATCCGCTACCGTGGGTGGCGCTGTAAAGGTTATCTTGGAGTCGCCCCTCATAATTCATGCTGCTGCTCCGGTTAACTTCACGAGGCCACCCACGGTAACGGATGGAAAATAAGGACTTGGCCGACCAGGGCGGCTGAGCCGTCGATTCCCGCATGAATTAATCCGCCGGCCGGACCCACTTGATCAAGCAACCACTTCTGCATAAGCTTGTATCAGAGTTCTGAATATTGTCACCCACACAGGCTGCGTAGAGACCGAGGAGAGAGCC